>DASUZD010000044.1:0-6019 GCA_036377055.1 Gaiellaceae bacterium | reverse complement strand
GAGATGGCGGAATCGCGGCACCGCGCAGCACACGGCGACGCTCGCGGCCGGCGCGCAGTGCGCCGAGAGGTCGAGGTCGTGGGCCGCCGCAAGCGCGCCGGCGCGCAGGAAGCCGGTGATCCCGCCGCAGCGCGTCACGTCGGCCTGCAGGCAGTCGACGCAGCCGAGCAGGTTGCGGAAGTCGGCGGGCACGTAGGCGTATTCGCCGGCCGCGATCTCCAGCGGCGCCCGGTCGCGCAGGAGGCGGAGCCCCTCGAAGTCGGCCGAGCTGACCGGCTCCTCGTACCAGCTCACGCCCCACTCCCGGCCGAACCGCTCGGCCCAGAGCAGCGCTTGCTTGCGCGAGAGCGCGCCGTTCGAGTCGACGTAGAGCTCGGCCGCTTCGCCGATCGCCTTGCGAGCGGCGTCGAGCCGCGCCGGGTCGTCCTCAGGGTCCCGGCCGACCTTCATCTTCACGCGCGGGATCCCCTCGGCGACCCACTCGCCCAGTTGCTCGGCGAGCCGCGTGAGCGAGTACGAGCAGAAGCCGCCGCTGCCGTAGACCGGGACCGAGTCGTGCGCGCGCGGCAGCACGTCGACGAACGACACTCCGAGCAGGCGCGCCTTCAGGTCCCAGAGCGCCGTGTCGACTGCCGCTAACGCCATGAAGCCGATGCCCGGCCGCCCGGCGTTTCGCAGCCGCGCGCCGAGCTGCGGCCAGACGACCCCGGGAGCTCCCGCGTCCGCGCCCTCGACGACGTCCGCCAGCAGCTCCTCGACGAGCGTGCCGACCGCGCGCGGCCCGTACGTGTAGCCGAGGCCGACCTCGTCGCCCGCGTGCGCTTCGACCACGACGATCGTGGTCGAGTCCCATTCGAGCGTCCCGTCCGACTCGGGCGCGTCGGTCGGGATGGTGTACGCCGAGACGGCGAGCGAGTCGACCGCGACGCCGAGGCTCGTGGAGGCGACGGTGGTCACGACCGGCCGGGCAGCGATTCCTTGAGCTCGGCGAGCTTGCCGAGCAGCGACTTCTCCATCACCCCCGTCCGCTCGGGATCGCCCTTGACCATCGCCTGCGCCATCTTCTTCGCCTGCTCGACTCGGATGTGCGGCGGCAGCGGCGGCACCTCCGGATCCACCTTTACCTCGAGCACCGCGGGCGTGCCGGCGGAGAGGACCTCGTCCCAGGCGTCGCCGACCGCGTCGCCGTCGTCGCAGAAGACGCCCTTGAACCCGACGAGCTCGGCGTAGCGCGCGTAGGGGAAGTCGGGCAGCCACTGCGTGCCCGGGTACTTGGGGTCGCCGGTGAGCACGCGCTGCTCCCACGTCACCTGGTTCAGGTCCTGGTTGTTGAAGACGCAGATGACGAGCCGCTGGTCGGGCCAGCGCTCGTGGTAGCGCTTGATCGTCAGCAGCTCGTTCATGCCGTTCATCTGGAAGGCGCCGTCGCCGACGAAGGCGATCACCGGCCGGTTCGGGTAGGCGAACTTCGCGGCGATCGCGTACGGCGTGCCGGAGCCCATCGTCGCGAGCGTGCCGGAGAGGGACGCCATGTTCCCGCGACGTAGCCGGAGCTGCCGTGCCCACCAGTTGGTGGACGAGCCCGAGTCGGCGGCGACGATCGCGTCGTCCGGCAATCGCAGCGAGAGCTCGTGCACGACCCGCTGTGGGTTCATCGGGTCGGCGTCCATCATCGCCCGGTCCTCGACGACGCGCCACCACTCGCGCACGTTCTTCTCGACGGTCTCGCGCCACGAGCGGTCCTCCTTGCGCTTCAGCTGGCGGTTCAGCTCCGCGAGCGTCTCCTTCGCGTCGCCGATCAGGAAGACGTCGACCGGATAGCGGATCCCGATCATGCTCGCGTCGACGTCGATCTCGACGCACTTCGCCTGGCCTTCCTTCGGCAGCCACTCGGCGTACGGGAAGCTCGTGCCGACCATGAGCAGCGCGTCGCAGCTCTCCATCAGCTCGTAGCTCGCGGTCGAGCCGAGCAGGCCGATCGGACCGGTGACGAAGGGCAGGTCGTCCGGCAACACGGTCCGCCCGAGCAGCGCCTTCGCGACGCCCGCGCCCAGCAGCTCCGCTGTCTCCTCGACCTCCTCGCTCGCGCCGAGCGCGCCCTGGCCGACGAGCATCGCGACTTTCTTCGCGCCGTTCAGCAGCTCGCCGGCGCGGTCGAGCTCGGCGCCCGGCGGCACGATCCGCGGCCGCGCGTAGCCGATGCTCGAGTAGACGGCGCCGTGCGTCCGCGGCGGCGACTCGACCGCCTTCTCCTCCTGAACGTCGCCGGGGAAGATCAGCGTGCAGACGGCGCGGCGGTCGATCGCGATGCGCAGCGCGCGGTCGATCAGATGCCGCGCCTGTGCCGGCTCCATGCAGTACTGGACGTACTCGGACACGTCCCGGAACAGCAGCGGCAGGTCGACCTCCTGTTGGTAGTGCGCGCCGAGCGACATCCGCTTCTGCTGGCCGATCAGCGCGACCACGGGCTGGTGGTCGAGCTTCGCGTCGTAGAGCCCGTTCAGGAGGTGGATCGCGCCCGGCCCGGAGGTGGCCATGCAGACGCCGATGTCGCCCGTGAACTTGGCGTGCGCGCAGGCCATGAACGCGGACATCTCCTCGTGCCGAACCTGGATGAAGTCCGGGTCGCCGTTCGCGCGGTCGAGGGCGCCGAGGAACGCGTTGATCCCATCGCCGGGATACCCGTAGATGCGGTGGACGCCCCAGGCGGTGAGGCGCTTCAGGACGTAGTCGGCGACCAGCTCGGCCATCGGAGACTCCTTTCGCTCGGCTCCATTGCGGGGTTCCCGCTCGAGCGCCCGCCGAAAACGCGGTACGGACTACGATGTATCTCCCGCGGCGCCTCCCGAAACCTCGAGCGAGACGGCGCACTCGAGCAGCAGCGCGTGCACGAACGCCTGCGGCAGGTTGCCGCGGAGCTGCCGCTGGAGCACGTCGAACTCCTCGGCAAGGAGGCCGGGCGGGCCGCAGGCTGCGCGGTTGCGTTCGAACCAGCGCGCCGCGGCGACGTGGTCGCCCCGCTGCGCGTGCGCCAGGCTCAGCACGAACCCGCAGAGCAGGAAGGCGCCCTCGGCCTCGCCGAGCGGGCGCGCGTCGGGGCGGTAGCGGTAGGCGTAGCCGTCCTCCGTCAGCTCGCCCTCGACCGCGCGCAGCGTCTCGACCGAGCGCGGGTCGTCGGGGGCGATCGCTCCGCGAATCGTGGGCATGAGCAGCGCGCAGTCGATTCGCTCGTCCGTCGGCGAGCGCTGCCACCGGCCGGTGGGGTGGAGGCAGCGGGCGGCCGCGTCAGCGGTGATCGCGTCGGCGAGAGCCAGCCAGCGCGCGGCCTGGTCTTTGCCGGGGCCGCGTGCCGCGATCGCGCGCAGGCCGGCGGCGCAGATCAGCCTGCTGTGTGTCCACTCGTCCGGATCGAGCTCCCAGATCCCGGCGTCGCGTTCTCGCCAGCGGTCGTGGATCGCCTCGGCGGCGATCTCGGCGGCGCGCCAGGTCTCCGCGTCCAGGCGGTCGTGTCGCGCGGCGGCGGCGAAGAGGAGGAGTGCCTCGCCGAAGGCGTCGAGCTGGAACTGCTTCGCGGCGTGGTTGCCGACGACGTCCGTTCCGCCGGGGTAGCCGACCAGGTCGAGGCTCCGCTCGTCCGGGACGCGCCCGCCGGTGGTCGTGTAGACGGGCCGAAGCTCGCGGCCGTCCTCGAGCAGGCGCTCGCGGACGAACCTGACCGAGGAGTCGAGGAGCGGGTACGGCCCCGCCGCAGCGACCGCCTGGCCGCAGTAGCAATGGTCGCGGATCCAGACGTAGCGGTAGTCGTAGCTTTTGCCCTCGCGCGCGCGTTCCGGGAGCGAGGTCGTCGCGGCCGCGACGAGTCCGCCGCTCGGGCCCGTGAGCCCGGAGAGGACGGCGTACGCGTGGCGCGCGTCGCGGGGCGCCGCCGATCGGTCGAGGCGGGGGACCGATTCGCGCCACGCTTCCTCGGTCGCCGACCAGGCCGTGGTCGGGTCCGGGGGCTCGAGCTCCTTCGGGTCGCGGGCAACGACGAGCACGAGGTCGTGCCGCTCGCCGTCGTCGAGCCGGAGGTGCAGCTCGAGCGCGCCGTCGCGGGGCTGCGCTTCGGCCGCGCCTGCCCAGCATGCGTGGAGGTCGCCGACGCGCCCGACCCAGCAGCCGTCGTCGGTCCGGGAGAGATCACGAACGGCCTCGCTGCCGAACCGCCCGAGCAGCCGGAGGACGACCTCGACGCGGGCCTCGTCCCGGAGCGCGACGACCCGGCGGAGGAGCACCGCGCGCTCGGGCCGGGCCGGCAGGGCGAGCGCCTCGCGGCACTCGACGATCGCGTTCTCGTCGGTTACCCAGCGGCTGTGCCAGATCAGGGTCGCTCTCTCGTAGTAGCCGCCCCAGACGAACCGCCCTTTCGGCGTGACCGCGTACGTGCCGCCGCCGCCGATCAGCGCCGAGAAGAGCGCGTCGGAGTCCCAGCGCGGGAAGCACATCCACGCGACGTCGCCGTGCGGGCCGACGAGAACGCCGCGCTCGCCGTCGGCCAGGAGCGCGTACTCGCGGAGGACGTGGGGCTCGTCCGCGTGTGACGGGTTCATCGCGAAGATCTTCCGCCAAAACCCGCGTACTAGTCGCGGATCGCGCGGCGTCGTACGCTCAAGCGGTGGAAGACTCGACGAAAGACCTGCTCGGGGCGGGGGAGGTGCAGGCGACGCTGCTCGCGGACGCGGTCCAGGGCGCCGAGGTCGGGTTCCTCGTCTGGGAGGACGACCGTCACTACATCGCGGCCAACCAGCGCGCGTGCTCGCTGCTCGGGTGCACGCTGGAGCAGCTGCTCGGCTCGACCGTCGGCGACCGCACCGTCGGCGGCGACGAGATCGTCTCGGACGTCGTCCGTGGCCACGGCGGACGTGGCCGCGTGACCGTCGAACGGTGGGACGGCGAGGCGATCGAGCTCGAGTACCTCACGTTTGCGACGCGCACCGCCGGGCTGCCGTACATGGCGAGCGTGATCTGGGAGGCTGACGCGTAGCGCGCGCTGCGCGGCCGGCCCGCGGAAAGTTCCACATCCGGCACGAAGACGTTCACCACGCGTGACGGTTTGCTCGCGACGATGGACGCATGCGAATTCCGCTCGTCGTGGTCGTCATCCTCGCGCTGGGGCTCGGTCTCGCCGGTGTCGCGCAGGCATCGGCCATCCGCGTGGTCACGCTCGCGCCCGTCGAGGACGTCGCGCTGCCGTTCTCGTGCGATTGGGGCTACGACTGGGCTGAGCGGTGCTACCGAGACGACTCCGACCGTCTCGGCGTCGGCGGCGTCGACGACAAGGTCTGGCGGGCGGCGCTGCGGTTCTCGCTCGCCTCGGTGCCGTCCGCCGCGCTCGTCGTCGGCGCGGAGCTATCGCTGTGGTACGACCGCACGTGCGTCGCTCCGTTCCGTCGGCGCCGAGCCTGCGACGAGCGCGGGTTCCAGTTCGACGCGCGCCCGATCTTCACGGCCCGCTGGTCGGCGCAGCGCGAGGTCGAGTTCGGCCCGACTGTGGCGAGCGCGTTGATCGATCCGTTCGCCTCGGCTGGGTGGGTCGTGTGGGACCTCTGCGACATCGTGGCCGACTGGAAGTCGGGCGGCCTCGAGAACGACGGCGTCCTGATCAAGCTCACGGATGCAGAGGAGGACTTCGGCTCGAGTGGCCCGTCGTTCCCGAGCTCGAGCTACGCCGACTCCTGGCTCCGGCCCCGGCTCACCGTGTGGTACCTGCCGGGATGAGCGGCTTCCTCAGGTCGGGCGCGACCGGTGCGGGTGCCGCTCGCCCGCCGCCACCTCGAGCGGGAGCCGGTTCGCCGGCGGCGTCAGCGGACAGACCCACCGCGGGTCGTAGCTGCACGAAGGGTTGTAGGCGAAGTTGAAGTCGAGGACGAGACCGCCGCGATCCCCGCCGAGATCGGCGCCCTTGACGGTGTCGAGCAGGTAGCGCCCGCCGCCGTAGGTCGCATGGCCGCTCGTGCGGTCGGCGAACGGGCAGAAGACA
>DASUZD010000043.1:0-8359 GCA_036377055.1 Gaiellaceae bacterium | reverse complement strand
GCGAGGAGGGGGTCCGTGGGGGAACCAGGGGTTCCCCCGCGAGGTCAGACGCTAGTCTCGACCAGCCCGAGCTCTCGCTCGATCATGCCCTTCGGCTTGGCGCCGATCGCGTGGCTCGCGGGCTGGCCGTCCTTGAAGAGGATCATGAGCGGGATCGACTGCACGCCGTAGCGCATCGCGAGCCCCTGTTCCTCGTCGATGTTGACCTTCACGAGCTTGAGCTCGTCTCCCCGCTCCTCGACGATCCGCTCGAGGACTGGCGAGACGGCGTGGCACGGGCCGCACCACTCGGCCCAGAAGTCGACGAGAACGGGCTTGTCGCTTCCGAGCACTTCCTGGTCGAAGTTCGCCTCCGTGACCTGCATCGTCATTCCGCGGGTCCTTTCTTTGTTTGTTTGTGTGCGGCCGTTCGCCGAAGTACCCGGTTGGAAACGCCCTCAACCACGCGAATCTTCCCTACGCAAGCATCGCGTGCATGTCGGACGGGCCGCTCGCACGCTATGGTCCGAGGCAAGGAGGCGGCGGTGCACGAGTGTCCGCAGTGCGCGAGATCGGTGGAGGAGGCGTGGCGCTTCTGTCCGTGGTGCGCCCAGCCGCAGCGGCGCAAGCTGGTCGAGTTCTTCCCGGCGCACGCAGCGCTCGGCCGTGAGAGGGGCAAGGCGCTCCGGGTCTCGCGTTACCTCCACGAGCATCACGTCCGCTTCAGTGTGTGGAGCGAATCGGGCATCGCGGAAGGAGCGGTGTCCATCTCAGAGGACGAGGCCGCGCGCCTGGCGACGTTCCTCGCCGGCGAGGCCGACACGAAAGAGCTCCCGAGCCTCAGGCGGCGTTCGGTGCGGCGCGTCGCCGGAGCTCGACGGGGAGCTTGAAGGCGACGTTCTCCCGCACCGTCGGGAGCTCCTCGAACCGCCGGACGCCCCGCGCGCGAAACCACTCGCAGACCCTCGTGACGAGCCGCTCGGGCGCGGACGCACCGGACGTCAGGCCGACGACGCTCCGGCCGCCGAGCCACGACTCGTCGATCGAGCCCTCGTCCTCGATCAGGTGCGCCTCGACGCCCGCGGCGCGCGCGACCTCGACGAGCCGGTTCGAGTTCGAGCTGTTCGCCGACCCGATCACGAGCAGGAGATCGATCCGGCCGAGCAGCTCCTTCACGGCCCACTGCCGGTTCGACGTGGCGTAGCAGATGTCTTCCTTCGCAGGTGCGTGCACGTCGGGGAAGCGCCGCCGAAGCGCCGCGACGATGTCGGCGGTCTCGTCGACCGAGAGCGTCGTCTGCGTGATGTAGGCGAGCGGCGTCTTGGGCGGGAGGTCGAGCGCCTCGACATCGTCGACCGACTCGACCAGCACGATCGAGCTCGGCGCCTCTCCCATCGTGCCGACGACCTCCTCGTGGCCGGCGTGGCCGATCAGGACGATCGTGTACCCGGAAGCCGCGTAGTGGCGGGCCTGCGCGTGCACCTTCGTGACGAGCGGGCACGTGGCGTCGATCGTGTCGAGCCGGCGCGCGGCCGCGGCCGCGCGCACCGCCGGTGAGACGCCGTGCGCAGAGAAGACGACGGTCGCGCCGACGGGCGCCTCGCTCTCGTCCTCGATGAAGATCGCGCCGCGCTCCTCGAGCTCGCGCACGACGTGCGCGTTGTGGACGATCTGCTTGCGGACGTAGACGGGAGCGCCGTACTGCTCGAGCGCGCGCTCGACCGTTTCGACGGCACGTTCAACCCCGGCGCAGTACCCCCGCGGCGAGGCGAGGAGAACTCGCTCCACCAAACCGCAGGCCATGGTAGCCGGGGGTCAAGCGCGGGGACCGGGGGAACCGTCACGCGCTCGTCATAGACAGGGAGGCGCCCGCCGCTCGGGGGGTCGGTGCGGCGGGCGCTCCCTGAGTGCTCGCCGCGGCCTGCAAAGGCCAGGTTCGCGCGCCGCGGCTCGCATCGCCCAGTGCCGGGGAAGCTAACCCGCTTCGGCTTCCGTGCCAATGGGCCGGGTGGCCCATCTTTGCAACCGATAAAGCGGTCGGAGCGGCCGCCGCGTACTTTCGGTCCGGGTCGGCTGCTACCTATCATCCGAAGGGCCCAGTGAGTGACGCAACGAAGTCGGTCGTCTTCAACGCGGCGCCTCTCTTCGCGCTGGCCGCGATCTACGCGATCGTCACCGGCGCGGTCGTGCCGACGCTCTGGCGCGAGCGGCGCCGGCTCGGCGCGACCGACGTCGCGGTCGCCGCGATCTTCCCGTGCATCGCGATCCCGGCCGCGGTCATCGGCGGCCTCGTCCTGCACGACCGGCGGCCGATCGGAGGGCATGTCTGGCCACCCTTCGCGGCGACGCTCGTGGCGCTGCTGCCGGGGTTGCTCTTGCTCGTCCGCTGGCGCGACCGCGGCCTGCTCGCCGCCGGCTCCGTGCGGACGCGCGAGGCCGAGGCCAAGACGACGCTCCGCGACCGCGAGCTGGAGGCGGTGTCGACGATCTCGAACGCGCTCGCGCGCACGCACGACGCGAAGGCCGCGGCGAGGATCCTGCTCGATGAGGTCGGGAGGCTCTTCGACGTCGAGTTCACGGCGCTGGCCCTCGTCAGCGACGACGGGCGCGAGGCGACCGGCTTCGTCGCGCGCCAGGACGGTCGCGACGTCGACTGGTGGCACGACGTACGGCTCGACCTCGAGCACGAGCCGTCGGCGATCGCGAGCGCCGTCTTCGAGGCCGCGCCAGTGACCGTCTACGACGTCGCCGGATCGACGCGCGTCAGCCGTCGGCTCGCCGAGCAGGTCGGTGCGCGAAGCGGCGCGTGGACGCCGCTGATCTCGGAGGAGCGCGTGATCGCGGTGCTGGTCGCGGTGTCGATCGCGGCGCATCGAAGTTTCACCGCGGAGGAGTTGACGCTGATGCAGGCGCTGGCGGGAGAGGCGGCGCTCGCGCTCGACCGGACGCGGTCGGCAGAGGCGCTGGAGCGGGCCCTGGAGCGCGAGCGGCTGATCGCGCGCGTCGCGCGGAAGGTGCGCTCGGAGCTCGACGTGCGCGCCGTGCTCGAGGTCGCCGTCCACGAGACGGCCGACGCGCTCGGAGGCAGCCGCTGCTTCGTGCGGCTGCGTGAGGACGGCCGGGACTTCTCCGTGGCGGCCGAGTGGCGCGCGCCTGGGCTCCCGTCGGTGGCGCCCGCGGTGCGCGCTCTGGCGGTCTCGAATCTTGCGCTGCGCGACGCGCGAACGGTCGCGGTCGAAGACGTCGCGGCCGACCCGGCGATCGCCGATCCCGAGCTCGGAGGCCGCGAGCCGCTGCTCGAGCTCGGCTCGCGGTCGGCGCTCGCGACGCCGATCGGGCTCGTCGACGAGACGATCGGAGTTCTCGCGGTGCACCGGTCGACGCCCGGACCATGGGTCGACGCCGAGGTGGCGCTGCTCGAGGCGATCGCGCGTGAGCTCGGCCTGGCCCTCCACATCGCGCGCCTCCTCGCCGAGAACGAGCAGCGGCTCGAGCAGCAGGCCCGGCTGCTGAGGGCGGCCCAAGCGCTGACGAGCGAGCTCCAGCTCGACGTCGTGCTCCCGCGGCTCGTCGAGCAGGTCGCCCAGCTCCTCGGCGTCGACGCCGCCGACTGCTACCTGCTCGACCCGGCGCGCGGCACGCTCCGCTGCGCCGCCGTGTACGGGCTGCCGTCCGAGCTGGTCGGGTTCGAGTTCCCGGTCGACAAGGGCGTCGCCGGCGAGGCGCTGCGCAGCTCGCGGCCGGTGATCGCGGCCGACTACCAGGGAATGGCCGATCCCGTTCCGCACGCTGCCTACGCCGGCTTCTCCGGTGCGATCGTCGCCCCCATGGTCTGGGGCGGCGAGACGCTCGGCGTGCTGGGCGTCGGCCGCGTCAGCGGCGGCCCGTTCGAGCCTGCGGAGGCCGACGCGCTCGAGGCCTTCGCCGGGCTCGCCTCGCTCGCGCTCAGGAACGCGGAGACGTTCGCGGAGCGGACGCGTCAGGCGCAGGTGCAACGCGGCTTCTACCGCATCGCGTCGGTGCTCGGGCAGTCGCTCTCGCTCGCCGCCACGTACGAGGCCGTCGCGCAGGCGGCGACCGAGGCGCTCGGCGGCAGCTATGCCGCGGTGCTGATGCCGCGGACCTTCGGCCTCGAGCTCGTCGGCGCGTTCGAGCTGCCGGAGCGCCTGCGGGAGGTGCTTGCCGCCGAGCCGCCGCCCGAGGTGGAGCCGGTCGGCGACGCTGCCGCGGCGGGGCGGTTGATCGCGTTGCCGGCCGTCGCGGACGACGAGCGGCTGGACGCGGACTGGCGCCGGCTGCTCGGCGGCTGCGGCTGCCGCTCGCTGCTCGCGGTGCCGGTCGAGGACCCGCGGGGCGAGAGCGCCGGCCTCGTGCTTGTCGCTTTCCGCGACGACAAGACGTTCACGGACGACGACCTCGAGCTCGCCCGACACCTCGGCGACGCGGCGCGCGGCGCTCTCGAGCGAAGCGGGCTCTTCGAGGCCGAGCGGACGGCCCGCGCGCTCGCGCAGCAGCTCGCGCGGACCGGCGGCCTGCTCGCGACCGAGCTCGACCCCGCCGCGGTCCTGGACGAGGTCGTGCAACAGGCGCCCGCGCTGCTCGGCGCGGAGGCGTGCACGATCCGCGTGCTCGACGGAGACGAGCTCGTCGTCAGCGCCGTCGAAGGCGAGGACGTCGCCGACCTCCTCGGCGAGGCGTCCCCGGCAAGGGGCCGGCTGTCGGACGACGTCGTCCAGTCGCGCGGCCCGGTCGCGATCGACGACACGCGCGACGACCCCCGGCTCGCCGCGGCCGACACCGTGCTTTCCCGCGGCTACTCGTCCTATCTCGGGGTTCCGCTCGTCGGGCCGGAGGGCCTCCTGCACGGCGTGCTCTCGGTCTATGGCCGTCGGCCGCGGACGTGGCGCGAGGAGGAGGTCGAGGCGCTGCTCGCGCTGGCCGCGAACACCTCGGCCGCGCTCTCGAACGCCGAGCTCTACCAGCGCGTCGCCCTCGAGAAGGAGCGGAGCTTCGCGATCCTGGCGAACATCGCCGACGGGATCGTCGCCGTCGACCGTGACGGGAAGGTCGTGCTCTGGAACCGCGCCGCCGAACAGATCACCGGCGTGCCGTCGGAGGAGGCGCTCGGGCGGACACCCGCGCAGGTGCTCCAGCGCGGGCTCGAGTCGCAGGGCGACGCGCCGGCCGGCGACCGGCTCGTCTCGATCGTGCGCGGCGGCGAGGACGTCTGGCTCTCGCTCACCGAGGCCGTCATGCGCGACCCCGCGGGCGCCGTCGCCGGCCGGATCTTCGCGTTCCGCGACATCTCCGCCGACCGCAGCGTCGAGCAGATGAAGTCGGAGTTCGTCGCCGCGGTCTCGCACGAGCTGCGGACGCCGCTCACCTCGATCTACGGCTTCGCCGAGACGCTGCTCCGGCAGGACGTGCTCTTCGGCGAGGAGGAGCGGCGCACGTTCCTCGGCTACATCGCGTCCGAGTCCGACCGCCTGACCTCGATCGTCGACGCGCTGCTCAACGTCGCGCGGCTCGACACCGGCGACCTCCAGGTGAACCTGGCCTCGACGGAGGTCGGGTCGATCGTCGACGAGGTGGTCGCGAGCGCGCAGGTGGACGGCGCCGTCGACGCGCACCAGTTCGTCGTCGACGTCCCCGAGCGGCCGCTGACCGCCGAGGCCGACGCCGAGAAGCTGCGCCAGATCCTCGGCGCGCTCGTCGACAACGCCGTCAAGTACTCGCCCGACGGCGGGACGGTCACGATCGGCGCGCATCGCCGCGGCGGGACGGTCGAGCTCGAGGTCGTCGACGAGGGCATGGGCATCCCGCAGGGCGAGCGGGAGCGGATCTTCCGCAAGTTCTATCGAGCCGAGACGGCCGGCCGGAATGCGGGCGCGGGCGGGGGCGGCAGCGGCCTCGGACTCTTCATCGCGCGCGGCCTCGTCGAGGCGATGGGCGGGCACATCGAGGTTGCGTCGCAGGAGGGCCAGGGCTCGCGCTTCTGGTTCGAGCTGCCGCTCGCGCGCACCCCCATCGCGACGAGCGTGGACTGATCTGGTGACGCGATGGGTATAGCGGGTCGAAGCTTGTCCACCTGCGGCACCCCTCCCAACCGATGACCAAGGTGCTCGTCATCGACGACGAAGCGCCGATCCGGCTGCTCTGCCGCGTCAACCTGGAGGCCGAGGAGATGGAGGTGCTGGAGGCGGCGGACGGGCCGGGCGGGCTCGAGCTCGCGCGGACGCAGGACCCGGACGTCGTGCTCCTCGACGTGATGATGCCGGGCCTCGACGGCTGGCGCGTCGCCGAGCAGCTCCTCGTCGACCCAGCGACGAAGGGGATCCCGATCATCTTCCTGACCGCACGCGCCGAGTTTCGCGACCGGGCCCGCGGCCTCGACATCGGCGGCGTCGACTACGTGACGAAACCGTTCAACCCGCTCGAGCTCGCGCCGCTCGTCGAGGACGTGATCGCGCGCGTCGACCGAGGCGAGCGCGACGAGCTCCGGCACGAGAAGCTGGCCCAGCTGCGCGCGCTGATGGAAGAGGGCTAGGAGGGGCCAGCGAAGCAGCCTTGTGCCGCCCGGGCCGCGCTGCTCGCCCCGATGCGGCGTCCTCGGTCGCGTCGATAAGGCTGTTACCGACGCTCCCTGCGTCCTTGCCTCGGAACGAGCATCACGGCCCGTGCAACGAAGACCGTTTCGCTGGACCCTCCGGGGCGCGGCCTACTGGCCGGCGAAGTCGGCCGTCACGACGAGCACGTTTCGCTGCCCGTCGAACCGCCCGGTCAGCGAGCCGACGCCGACGCGGCTGAAGCCGGGGCGGAGCAGGTTGGCGCGGTGCTCGGGGCTGTGCAGCCACTCGGTCACGATCACGCCCGCGCGTCGATAGAGCCCCTTCCCCCAAGCGAGGTTCTCGCCGATGACCGGGCCGCGAAGGCGGAACGCCAGGAGCCTCCGAGCGAAGGCGCCGTGGCCGAAGTAGTCGTACCGGAGCATCTCGCGGGAGTGCGACCGCGCAGCTCGGCGGAGTCGCGCGTCGAAGCGGAGCGGCCGGAGTCCGCCCGCTGCGCGCGCGCGGTTCATCGCCGCGAGGAGCGCCGACTCCGAATGCGGGGCAAGGGTCGCGGCATCGGCCGTGGACACGGCGAAGGCCATGACTGCGAGCACGGCGAGAACAGCGACGAAACCCCCCGGCGGGCGCATCGGAGGACACTCTTACGATCCCACCGGACGGGGTATCCCCCAAAAGGGTGACAAAAGGGTGAAAAACGATGCACGGTGCGGGCTTTCCGCTTTCCGTGCGCGTCGCCTAAACTGGCGCCAACGGGACGTAGCGCAGCCTGGTAGCGCGCCTGCTTTGGGAGCAGGAGGCCGCCGGTTCGAATCCGGCCGTCCCGATTCGTAATCACGGCGTGGGGGAACGCTCTGCGCCACACGAGTCAGGGAGGCGGGCGATGTGGGCGCGCGTGGCGCGGTACGAGGTCGAGCCTGAGCAGATGGACGCGGCCGTTCGCGGGTTCGAGGCGGCAAGCGAGCAGCTCCGCGGGCTGAGAGGCGCGAAAGGCGGGTACATACTCATCGATCGCGAGAACGGCTCCGCTGTGACCGTCACCTTCTGGGAGGGCTACGACGTCCTCTCCGCGAGCGAGGTCGTGGCCGCCGGGCTCCGCAGGCAGGCGATGGAGGAGGCACAGGGACAGGTCTCGTCGGTCGGCGTGTACGAGGTGGCAGCGGAGTTCGACTGAGGGTTCGCGACCTCAACTGGATGCAGCTCGAGGCCTACCTCGAGCGGGATGACCGGATCGTCCTGCCGCTCGGCTCGACCGAGCAGCACGCGTACCTCTCGCTCGAGACCGACAACCTCCTCGCCGAGGGAGTCGCCGTCGAGGCTGCGGAGCCGCTCGGGGTGCCGGTCTTGCCGGTGCTGCCGTACGGGCTCACGCCGACCTTCGCCGCGTACCCGGGCAGCCCGACGCTCCGCCTCGAGACGTTCGTCGCGGTCGTGCGCGACCTGCTCGAGTCCCTTCGGCGTCAGGGCTTCCGGCGCATCCTCGTCCTGAACGGCCATGGCGGCAACATCGCGGCGAGGGCGGCTATCCGGGAGTGGGTCGGCGAACGGCCGGACGCGCAGGCGCTCTTCCACAGCTGGTTCAGCGGACCCGAGGTGTGGGCGGTCGTC
Source organism: Gaiellaceae bacterium (assembly GCA_036377055.1). Classification (GTDB taxonomy): domain Bacteria; phylum Actinomycetota; class Thermoleophilia; order Gaiellales; family Gaiellaceae; genus DASUZD01. Next base: position 206 of record DASUZD010000043.1, on the reverse strand, counting down.
CAGGAGATCGACCCCGAGTCGAGCCACGCCTCGTGGATGGAGAACTTCCCGTGGACGCGCCTCGTGGGCGTCGAGCTGCCGGAGGCGGCGAAGCCGATGGTCGACATGGCGGCGTTCGAGGCGGCCGGCCCGGACGAGGTCCGCCGAGGCCTCGGCGACGGCTCCTACGGCGGTCGCTACGAGCGGCCGGACGAGGACGTCCTCCG
>DASUZD010000042.1:0-10929 GCA_036377055.1 Gaiellaceae bacterium | reverse complement strand
GCCAGGCCGACCGACGACGCGAAGACGATCAACAACGCGCTCGCCCGGGGGCAGAACCTGATCTTCACGCCGGGCGTCTATGAGCTCGACAAGACGATCAAGGTCAAGCGGCCCGACACGATCGTGCTCGGCCTCGGCCTGGCGACGCTCGACGCGCGCGACGGCGTCGTCCCGATGACGGTCGGCGACGTGAAGGGCGTCGAGGTCTCCGGAGTGATCTTCGACGCGGACGCGTCGAACTCGCCTGTGCTGCTCCAGGTCGGCACGCCGCACCCGCCGAACCAGCACGACCCGCGGGCGAGCGATCCGGCCGACCCGACTGCGCTCCACGACGACTTCTTTCGCATCGGCGGGCCGCATCTCGGGAAGGCGACCGTCAGCCTCGAGGTGAACGCCGACAACACGATCCTGGACGACATCTGGGCCTGGCGCGCAGACCACGGCAGCGGTGTCGGCTGGACGAGCAATACCGCCGACACGGGAGTCGTCGTGAACGGCGACAACGTGATCGCCACCGGCCTCTTCGTCGAGCACTTCCAGAAGAACGAGGTCGTCTGGAACGGCGAAAACGGAAAGACGATCATGTTCCAGAACGAGATGCCGTACGACCCGCCGAACCAGGCAGACTGGCAGCAGGACGGCACCCTCGGCTACGCGGCGTACAAGGTCGCAGACTCGGTCAAGACCCACGAAGGCTGGGGGCTAGGGAGCTACTGCTTCTTCAACGTCGACCCGACGATCCACGCGACCCACGCCTTCGAGGTGCCGGTGACATCGGGGCTGAAGCTGCACGACCTCCTCACGCTGTCGATCGTCGGCAACGGCGTGATCGACCACGTCGTCAACGACTTCGGGCCGCCGACCCCACCGAACACGACGCCCGTCGACGTCGTCTCCTATCCCTGACGGACTGATCGACCGCTAGAACTGCGCTACTTGTCGCTGCGGGCGGCGCGAGCCGCCGGCAGCGCTGTCGGCGCGCACGCCGGCAGGTGCTCCTGCGCCAGCCGAAGCAGCAGCGCGTGGAACTGCTCGCGCTCGCGGTCGTCGAGCGGGGCGAGCAGGTCGTCGTCGAGCTTTCGCGCGAGCGCGCGGAGCTTCGCGAGTGACCGCTTGCCCTCGGGCGTGAGCCGCACGATGTGGCGGCGGCGGTCGGCCGGATCGCGGCGGCGCTCGACGAGGCCCTGCTCCTCGAGCTCGTCGAGCAGGCCGACGAGCTGGCCGCGGTCGTAGCCAAGCGCGTCGGCGATCGCGCCCTGCGTCTCGCGGGAGCCCTCGTCCAGGACAGCGAGCACGGCGTGGTGGTAGGGATGGAGCCCAGCGCGCTCGTATGCCTTCGCGGCCCGGTCCTTCGCGGCGAAGCCGAGTCGTTTGATCAGGAACGCGGTGGAGGCGACGAGCTCCTCCGGCAGCCGCGGCAGCGGGCGGGTGGACGCCGGCTCGGAATCCGTAACGGTCATGTGGAATAGGGTAGCTCGCTCAAGCGTTGGCCTGGTATAACGTTGAAGAAGTCAACGATTAGGGAGGCCAACCACGTGAGCATCGCCACGAAGCACGAGCGCCGCTGGAGCGCCCTCGCTCTCATCGTCACCGCGCAGTTCATGGTCATCCTCGACGTCGCGATCGTGAACGTCGCGCTGCCGTCGATCAAGACCGATCTCCATTTCTCGGCGACGAACCTGCAGTGGGTGGTCTCGGCGTACGCGCTCCTCTTCGGCGGCGCGCTGCTGCTCGGCGGCCGGCTCGCCGACCTGCTCGGTCGGCGCCGCCTCTTCGTGGCCGGCCTCGGCCTCTTCGCGCTGAGCTCGCTGCTCTGCGGGCTCGCGTGGTCAGAGGCCTCGCTGATCGGCTTCCGCGCCCTCCAGGGCCTCGGCGGAGCGCTCCTCGCTCCGGCGGCGCTCTCGCTCCTGATGACGACGTTCGCCGAGGGCCGCGAGCGCAACCTCGCGCTCGGGATCTACGGCGCCGCGTCGGGGAGCGGAGCAGCGGTCGGCGTCCTTCTCGGCGGCCTTCTCACCTCGTATCTGAGCTGGTCGTGGATCTTCTTCATCAACGTGCCTGTGGGGATCGCCGCGCTCGCGCTCACTCCGTGGCTACTCACGGAGAGCCGCGCAGGCCTGGCGCATCGGCACTTCGACTTCGCCGGCGCCGCGACCATCACATCGGGCTTGATGGTGCTCGTCTACGCGCTGACGCGCGCCACGAGCGACGGCTGGGGTTCGCCGACGACGCTCGCCCTGCTCGCGGGTTCGGCGGCCCTGGTGCTCGCGTTCGTCCTGATCGAGCTCCGCGCGCGGTCGCCGCTCCTCCCGCTCCGGATCTTCCGCTTGCGCACGCTCACGGCGGCGAACGCGACGATGGCGATCGTCGGCGCCGTCGCGTTCTCCGAGTTCTTCCTCTTGACCCTGTACCTCCAGGACGTTCTCCACTACTCCGCGATTCGCGCGGGGCTCGCCTTCAGCGGCTTCGCGCTGACGGTCGTCGTCGCCTCGAACGTCGCGCAGGTGCTCGTCGGCCGTGTCGGCGCGAGGGCGACGCTCACCGCCGGCCTCCTCGTCTCCGCCGTCTCGCTCGCGCTGCTGACGCGCCTACCTGTCGACGGCCGCTACTTCTGGGATCTCTTCCCAGCGTTCGTCCTCGGCGGCGCCGGGATGGGACTCTCGTTCGTCCCGGTGACGATCGCCAGCCTCACGGGCGTCGAGCGATCGGACGCAGGCGTGGCCTCGGGCCTGATCAACACGAGCCGCCAGATCGGCGGTGCGATCGGCGTCGCCGCGATCAGCGCGATCGCCGCGACCTCGACCTCGAGCTACGTCGACGCCCACCCCGGCATTGGCGCCGCGAGCGGCATCGCGCTCGACCACGGGTTCCGGACCGGACTCGACATTCTCACGGGGCTGCTCGTCGTCGGCGCGCTGCTCGCCGCGACGCTGGTCAGGTCCGGCGCCGCGCCGCGAGTCGAGCGCGTCGACGCCGATGCGCTCGCGCTCGAGGAGGCAGCGTGAGCAAGAGCTTTCGCGAGCTCGACGACCTAGTGCTCCACCTGAAGGGGCTCGTGCTCGTGCGCAGGCTCCGCGAGCAGCGCGGCGCCGACGCCGGTGAGCTCGACATGTACGGCACGGAGATCGAGCGCGCGCGCGAGCGGCTCGCAGAGTTCGTCAGGCGCGGCCCGCGCCGGACGCTCGTCGCCTAGCGGCGTCCTACTCGAGTAGGAGCCGGGATCGTCGCCTGGTCCGAGGTCGAATCCGACCCGGCGCCGACGTTCTCCGGACGGCGCGCTCGTAGCGTCGAGGCATCAATCGAAGGAGGACGGAGATGTCTCGCGCAAACCAGCCAAGATCCAACATCGCGGCGCGCATGGGCCGCTGGAGCGCCGGTCACTGGAAGACCGCCGTCTTCGGCTGGCTAGCCTTCATGCTCGTCGCCTTCGCCGTCGGCAACGCCGTCGGCACGAAGACCGTCGACCCGTACACGGCCGGGCCCGGCGAGTCCGGCCGGATGGATCGGATCCTCAACGATGGGTTCAAGCAGCCCGCGGCTGAGAAGGTCGTCATCCAGAGCCGTTCGCTTCGGGCCGGCGATCCCGCCTTCGACTCCGCCGTGAGCGACGTCGTCGCGCGCGTCTCGAAGGTACCGGACGTCGAGAACCTCCATCGAGGCCCAGTCTCGAAGGACGGACGCACCGCGCTCGTCGAGTTCGACATCCGGGGCGACAAGAACAAGGCCGGCGACAAGGTCGGCGCTGTCCTGGATCGCGTCGACGAGGCGCAAAGCGCCCATCCCGGCTTCTTCGTCGGAGAGTTCGGCGACGCGAGCGCGCAGACGGCGGCCGACGAGGCCGCCGCGAACGACCTTGAGAGCGCAGGCGTGTTCTCGATCCCGATCACGCTGATCATCCTCGTCGTGGCCTTCGGAGCGCTCGTGGCCGCAGGCATCCCTCTGCTGCTGGCGCTCACGGCGGTCTTCGCGACGTTCGGGCTGATGGCGCTGCCCAGTCACGTGCTGCCGATGGCGCAGGAGGTGAAGGCGACCGTCCTGCTGATCGGGCTCCCGGTCGGAGTGGACTACTCGATGTTCTACCTCCGCCGTGAGCGCGCGGAGAGGGCCGCGGGCCGAAGCGAACGCGCCGCGCTCGAAGCCGCCGCTGCAACCTCCGGGCGGTCGGTCCTCATCTCCGGCCTGACGGTGCTGGTCGCGATGGCGGGACTCTTCCTGACGGGCGACAAGACGTTCGCGTCCTTCGGCGTGGCGACGATGCTCGTCGTCGCCGTCGCGATGCTCGGCTCGCTGACGGTTCTGCCCGCGCTGCTCTCGAAGCTGGGCGACAAGGTCGACCGGCTGCACGTGCCGCACATCCGCCGGCTCCGGCGCGAGAGCGGCGAGAGCCGCATCTGGGGACCGATCGTCGACAGCGTCCTGCGCCGGCCCGTGGTCTCCGTGGTCGTCGCGGGCGGGGCGCTGCTCGCGCTTTCCGCTCCGGCGCTCGGCCTGCGAATGGTGACGCCCGGCCCTGACACCTACCCGCAGAACCTGAAGATGATCAAGGCCTACAACCACATGCAGGCGGCGTTTCCGGGCACCCCGCTCCCCGCGAACGTGGTCGTCAAGGCGCCGAACGTGAACGCGCCCGCCGTCCAAAGCGCGATCCGCAAGCTTGAGAGCAAGGCGCTCGCGACCGGGCGGATCGGCGAGCCGATCACTGTCGAGACGAACCGCGACGCCACGGTCGCGAACATCACCGTTCCGATCAAGGGCACGGGAACCAACGCCGCGCAGGCCTCTCTGGCGGCGTTGCGAGACAAGATCGTCCCCGAGACGGTCGGCGCGCTCCCGGACACGGAGGCCGGCGTCACCGGGCTCACGGCCGAGTGGCGGGACTCGCAGGAGCAGCTGAAGGCGAAGCTGCCGATCGTGGTCGGCTTCGTCCTCCTGTTCGCGTTCGGCCTGCTCTTGGTCGCGTTCCGCTCGATCGTGGTCGCGATCAAGGCGATCGTGCTCAACCTGCTGTCCGTCGGAGCCGCATACGGAGTGCTTGTGCTCGTCTTCCAGGACGGCTTCGGCAGGGGGCTGCTCGGCTTCAGCGACACCTCCGGCATCACCCCCGTCATCCCGATGCTCCTCTTCGTGATCCTGTTCGGCCTCTCGATGGACTACCACGTGTTCATCGTCAGCCGGATCCGGGAGGCGTTCCAGCGCGGCGCCGGCATGGACGACGCGATCTCGGTGGGGATCAGGTCGACGGCCGGAGTGGTGACGAGCGCGGCGGTCGTCATGGTCGCCGTGTTCTCGATCTTCGGGACGCTCTCGCTGCTGATGTTCAAGCAGTTCGGCGTCGGGCTCGCGGTCGCGATCCTGATCGACGCGACGATCGTCCGCGGCGTGCTCCTGCCGGCGACGATGAAGCTCCTCGGCGAGCGGAACTGGTACCTGCCGCGCTGGCTGGAGTGGCTGCCGCGCTTCGACCTCGAGGAGCGGGAGGCCGCTCCCGAGGCGACGCCGGCTCTTTCGGCCTAGGGAATCTCGCTACCGGCTGGCCGCACTTCTCGCGAGTGCGGCCAGCCGGGTAGCGCTCGCTGCGGCCACGGTGCACGATCTGCTCGGCCGGCCGATGAGGCGTGACCTCTTCATCGCACTCCTCGCTCTCGCCGGGGGAGCGGGCGCGGCGCTGCTCATCGTCGCGAGCGACCGCGAGCGGAGTCCCGCGGCGGCGTCGGCCGTGCTCGCGCTCGTCGTCGGCTGGGCCTACATCGGCAGCGGCCTGATCGCGCGGCGCCAGCGTCCGGAGAACCGGCTCGGGACGGTGATGGTGTTCGTCGGCTTCGCCTGGTTCGCCACCTTCCTGGCAGACGCCGGCTCCTCGCTCGTGTTCACGGTCGGGAAGGCGCTCGAGTCCGTGTACCTGCTCGGCTTCGTCTACCTCGTGCTCTCGTTCCCGAGCGGGCGGCTGCGGAGCAGGCTCGACCGCGCGCTCATCGCGGCAGCGGTCCTGATCGTGACCGTCGTCGAGCTCGTCTGGCTGCTGTTCGCCGACTCGCACACGCAGCTCTGCGCCGAGTGTCCGCCGAACGCGTTCGAGATCACGCGCAACGACCGCCTCGCCGACGCGATCCTGCAAGGCCAGCGCGCCGTCGGGGTCGTGCTCTCGGTGTTCACGGTCGCGCTGCTCGTGCGGCGGAGGCGTGAGGCGAGCGCTCCGGAGCGACGGGCGGGCGCGCCGGTGCTCTGGGCGGGAAGCGCGATGTTCGCCGCGCTTGCCTTCTCAGTCGCGAACGACATCTTCGACCACCCGCTCGGGCCGGGGGCCGGCGTGGGTGCGGGAGCTCGTCTTCGCGTCGATCCCGGTCGCGGTGCTCGCGGCGCTGCTGCAGCGCCGGCTGGCGCGCGGCGCCGTCGCCGGGCTCGTCGTCGAGCTCGAAGGCGTCGCCCCCGTCGACCTGCGCGAGGCGCTCGCCCGAGCGCTCGGGGATCCGTCGCTCGAGCTCGCCTACTGGGTGCCGGCCGGCGCTCGCTACGTCGACGCCGGCGGGCAGCCGGTCGCGCTGCCGCAGCCGGAGTCCGAGCGCGCGGCGACGGTGGTCGAGCGGGAGGGCGAGCCGATCGCGGCGCTGATCCACGATCCCGCGCTGGCCGAGAACAGCGAGCTCGTGCAGTCGGTGTGCGCCGCGGCCGCGCTGACGCTCGAGAATGCGCGCCTCCAGGCGGAGCTGCGCGCACGGCTGGCCGAGCTCCAGGCCTCGCGCGCACGGCTGGTCGAGGCGACGGACACGGAGCGCCGCCGGATCGAGCGCGACCTGCACGACGGAACGCAGCAGCGCCTGGTCTCGATCGCGATGGCTCTGGGGCTCGCGGAGTCGAAGCTGGCGGCCGACCGCGCGGCGGTGCAGCCGGTCCTGCGCGAGGCGCGCGACGCTCTCACCGTCGCGCTGGCGGAGCTGCGAGAGCTGACGCAGGGGATTCGCCCGGCGATCCTGGTCGAGCGCGGGCTCGCCGCCGCGCTCGACGACCTCTCGCGGCGCGCCGCGCTGCCGGTGCGGTTGGACGTCGACGTGCCCGGGCGGCTGCCGGAGCAGGTGGAGAGCGCCGGCTACTTCGTCGCCAGCGAGGCGCTCGCGAACGCGGCGAAGCACTCGCACGCGAGCGAGGTGCGCCTCGTCGCCTCGCACGAGGACGGCGTCCTCGTGCTCGAGGTGGCCGACGACGGCATCGGCGGCGCGTCTACGAGCGGCGGCTCTGGGGTGCGCGGCCTCGCCGACAGGGTCGAGGCGCTCGGCGGGCGGCTGACGGTGTCGAGCCCGCCCGGCCGCGGAACGACCCTGCGGGCGGAGATCCCGTGCGCGTAGTCGTCGCCAACGACGCCGTCATCCTGCGCGAGGGCCTCTCGCGTCTGCTCGCCGAGGGCGGCTTCGACGTCGTCGGGCTGGCCGCCGACGCCGAGGAGCTGTGCGCGCTCGTCGAGCGGACCGAGCCCGACGTGGCAATCGTCGACATCCGCATGCCGCCGACGCACACGGACGAGGGGCTGCGGGCGGCCAAGCTGATCCGGGCGCGCTGGCCGCACGTCGGCATCCTGGTGCTCTCGCAGTACGTGCAGGCGCGCTACGCGGTCGAGCTGCTCGCGGCAGGGACGGAGCGGGTCGGCTACATGCTCAAGGATCGCGTGTCGGATCTGGACGAGCTGTCGGCGAGCGTGCGGCGGATCGGCGAGGGCGGCTCCGTACTCGACCCGGCGGTCGTGGCCCAGCTCGTCGGCCAGCGGCGCAAGGGAGACACGCCGCTCGAGGACCTGACCGAGCGCGAGCTCGAGGTGCTGGCCCTGATGGCGGAAGGGCGCTCCAACAGGGCGATCGCCGAGCGGCTGTTCATCACCGAGCACACCGTCGAGAAGCACGTGAAGAACATCTTCGCGACGCTGCGTCTCCCGCAATCGGGGGATGACCACCGGCGCGTGCTGGCCGTGGTCACGTTCCTCAACGCGAGCTACTAGGTACTAGGAGAGCTTGGCGAAGCGCCTAGCAAAACTATCTGACCGTGCGTATGTAGACAACCTGCTCGGGGTTCACGTTGAACGTTTCGCCCTCTTCTGTCTGGACTGGAACGTAAGCCTGCTCGCGATCTCGGAAGGCGCGAACCAGGTCTGTAAGGACCGAGTCGGTCCCCGTCCTCAGCGTCGTCCCGTCGCTCAGCTTGATCTCTACTGCCATCAGTCACCTCGCGAGCCGGGAGGCGACTATACCGCGGCTTACGCCGCGAGTGAGTGTACGGCTCGCGCTCGGGCGAGCGCCTGCGAGAGCCGCGCCAACATGCAGAGGCCGGCGTGAAGCGCGACCTTGGCGAGCCCGCGGACGCGGAGCGGGGAAAGGCCGTAGTCCTGCTTTGCCCGCCGCTCAAGAGGCCGACAACGGGGTCTCGGTCATCGACCTCTCACGAAACCCCTTCAGGTCCTGTCCGGGCCAGTGCGCCTCAAACGACGCGCCGACCGTTTCGCCAAACCTCCTACTAGAGGCCTGATGTGAATTCGCGCCGTCTGGTGGCTTCTCTGGCCCTGAACAGCTGAACAGCGTTACGCCGTCGACGCGGCTCGCTTGCGCTGTATGAAATCGGCACGGTCGCGTTCGAGTTGCGCCGCAGCGCGCTCGATCTCGACGTTACGGCGCTCTAACTCGGCGTGCTCAGGCTCGCCGTACTTATCCCAATGCAGCGCCGCCACTTCGTGGCGCCGCGCCATGTCATCGTGCGTCTGAGCCGCTCTCAGGTGCCGTTCGGGCATGTGGGAAAAGGATACGCCGCCGCCGCGGCTGGGGCAAGATCGCAACCCGGCGATTAGCTGGCAGTGGACAGAACACCCGGCTAGTACCGGCCAGCCGTACCGCGCAAGTCTCCGGCTGCCCACCTGGGCAGGCGACGGCGCCGGTGCGACCCTCGAACGATCCAAAGGAGGTCGCACATGAGCATCGGAAGTTGGAGCATCCGCCACCCCCGAATCGCGGTCGCGGCCTGGGTCGCATTCGTCGCCGCAGCCGTCGCGTTCGGCGCGCTCAGCGGGACGAAGACGCTCGACAACGGCGCCGTGGGGGAGTCGGCGCGCGGTTACGCGATCATGGACCAGAACCGGCTCTGGGGTCCGGGCCGGGAGCTCGCGTACATCCACGCCCCCAGCACACCCGTGCCGCGAGCCGCCATCCGGGACGTCGAACGCCGCTTCCGCGCGCTCGGCCTCACACCGGAGCTCAAGCTCTCTGCCAACGGCCACTCCGCCGTCGTCAGCGCCGAGCTCACGCGGGCGGTCGCTGTCGACGCCATCCGGGCGGCGGTCGCAGGCGCGGCGAAAGCGCACCCGCAACTGACGATCGAGGAGACGGGCGACGTCTCTGCCGACGAGGCGCGGAACCGTAGCGTCGACCGCGACCTCCACCGCGCGGAGCTGCTCTCGATCCCGGTCACGCTGCTCGTGCTCCTCTTCGCCTTCGGCAGCCTGACGGCTGCGGTCGTCCCGGTCCTGCTCGCGCTCAGCGCGGTCGCGGCCGGGCTCGGGCTGCTCGGCCCGCTCAGCCAGCTCTTTCCGGTCGAGGACAGCGCCAAGACGGTCGTGCTCCTGATCGGCATGGCGGTCGGCGTCGACTACGCACTCTTCTTCGTCGTCCGCTCGCGCGCGGAGCGCCACGGAGGCGCCGGGATCGAGGACGCCCTCGAGACGACGCTGCGAACCTCCGGTCGAACGGTGGTCGTCTCGGGCGCGACCGTGGCGATCGCGATGGCCGGCATGTACCTCGTCGGCGTCCGGACGCTGAGCGGAATCGCGACCGCGGCGATCGCCGTGATCGCGTGCGCCGTCCTCGGCGCAGTCACGGTGCTCCCCGCGACGCTGCGGCTGCTCGGCCCCAGGATCGACCGCGGCCGCATCCCGCTGCTACCGCACGCGCGTACGGAGGGCGGCAGCCGCTTCTGGGCGACACTCGTCGATCGCGTGACCCGGCGCCCGCTCGTGACGGCCGTGCTGACGACGGCGCTACTCGCCGCGCTCGCCTACCCGGCCCTGTCGCTTCGCATCGCGAAGCCGAGCGACCTCGCGCTGACCGCCCAGAGCGAGCCGGCGCTGAAGGCGCTCGCCGACGTCCGCCGCGCCTTCCCCAGCGCCGGCGAGACCGCCGTCGTCGCCGTCGAGGCGCCTGTGGGAGAACCGCAGCTCCGGCGGCAGCTGCGTCGGCTGAGCCTGCTCGCGGTCCGCGAGGGTGTCGCGCACAAGCCGGTCGACCCCATCAGGACCGCCTCCACCGGCGCCGGCAGTGCAGGAGCGCTCCTGCTCCCGCTCACCGGCAACGGCGCGAACGCCTCGAGCCGCGACGCGGTGCTCGAGCTGCGGCAGCGGTTGATCCCCTCGACCCTTGGCGGCGCCGAGACCGCGGTCACCGGCCCCACGGCGGAGGACGTCGACTTCACCCGCCAGATCCGCCACGCGCTCCCGTTCGTGCTCGCCTTCGTCCTCGCGCTCGCGTTCGGGCTGCTCCTCGTCGCCTTCCGCTCGATCGTGGTGCCGCTGAAGGCGATCGCGCTGAACCTGCTCTCGGTCGGCGCATCGTACGGCGTGCTCGCGCTCGTCTTCCAGCACCGCTGGGCCGAGCCGATCCTCGGCTTCCACTCGAACGGCACGATCGTCTCCTGGCTCCCGCTCTTCCTCTTCGTCGTCCTGTTCGGGCTCTCGATGGACTACCACGTCTTCATCCTCAGCCGCGTGCGGGAGGCCGTCGACCGCGGCGAGCCCACAGAGCTAGCCGCGCGACGCTCGATCGCGCTCACCGCCGGCGTCGTCACCGCCGCCGCCGTGGTGATGGTCTGCGTCTTCGCCCTCTTCGGGACGCTCTCGTCGCTCGAGCTGAAGCAGGCCGGCGTCGGCCTCGCCGCGGCCGTCCTCATCGACGCGACGGTGATCCG
>DASUZD010000041.1:0-30999 GCA_036377055.1 Gaiellaceae bacterium | reverse complement strand
GCGGCGCAGGCGCTCGAGGACGCGGTCGTGCTCGGCTTGGAGCTCGGGCGCGCGGCGGCGAGATCGAGCCGGCGCTGCGGCGGTACGAGCAGCGGCGGAAGAAGCGCGCGAACGGGCTGATCCGCGCGTCGCGTCAGGCGGGCGCGCTGGCGCAGCGGAAGACGGCTCTTGGGTGCGCGATCCGCAATGCGGTCGTGCGAGCGTTGCCAGACCGCGTCGGCGTCGCGCAGCAACGGCGGATGGTCGCGGCAGACCTCGACTAATGCCGTCGCGTGCCTGGGGCGCTCGGCTGGCTCGACTCTGCGCTCGCGCCGGTATAGACGCCGACCGTGATCTTCGGCACCTCCATCGTGGCGGAGCCACCGTCGGAGAAGTCGACGAGGATGCTCTTCGGTAGCGCGGTCGCGTCCTGGAGCTCGAGGAAGTAGGCGTTGTTTGCGAGCCGCGCGACGGTACTCGCGCCATGGTCGTCCACGATTGTGACGCGGGTGGCGTTGTTCGGCACGAGCCCGTAGACGCTGGTGGGTGCACCCGTCCGGTAGCCGTCGCCGTCGAACATGCCCCATGTCCCCGGTTGCTCGGGGGTGAAGTCGACCGTGGTGCAGCCCTGCGGCCCGTTTGCCATTACGAGGCAGACGCGGCCCTTCGCGGTCGGGACGATATAGAGCGAGATGTTCTTCGATCCGAGATCGGCAAGGGCCAGGTGGCTCAACCCACCGTGTACCGCTCCGTTCCGCACGGCGGGCGCGAGCTCCGGACCACCCGCAAGGTCGGCAACGCTCTGGGCCAGCCCGGGGGGAAGCTCGTCCTTCGCGCTTCGCGGGCGCGAAAGGACCGCCAGCGGATCGCGCGACGGCGCGCCCGTCTTGGTCACGGCCGCTCGTGCAGGGCGAAGTGCGGGATGCGGCCGCGCGACGGCGACTGCTCCGAACGCGATCAGAGCACCGATCGCGGCTGCGAATCCCAACACGAACGAGGGCCGACTGATCTTCTTCATCGGTGAGCTCCTAGCGAGTGGTCTGACAGGTCCACGTGGTGAAGCTGTTGTCGGTTACGTTGTTGCACCACGCATCGGCGTAGCCGATATGACCACCCCACCGGGTCGGATTGTCGGTGTTCGTGACGATCGCGACGTCACTGCCGTCGGTCAGGTGGTACAGCACGGTCCACTTCTTGCCGGACTGGTGCCAGACTTGGTTGTAGTCGCGCCCGGTGAAGTTCCCGACCTTGAACACCCCACCGACGCCTCCCGTGCCGCTCGCGTAGATGAATTGAGTTCCCGCGTAGGCGACCGCGGCAGGAAGCACGATCAGCAGCACTGCGGTCAGGGCGATGAGTTTGCGGCGAAACGGCCACCCGTTGCGGTCGGCAGACGGCTCCACTTCTTGCCTCCTTCACTGCGTTCGTATCCGCCAGCGGTGGGCCGCAACGAAACTACACACTCCGAACGCAAAAGACAACTGTCCGGAAAGGCCAGGTCGAATTACGGTCGTGCGGCTCGCCGCAGCACGCGCTCGTCGCCCACGCGGCGCGTCAAGCCGTCGGCGTCGAAGCGCTCGAGCAGGAGCTGCGCCGAGCGGCGTGAGGTGCCGAGCAGGTCGCGAAACCGGGCGAGGGTGATGCGTCCCGCGGCCTCGCACTCCTCGACCAGCGCCGCCCGGGCGCGGTCATAAACCGCGGCCGAGACCGCGAGGCCGTCGCCGAGCCGGACGAGCCTGCCCTCGCGCTCGAGGTAGCGCGCGAGCGCCGCGTCCGTCACCTTCACCGCGTTCGCCCCGGCCGCCGCGAGCTCGGCTTCGAGCCGCTCGGCCTCTGCCTGGCGATCGCCGAGCGCCGCGACGACGCCGGGAAGATATGCCTTCGCGCCTCGGCGCTCGAAGTGGAGGAGCGGCGCGATCTGAGCCGCCCACGGCTCGCGCGGGAGCAGCTCCGCGAGCGGCAGCCCAGGATCGAGCGGGGAGCGTTCCGCGCGGTCTGCAAGCCGCGCGCGCGCACGCGCGCGAAGGTCCTCCAGCCACTCCGGCGCGAAGTACCAGTCGCCCGCCTGCTCGAGCGAGGCGAGGCCGCGCGCGAGCTCGCCCGGCGGGAGGAGCGCGCGCGCCTGGAGCTCGGCGCCCCTCACCGGCGCTCGCACGATCGCCTGGACGATCGACGCGGGATCTCCTTCGGCCAGAAGCCCGAGCCTCCCGACATCCAGTCGCCGGGGCGGAGCCGGATCGAGCACGCGTCCACCCCCGACCGTCGTCGCTCCCCGCAGGACGAAGCGGTCGCCGCGCGCGGCGACCACGGGCGCCGCGAGCCGGAGCTGTGCGTACGCCTCGCCCGAGCGGACGACGCGCGCCGGGACATGTCCCGTGCCGTGATGGACGGTCAGCCGAGCGCCGTCGGCGATCGGCTCGAGCTCCTCGAGCGCGACGGCGAGGCGGTAGCTGACTGGATAGGCGCCCGGCTCGACGAGCGCGTCGCCGCGGCGCAGCGCAGTTCGCTCGACGCCCGCGAGGTTGACGGCGACGCGCTGGCCCGCCTCGGCTCGGTCCACCTGCCGGTCGTGCACCTGCACGCTTCGGACCCGCACGTCGAGGCCGCCGGGCTCGGCGCGCAGCTCGTCTCCCTCGCCGATCGTCCCAGACCAGAGCGTCCCGGTGACGACGGTGCCGATGCCGCGCAGCGAGAACGCACGGTCGACGTACAGCCGCGTGGCGCCGAGCAGCGGCTCGCGCTCGTCCTCGCCCGCGACTGCGGCCAACGCAGCGCGCAGCTCGTCGAGGCCGACGCCGGTCTTCGCGCTCACGGCCACGACCGAGGCCTCGGGTACGAGCTCCCGCGCCTCCTCGAGCGCGAGCTCCAGCGTCTCGTCGTCGACGGTGTCCGCCTTCGTGACCGCGACCACGCCGCGCTCGATGCCGAGCAGCCGCAGGATCGCCAGATGCTCGTGGGTCTGCGGCCGGGCGCCCTCGGCGGCGTCGATCACGAGCAGGAAGAGGTCGATCCCGGTCGCGCCCGCGACCATGTTCCGGACGAAGCGCTCGTGCCCGGGGACGTCGATCACGCTCAGCCGAAGGCCGTCGGGGAGCTCCAGCGGCGCGTAGCCGAGGTCGATCGAGATCCCGCGCTCCCGCTCCTCGGGCAACCGGTCGGTGTCCTTGCCCGTCAGCGCGCGGACGAGCCACGTCTTCCCGTGGTCGATGTGACCGGCGGTTCCGACCGTCAGCGGCATCGCGCGGCGGCGACGGAAGCGGCGACCTCGTCGACCTCGGCGTCCGCCAGCGTGCGGCAGTCGAGCAGGAGGCGGCCGTCCCTGACGATGCCGACGACCGGCGGCTCCTCCGCTCGGAGCGGCGCCGCGAGCTCCTCTTCGATCGCGCACGCGAAGCTCGGCAGCTCGGCGAGCGGGAGCGCTCCCCCGCCGACGCGGGCCACCGTCGCCTCGACCGCGCCGCCGACCGCCGCCGCAAGCCGTTCCGCACGAGCCCGCACGTGCGTTACATCCTCGTGGAGCATTCGCACGACCGGGATCTCGTCCGGCGCCTCGAGCTGGAGCGCGAGCGTCCCCTCGAGGGCGGCGAGCGTGAGCTTGTCGGCGCGGAGCGCGCGCTGGAGCGGGTGGCGCCGAAGCCGCTCGACGAGCTCGGCGCGCCCGGCGACGACCCCTGCTTGCGGCCCGCCGAGGAGCTTGTCGCCGGAGAAGCAGACGAGGTCGGCGCCGTCGGCGAGGCTGCGCCGCGCGGACGGCTCGTCCTCGAGCTCGACGAGGACGCCCGAGCCGAGGTCGTCGACGAGCGGCAGGCCGTGCCGCGATGCGACACGCGCAAGCTCCGCAACGGACGGCTGTGCCGCAAAGCCGACGAGGCGGAAGTTCGACTGGTGCACGCGCAGGAGCGCGCCGGTCTCCGGCCCGATCGCAGCCTCGTAGTCGCCAGCACGCGTGCGGTTGGTGGTGCCGACCTCCCGGAGACGTGCACCGGACCGGGCGAGGACGTCGGGGATGCGGAAGCCGTCCCCGATCTCGATCAGCTCGCCGCGGGAGACGATCACCTCGCGCCCGTCCGCGAGGGCCGCCAGGGCGAGCAGGACTGCCGCGGCGTTGTTGTTCACGACGAGCGCGGCCTCCGCGCCGGTGAGCCTCCGGAGCAGCGAAGCGACGTGGTCCTGGCGCGAGCCGCGCGAGCCCGACGACACGTCGTACTCGAGGTTCGAGTAGCCGAGCCCGACCTCGCGCACGCGCTCGAGCGCCCGCTCCGCGAGCGGCGCGCGGCCGAGGTTCGTGTGCACGATGACGCCGGTGGCGTTGATCGCGCGCCGCAGGCTGGGGCGCCGGAGCGCGGCGAGCTCGGCCAGCGCGCGCTCGGCCAGGTCGCCCGGGTCGACGCCCGCGCGGATCTCCTCGCGCGCACGCTCGAGCGCCGAGCGCGCCGCCTCGACCGCGAGCGCGTGCGGCTCTCGCGCGAGCCTCTCGTCTCGCAACAACTCGTCCACGGCCGGCAGCTCGCGCAGGTCCATGCCGAAAGTGTAGGTAGGTAGAGTCGGCCGCCCATGGCGATTCCGGTTCTGGAGCGGGTTCCGCGGCGCAGGCGCAGGTCGCTGCGGCTCTTCGCGCCGCGCTACATCCCGCTACTCGTGCTCGTGCTCGCCGTGGCGGCCGTTGCCGTGACCTTCGCCGTCCGCGACCACGCGTACCGCGGCGAGGCGCTGCCCGGCGTTCGCGTCCTCGGCGTCGACCTCGCGGGGTCGTCCCGGCTGCAGGCGATCCGGAAGATCCGCGCGATCGGCCGCGCTCGGCTCGAGCGCGACGTCTCCATCGCCGTCGGCGGCCGCCGACTCGACGTCCCGCTCAACCGGCTGCTCCGCCTCGACGCGGGCGCGACCGCCGACGCGGCGCTCGCCGCCGGCAGGGCATCGACCACGTCACGCGTCGCGTCGCTCCTCGCGCCGATCCCGCCGACGCACCGCATCGAGCCGGTCCTCCGCCTGCGCCGCATCGCCGCGGGCCTTCTCGTGAAGAAGCTGAACCGGCTCGGCGTCGCGGCCGTGCCTGCGACCGTCCGGCTCCACTCGCTCAACCCGGTGGTCGTCCCCGGCCGCCCGGGGCGCGTGGTCGCCGAGCACGCTCTCTTCGACGCGCTCCGCGCGAGCGTCCTCACCGGCTCGACGACGGTCGGCGCGCACTTCCGCCGCGCGGCGCCTCCGATCCCTGACGCCGCCGCGCTCGAAGCGGCCCAAACAGCGCGGGAGATGCTCACCGCTCCGGTAAGCGTCCGCTACCGAGACCACGCGGTCGGAACCCTCTCGTCGAGGAGGCTCGCGAAGCTCGTCCGGTTCGTGCCGACAGGCCGCCGATACGCCGTATCGCTGGCGCAGGCGCCGCTCGCCGCCACCGTGCGGCCGCTCGTGCAGCGCTGGCGCCGCGAGCCGGCGAACGCCCGCTTCGAGATCGCAGGCTCCTCCGTCCGCGTCGTCCCGTCGAAGGCGGGCTACGACCTCGACCCGGCGACGCTCGCCCGCGCGGTCACGACGGCCGCACGGAGCAACGACCGCACCGCGACCCTCGCGCTCCAGCCGGTGTCGGCAGCGTTCACGACGCGCGAGGCGCAGGCGCTCGGGATCCGAGAGAAGCTCGTCTCGTACACGACCGAGATGGGCCCGTCGTCGGCGAACCGGATCCACAACGTGCACCTGATGGCCGACTACGTCGACGGGACGATCATCCGGCCGGGCGAGGTCTTCTCGTTCAACCGCGTCGTCGGCCCGCGGACGCCCGGGCGGGGCTTCCTCGAAGGCCAGATGATCGTCGGCAGCCTGCTGCTACCGGCGATCGGCGGCGGCGTCTGCCAGACCGCGACGACGCTCTTCAACGACGCGTTCCAGACCGGCCTGCCCGTGCTCGAGCGCCACAACCACGGCTTCTACATCTCGCACTACCCGTTCGGGCGTGACGCGACCGTCTCCTGGGGCGGGCCTGACCTGAAGTTCCGGAACGACCTGAAGCACGGGATCCTGATCAAGTCCTCGTACACCGACTCGACGCTCACGTTCACGTTCTACGGGACGCCGCAGGGCCGCGAGGTGACCGCGAGGACGTCGCCGCAGACGCACTGGACGCAGCCGAAGATGAGCTACGCGCTCGACCCGACGGCGCCGCCGGGGTCCGTTCGCGTCGTGGCCGGAACAGGCGAGCCGGGCTTCGACGTGACCGTCGACCGCACCGTGCGCGAGCACGGCCGGGTCATCCGGAGGGACTCGTTCTTCAGCCGCTACACCCCGGTCGGCCCGACGACGATCTACGGGCCGGGCGCGACGCACTACGACTTCGTCATCCCGCCGACCGAATAGCGGGCGCGCCTACTGAGCGTCCGCCTTCTCCGGCTCCGCCGGCACGTGGGCGCAACGCCGCTCGTAGCACTCGAGCACGATCTCGACGGCGCGCTCGCGATCGTCGGTCGAGTGGAGGAGCTCGACGTCGTCGGGTGAGATCATCCCGTCGGCCAGGAGCTCGGCGCGCATCCAGTCGAGCAGCTCGCCCCAGTAGTCCGTGTCGAAGAGGACGACGGGGAAGTGCAGCACTTTGCCGGTCTGGATCAGCGTCAGCGACTCGAAGAGCTCGTCCAGCGTCCCGAAGCCGCCCGGGAAGATCACGAAGCCTTCCGCCGGCTTCACGAAGCAGACCTTCCGCGCGTAGAAGTGGTCGAAGGTGTAAGCGATGTCGAGCCAGGGGTTCTGGTGCTGCTCGTGCGGGAGCCGGATGTTGAACCCGACCGAGAGGCCGCCTCCCTCCTTCGCGCCGCGGTTGGCGGCCTCCATCACGCCGGGGCCGCCGCCCGTGACGACCGCCCAGCCGCGCTCGCCGAACCGCCGGGCGACCGCGCGGGCCTCACGGTAGGGCGCCGAGTGCTCGGCGACGCGGGCCGAGCCGAAGATCGCGACGGCGGGCCGGTCGATGCGGGCGACCGCCTCGAAGCCGCGGCGGAACTCCTCGCTGATCCGCGCGACGTCGCCGTCGATGTCGCCGGGCTCCGCGGCGAGCAGCCTGCGGTCGTCGACGTGCGAGCTAGAAATTGCGCGGGACGTGCGTCTCGTGCATGCCGAGGACGAGCAGCGCGGCGAGCCCGAAGTACGTCGCGGCCACGGCCGCTCGCTGCCACGGGAGCACGCGGTAGTACGCGCGCGCCGCGGGGTGGCCGCGCATCTGCCAGCGGCGCCACAGCTCCATCGCCGCGAACACGAGGATCAAGATCAGGATCGGGTTCGGCCGCAGGACCGTGAGCGCGCCGAGCCCGACGAGGCCGATCAGCCAGAGCGCAGGGTGCAGCGCCGCGACGGCTCGGCCGCCGTCGAGCGGCGGGATCGGCAGCAAGTTGAAGAGGTTGATGAAGAAGCCGAGGAACGCGATCGCCTTCAGCCGGTTCGAGTCCTCGGCCACGCCGAGCGCGTAGATCGCAGCCGCGCCGAGGGAGCCGAGGATCGGGCCCGCGAGCGCGAGCCGCGCTTCGTGCCAGGCGTCGCGCGGGTTCTGCTTCAGCGTGATCATCGCGCCCAGCAGTGGGATGAACATCGGCGCGCTCACCGGGAGCCCCTGCCGCTTCGCCTCGATCACGTGGCCCATCTCGTGCACGAAGAGCAGGACGATCAGCCCGACCGCGAACCACACACCGCCGATCCAGAGGTAGACCCCGAACGAGATGAAGATCGAGAAGAGGAACTTCGCCTTGAACAGGATCGCGCCGTACTTGACGAGGGCGGCGCCGGCGGCGGCGATCGGCGCCCAGATCCGGCGCAGGACGTCGCGCCAGGTCCGCTGCGGCCGGATCGGGCTGTACTGGTAGTCCTCCGGCGCCTGCCAGGCCTGCGGCTCGTACTCCTGCTGCTCGGGAAGGTAGGGCGGCTTCACCGTGCTCACGGTAGCTGTATCGGCCGGCCGTCGGCAGTGACTTGAGGGTCCGAGAAGACGCAGTCGACGTGGATCTCGGCCTCGTTGTCCCCTCCGTACGAGCCGGTGTTCCGCCCGATCGCGACATGCGCGGTGCCTGCGGCCTTTTCGTCGAGCATGACGTGACCCCTCGGCGTGACGTTCGAGTTGAAGCCGATCCCGAGCTCCGCGATCACGTCCGCGCCTCGGCCGGCGTCCCCGACGAGCTCGCGCAGCATCTGAGCTGCGCGGCCACCCTCGATCGCGACCGCGCGTCCGCGCTCGAAGCGCATCGTCACCGGCTCGTCGACGAGCCCCTCGACCGTGTACGGGATCGTCAGGTCGATGACGAGCACGCCTTCGGCCCCGTCCGCGTGCGGGGCGATGAAGATCTCGCCGTTCGGATAGTTCGCGAGGTCGCCCGGCCCGAGCGGGAGCGCGTCCGACAGCCACGGCCGCCCCTCGACGCGAAGCGTCAGGTCCGTTCCGGCCGCGCCTCCGACGTGCAGCTCGCGCGAGCCCTCGACCTCCGCGAGCAGGCTCCGCGCGGTGTCGGAGAGGTCGACGCCCGGCTCCGAGAGCTCGCCCCGGAGCAGCGCGCCGTCGACGAAGCCGAGGAAGATGCCGCGCCCGCCGCGCCCGAGCAGGCCCTCGCTCAGCTCGAACCGCGCCGCGGCCTCGTCGCCGCGCGGAGCCTGCGCGAGGAAGAGCAGGAGCGAGGCGTCGCGCACGGCCTCCAGCGCGCCCGGCGGCGCGTGCGCGAGCGGCCGCTTGCCTGCCCAGAGCTCGAGCCGCGGGGTGGCGCCCGCGTCCTGTAGCGCGGCCAGGAGCTGCGACCCCTCCTCGACGAGCGGCTCGTCGACGACGACGGCCACGCGCTCGCCCTGCTCGAGGCGCGACGCGCGGATCAGGTTCTGCGTCCACCCCGGCGTCTCGTACGCTCGGGTCCGTGGCATCGTCCGCGAAGGGTACGGGAGCGCCGGCACGGGCCCTGCGGGAGGGCGCGATCGGCCTTCCAGGCGTCCTGCTCCAGTCGACGACGCACCTCGCGCCGGCCGTCACGCTGCTGCTCTCGCTCCAGTTTCTCGTCCTCTTCGCCGGCGCGGCCGTGCCGCTCGCCCTCGTCGTCTCGTTCGGGATCGCGCTCATGCTCGCGCTGTCGGCGGCGGAGCTCGCGAAGCGGTTTCCGTCCGCGGGCGGCTACTACGCGTACACGAGCCGGACGCTCGGGGCGCGCGCCGGCTTCCTGACCGCCTGGATGTACGCGCTCTACTCGCCGATCCTGCCGGGTTTCATGCTCGCCTACCTCGGCTCGATCCTCGACGCCTCGCTCCGCGCCGAGTACGGCGTCCACGTGCCGTGGTGGGTGTGGCTCGCCGGCGGCGCGTGCCTCACGGCCGTCGTCGCGCACCGCGGGATCCAGCTCTCGGTGCGGACGCTCGTCGTCCTCGGCCTCGCCGAGGTCGCGATCGTCGTCGCGCTCGCGATCTCGGGGATCGTCGATCCAGGCTCTGGAGGCGTGAACGCGGAGCCGTTCCGCTTCTCGACCTCGCCGACCCTGCGCGGCCTCTACCTCGCGATCGTCTTCTCGATCGGGAGCTATTCGGGCTGGGAGGCAGCGGCGCCGCTCGCGGAGGAGAGCCGCGCCGCGCGGCGCGCCGTCCCGCTCGCCATGGTGGTCTCGCTCGTCGGGATGGGCGTCTTCATGGTCTTCTGCTCGTGGGGGATCCTCGTCGGCTGGGGCACGAACGACCTCTTCGGCTTCCTCTTCTCGCGCCAGTTCCCGACGTTCGTGCTCGCGCAGCGGCTCTGGGGCAGCGCGTGGGTGCTCGTCCTCTTCGCGTTGCTCAACTCTGCCCTGGGCGTGGCGGTCGCGTGCAACAACGTCGCCACCCGGATGTGGTACTCGATGGCGCGCGACGGCGCCTTACCGCGCGGGCTCGCGGAGCTGCACCCGCGCTATAGGACCCCGACGCGCGCGATCGCGCTCCAGCTCGCGGACGTGCTCGTCCTCGGCCTCGGCCTGGGCGCATGGGTCGGGCCGTTCCAGGCGTTCGTGCTCCTCGGGCTCGTGTTCAGCCTCGCGCTCGTCTTCATCTACGGCGCGGGGAACCTCGGCGTCGTCCGCTACTTCACCGGCGAGGCCCGGCGCGAGCTGAACCCGGTGCTGCACTTGCTCTTCCCGGTCGCGTCGACGGCAGCGCTCGTCTGGGCGGCGTGGAAGTCCGTGCATCCGCTCCCGACCTCGCCGACGCGCTACGCCCCGGTCGTGGTCACGCTCTGGCTCGCGCTCGGCCTCGTCGTCCTGCTCCGGAGCCCGCCGCCTGAGCCTGCCGCGCACGAGCTCGCGGAAGAAACCTAGACTCCGCCCGGGGCAGGCATCGACGAAGGGAGGACACGATGGCGTGGGGGTTCATCAGCGAGCTTCCAGTCGGGCCGGAGGAGTACGACCAGGTCAATGCCGCGATCAGCGAGGATCCCGAAGGGCTGATCCTGCACACGTCGTCCAAGAAGGACGGCCGGATGCGGATCGTCGACGTCTGGGAGTCGAAGGAGGCCTACGAGCGCTTCGAGCGCGAGACGCTCATGCCGGCAATGGAGCGGATCGGCGCCGCGCCGCCGGAGGGCGGGCCGCCGCCCCGCGAGGAGTACGAGATCCACAACATGCGAGGGCCCGGCGCCCCTTAAGAGCCCTTCCCGATCCACTCCTCGCCGCCTTCGTAGACCTCCTTCTTCCACAGCGGGACGGTTTCCTTGAGGGTGTCGATGGCGTCCTTGCAGGCGGCCAGCGCGTCGCCTCGGTGTGGCGCCGAGACGGCGATCACGACCGACGGTTCGCCGATGTCGACGCGCCCCACGCGGTGGTGGATCGCGACCTCGCACAGCCGGTAGCGGCGCTTCAGGTCGTCCGCGATCTGGGCCATCACGTCTTCGGCCATCTCCGGGTACGCCTCGTAGTCGAGCCAGCGGACGCGGCGGCCGCGCGACTCGATTCGCGTCGTGCCGACGAAGGTCGCGATCGCTCCGGCCTCCTCGGTCCGCACTTCGTCGACCACCGCGTCGAGCGAGAGCGCTTCCTCGGAGAGCCGGAACGAGCCGCCTGAGACGGGCGGGATCAACGCGAGCTCGTCCCCCTCCGAGAGCGTCGTCGAGCGGTCGGCGTAGCCCTTGTTCAGCGCGTAGAGGAGGCCGCGCGGCTGTGTCCCGAGGTCGAGCTGTCCCCAGACGTCGCCGATCCGGGCGCCGTCAGGAAGCTCGAGCTCGCGGTGCGACCATCCCGCACGCTCCCGCAGACCGGCGAACAGCTTTATCGTGACGAGCACCACGTAAGCGTATGTCGACGCCTCAGCCCTCCGACCCTCGCTCGCCGCAGCGCCCGCCCAGGTGGCGGATCGACCCGGCGAGCCGCGAGAAGCCGTGGCGGCGCGTGACATGGCTGGCCATCGCCACGGCCGTCCTTCTAGCGTTCAACTATTGGGCCGCGTCGCGCGCGACCCACCGTCCGCGCGTCCGAATTCCGTATAGCCCGTTCTTCCTGGAACAGGTCCGGCAGGGGAACGTCGATGCGATCACGTCGAAGGGCACGACGATCGAGGGGCTGTTCGAGCAGCCGACGAAGTACGGCAAGGCGGACAAGACGCGCCGCTTCAGGACGGAGGTCCCGACGTTCGCGAATACCGATGCGCTCTCGAAGCTCCTGGTCGACCATCGCGTCACGATCAACGCCCAGCCGCTCGACACCGGCCCCCCGTGGTGGCAGAGCCTCCTCCTCGGCTTCGGGCCGACGCTCCTCCTGCTGTTCCTCCTGTTCCGGTTCATACGCCGGGCCGGCAACGTCCAGGGGATGCTGGGCGCGTTCGGACGCTCGCGGGCGCGCCGTTACGAGCCGGCCGGCACGCGCGTGACCTTTGCGGACGTGGCTGGAATCGACGAGGCGAAGGCCGAGCTGTCGGAGATCGTCGAGTTCCTGAAGAACCCGGACAAGTACCGCCGCCTCGGCGGACGGATCCCGCGCGGCGTGCTGCTCTCCGGGCCTCCGGGGACAGGCAAGACGCTGCTCGCACGCGCTGTCGCGGGCGAGGCGAACGTGCCGTTCTTCTCGATGTCTGCATCGGAGTTCGTCGAGGCGATCGTGGGCGTTGGCGCGTCTCGCGTGCGCGACCTCTTCGCCCAGGCCAAGGCGGCGGCGCCGGCGATCGTCTTCATCGACGAGCTCGACGCGATCGGGCGGGCGCGCGGAGGGAACATCGCCGGTCTCGGCGGCAGCGACGAGCGCGAGCAGACGCTGAACCAGATCCTGACCGAGATGGACGGCTTCGACTCCTCGACGAGCGTGATCGTCCTCGGCGCGACGAACCGCCCTGACGTTCTCGACGCTGCGCTGCTCCGCCCGGGCCGCTTCGACCGACGCGTCGCCGTGCAGCCGCCCGACCGGATCGGCCGCCGGAAGATCCTCGAGGTGCATACGCGCGGCGTCCCGCTTGCGCCCGACGTCGACCTCGACCGGATCGCCGCCTCGACGCCGGGGATGGTCGGCGCCGACCTCGCCAACCTCGCGAACGAGGCGGCGCTCCTCGCCGCCCACCGCGAGCGCGACTCCGTCCACGAGGACGACTTCACCGACGCGCTGGAGAAGATCGTCCTCGGCGCCGCGCGCAAGGTGATGATGAGCGAGGACGACCGCCGGCTGACGGCGTACCACGAGGGCGGCCACGCGATCGTCGGGATGCTGACGCCCGGCGCCGACCCTGTGCGCAAGGTCTCGATCATCCCGCGCGGCATGTCGCTCGGAGTCACGTTCGCGGCGCCGGAGGCCGACCGCTTCAACTACGCCGAGGACGAGCTCCGCGCGAGGATCAAGGTCGCGCTCGGTGGCCGAGCCGCCGAGGAGGTCGTGTTCCGCGAGGTCACGACCGGCGCTGAGTCGGACATCC
Organism: Gaiellaceae bacterium; assembly: GCA_036377055.1. GTDB lineage: Bacteria > Actinomycetota > Thermoleophilia > Gaiellales > Gaiellaceae > DASUZD01. The sequence continues at coordinate 18,162 of DASUZD010000041.1, read as the reverse complement.
AGCAGCTGACGCAGATCGCGCGTCAGATGGTCGGCCGCTGGGGCATGAGCCCGGCTGTCGGACCGATCGCCGTGCTGCCCCAGGACGGCCGCGGCCCGCTCCTCCCGGGAACGGACCAGCCCTCGGAGCGGACGCAGGAGATGGTCGACCAGGAGGTGCGCCGCATCGTCGACGAGCTCTACGAGGACACGGTCGCGCTGCTGACGCGCGAGCGCGAGAGGCTCGACTCGCTGGCCGAGGCGCTCCTCCACCACGAGACGCTCGACGAGGACGAGGCGTACGCCGCGGCGGGCGTCGAGCGGCACCGCGCGGAGGCGCCGGCCCGAGCTAGCGATCGGGCTGCTGCTCCGCTTCCAGCTCGAGCGTCCGCTGAAGATCGTTGAGAACGGCTCGGTCGCGCGGCCGATCCGCAGCCTTTTTGGAACGGATCACGTCTGCGAGCGCTGCGACGCGAACGGTGACCCCCTCGAGCTCGACCGGAGACGCCGAGCGAATCAGATCGCTGTAACCACCTGTGCCGCTCGGCTCGAAAGCGACGTCGAGACCGCCGTGATCGGTGGCGAAGTTCCAGATCGACCCGTTGCCGAGTGCCAGCCCGTCGAGCTGAAACGCGGCCGCCACCTCGTCCGGTACGTCAACCAGCCGCGCGTTCAAAGCGCGGAGGGCGTCCGCAAGACGGTCGAGGTTGTCGCGACTGCGCGTTGGCGTGATGTCGAGGTCGAACGTCACGTGCGTGGCCCCTCTGAGTCCCGCCGCGAGGCCCCCGATCACGATGTAGTCGACGCCCGCCTTCTCGAGCGCGGCGAGCATCGCCGATGGGCGGAATGAGCGCGGGCGCGAGTGCTCGTCACGCAACGCCGAGCGCCCGCCGCCCCGCCAGGATGAAGGCCGCCACCTCCTCGAGCTGCTCCAATCGCTCCTGTGGCGTGAGGGCGAGCGACGCGCGAATCGCAGCGTCCTGCGTCGTGTCGCGTGGAGTGAGCTCGAAGCGCAGCTCGAGGTCGCAGGCGCGGACGGTCCGCTGCAGCGTCTCGAGCGAGGGGATCTGGCGGCCGCGCTCGATCCGCGCGATCGCCGATTGGGACGTCCCCGCGCGCTCGGCCAGCTCCCGCTGCGTGAGGCCGGCGCGGCGGCGCGCTTCCTGGAGGATCGCCCACGAGACCATCGCCCGGACGATACCGGATCCGGTGTCAGCGCTCGACCGTCAGCCGGGCGCTCGCCTGCGCCTGCGTGACGCCGGCCTCGTTCACGAGCCGCCAGACAAGCGTCCTCGTCCCCGGACGGAAGTGCGGCGACAGCGCGAGGTGCATGACGAACGCGACTGTCTTCCCGGCCTCGATCGTCCTGGCCGGTCGGCAGTTGAGCATGAAGAACCGGCCCTTCTGCGGCGCAACCCGCTCGTTGAAGAGCGGGCACCACGGGAAGCGGAAGGGTCGCCCGGACACGTTTCGGAGACGGACGCGGTAGACGAGCGTCGCGCCGCGCCGCGCGTGCGGGTGGCCGAGGATCGTGGCGCGGAATGGAAATCGCGTCGGCCGAAACGGGCGTTCCGGAAACACCGGCTGGAACGGCGAGACGCTGAGCGTGACACCGTTGACGCACGTCGCGAGGCGGAGGCGGACCGTGTGTCCCGCGGCGATGAGCGCGACCACTGCGTGGCGGCGTCGCGCTCGGCGGCCGAGGATCCGGCACGTGTCGGTCTCGAAGACGATCAGCTGGGCGCTATGGCCTGGCGCCAGGCCGAACGTCCGCTCCGCGAGCGAGGCGCCGCCGAACGTGCCGGGAGCCGCCGCGACCGCGACCGGACGGCCTCCGGTCGCAAGCACGGTCACCGTGGGCCGTCCGCGTAGCGCGCAGGCACGCTGCCCGCGGTTCGCGATCGTGAACCAGTACACCCACGTGACCGAGTTCTCGCCTTCGTCGCCCGCCGCCGCGAATCGGAGCGAGGGTCCGTCGCAGAAGCGCGCGCCGCGCGGAATGGGCGGGATCACGGCGCGCGGCGGCCGCCCGATCGAGGACGGCGGCAGGGGTCGCCAGGGCACGACGCGCTCGTGTGAGGCGCAGCCCGCGGCGACGAGCGCGACGAGGATCGGCGTCCGCCGAAGGCGCATGCGTACGATCTTCGCGTGACGAACCAGCGCGAGACCGAGTCCGGGATCGAGCTGAAGCCGGTCTATACCGCGGCTGAGGTCGAGGACCTCGAGCTCGAGCTACCCGGCGAGTTCCCGTTCACGCGCGGCCCGTACCGGGACATGTACCGCGGGAGGCCGTGGACGATTCGTCAGTACGCAGGGTTCGCCTCGGCCGAGGAGACGAACGCGCGGTTCCGCTACCTCCTCGACCACGGCCAGAGCGGGCTCTCGATCGCGTTCGACTTGCCGACGCAGCTCGGCTACGACTCCGACGACCCGCGCGCCGTAGGCGAGGTCGGGCGAACCGGCGTCGCGATCGACTCCCTCGCCGACATGGAGCGACTGCTCCAGGGGATCCCGCTCGGCGAGGTCTCGACGTCGATGACGATCAACGCGCCCGCGGCGCTCTTGCTGCTCCTGTACGAGCTCGTCGCCGAGGGCCAGGGCGTGCGCGGCGACCAGCTTCGCGGCACGGTTCAGAACGACATCCTCAAGGAGTACATCGCCCGCGGGAACTACATCTTCCCGCCGCGGCCGTCGATGCGGATCACGACCGACCTCTTCGCGTACTGCGCGGAGCGGATCCCGCGCTGGAACACGATCTCGATCTCGGGCTACCACATCCGCGAGGCCGGCTCGACGGCGGTACAGGAGCTCGCCTTCACGCTCTCGGACGGCATCGCGTACTGCCAGGCTGCCGTGGACGCTGGGCTGTCGCCGGACGACTTCGGCGAGCGCGTCTCCTTCTTCTTCAACGCCCACAACCACTTCTTCCAGGAGGTGGCGAAGTTCCGCGCCGCGCGCCGGCTCTGGGCGCGGATCATGCGCGACCGGTTCGCCGCGACGAACCCGAAGGCGCTCGCGCTGCGCTTCCACGCGCAGACCGGCGGCTCCACGCTCACCGCGCAGCAGCCCGAGAACAACGTCGTCCGGGTCGCGATCCAGGCGCTCTCGGCGGTCTGCGGCGGGGCGCAATCGCTGCACACGAACGCGTACGACGAGGCGCTCGCGCTCCCGACCGAGCACTCGGCGAAGATCGCGCTTCGCACGCAGCAGATCCTCGCGGCCGAGGCCGGGGGCACGGACACTGCCGACCCACTCGGCGGCGCCTACTTCGTGGAGGCGCTTACCGACGAGCTGGAGCAGCGCGCGTGGGAGCTGATCGAGCGCGTGGACGAGGCGGGCGGCGCGGTCGCGGCGATCGAGCAGGGGCTCGTCCAGAGCGAGATCGACGACGCGTCGTATCGCTATCAGGCGCAGGTCGAGGCGGCGGAGCGCGTGATCGTCGGTGTGAACAGGTTCGTCGAGCCCGAGGCCGAGCCGATCGAGCTGCACCGGCTGGACCCGGAGGCGGAGCGCCGCCAGCTCGAGCGAACGGCGCGCGTGCGTGCGGAGCGAAACGCGGAGGAGGCGGCGGCCTCGCTCGCAAAGGTTCGCCGCGTCGCCGCAGGCGAGGGCAACCTGCTCGTCCCGATGCGGGAGGCGCTGCGCGCACGCTGCACGATCGGCGAGATCTGCAACGCGCTCCGCGACGAGTTCGGGACGTACGACGCCCAGCTCGGTTAGATCTGACCCGCTTTCGGTGACATAGTTCGGGGACCGATAGTTCCCGGGGGGGAGACCAAGGGGAGGGGATAGCGGATGAGCTTCGTCCGAAGGAGTTTCGGCCGGGCGGCGCTTCTCGCGCTGGCCGGCGGGATCGTGGCTTTTGCAGCCGCCGGCGGGGCGGGGGCCGCGCGGGGCGACGACCAGCTTCAGAAGATCAACCACATCGTCGTCATCTACGAGGAGAACCACAGCTTCGACAACCTCTACGGCGGCTGGGAGGGCGTGAACGGTCTCGCAAACGCCGACGCTGCGCACACGACGCAGGTCGACGAGGCCGGCGCCGCGTACGGCTGCCTGCTCCAGAACGACGTCAACCTGACCTCGCCGCCGCTCTCGGTGACGTGTACCGACGCGGCGCACGGGATCGCGAGCCACTTCACGAACGACCCGTTCGAGATCGACGCATTCCTGCCGCCCGACGCGCGCACGTGTCCGCAGCCGGGCGTCTTCGCGCCGAACGGCCTGCCGCCGAGCCCGTCGAACCTGCCCGGCGGCTGCACGCGCGACATCGTGCACCGCTTCTACCAGGAGCAGTACCAGCTGAACGACGGCGCCCAGAACCTCTACACGACGGGCAGCGACGCCGTCGGCCTCACGCAGGGCTACTACGACACGAGGGCTCTGCCGATCTACGCCTACCTGCACTCAGGCGGGCACCCGCACTACGCGATCGCCGACGACTTGTTCCAGTCGGCCTTCGGCGGGTCGTTCCTGAACCACCAGTGGCTGATCGCGGCGGCGTCGCCTGTATGGCCCGGCGCTCCGGTGGCGAACCACTCGATCATCGACTCGAACGGGATGCCGGCCGCGTACCCGCTCTACACGCCCACCGGCCCGGTCCTTGATCGGCAGCTCACGCAGCTCTGCCCGTCGGCCGTGCCGAACCGCGCGTGCGGCGACTTCGCGGTGAACACGATCCAGCCGGCGTTCCAGCCCTTCAGGGGCTCGCCGCAGCTGCCGCCGCAGAGCGGCAACACGATCGGCGACGAGCTGAGCGCGGCGAACGTGAGCTGGGCGTGGTACGCGGGCGGCTGGTCGAACGCCGACGGCGACGTCGGCGCGCCCGGGTGGACGAACGGTGCCACGCTCGCCGAGGGCTGCACCGATCCGGACTCGATCCCGAACCCGACGTGGCCGAACTGCCCGAACAAGGTGTTCCAGTACCACCACCAGCCGTTCAACTACTTCGCCGCCTTCGACCCGAGCACGACCGCGGGTCTCGACAATCGGAAGGCGCACCTGAAGGACGAGGTCGAGTTCCAGAACCTCGTGAGCGACTCGTCCAAGAGCTGCCAGCTCGACGCGGTCAGCTTCGTCAAGCCGATCGGGCTCGAGAACGAGCACCCGGGCTACACGAGCGAGGCGCGCGGCTCGAGCCACCTCGTCGACTTGCTCCAGGCGATCCAGGCGAGCGCCTGCAGTAAGGACACGATGGTGATCGTCACGTACGACGAGTTCGGCGGCCAGTGGGATCACGTCTCGCCGCCCGGCCAGGGCGGGACGACCGGTCCGCACGACCTGTGGGGCCCGGGGACGCGCATCCCGGCGCTGATCGTCTCGCCGTTCCTGCGCGGGAACTTCGTCGTCGATCACACGCAGTACGACACGACCTCGATCCTCGCGACCATCGAGGCGCGGTTCCACCTGCCCTCCCTCGGCGAGGCCACGAAGACCGTGACACGAGACGCCGAGGTGAACGATCTCTCGAACGTCTTCAAGGCCAAGCAGGTCGAAACAGGAGGCTAAGAGCCGGTTTCGCAATGAGTCCCAGCGTGTCGACCGGCCGTTTCAGACGCACGCACGGGCAAGGCCCGTGCGTGCTGATGGTCGGCGCCGCCGAGTCGGCGCCTCAAGCCCGAACGCCGTCTCCGCCGCCGCCCCGATGCGGCGGCGGAGACGGCTCCGTCGCCGCGAGCAGCTCGCGCACGAGCGACGCGAGCTCGTCGAGGGCGCGCTCCCACACGTCGCCGGCCTCGAGGTCGACGCCGAGCTCCGCGAGCTGCTGCACAGGCCCCTGCGAGCCGCCCTTCGTGAGGAACGCCACGTAGCGGCGAGCGAACGCGTCGCGGTCGTCGTGGAGGCGCGCGCGAAGGATCAGGCACGCGAGCTGCGCGAACGCGTACGAGTAGTTGTAGAAGCGACCGTGCACGAGGTGCGCGACGTACGCCCACCCCGGCGCATAGGCGTCCGGAAGCGAGACCGACGTGCCGTAGTACCGGCGGTTCGCGTCGAGCCAGAGCTCGCAGAGGCGTTCGGCGAGCAGCGGCTGGCCCGCGGCGCGCGTCTCGTAGGCGGCCTGCTCGTAGCGAGTCATGACCACCTGGCGGAAGATCGCGTCGAAGCTCGCCTCGACCCGCTCCGCGAGCAGCGCCCGGCGCACGTCGTCGTCGGCGGCTCGCGCGATCAGCTCCGCGGCGACGAGAAGCTCCGTCAAGGTCGAGGGGATCTCGCTGACGGCGACGGGCGCTTCGAACGTGAGCGGGGTCTGCGCCTGTCGAGCGAGCGCGTGATGGACACCGTGGCCGAGCTCGTGCGCGAGCTTGAGGGCGTCGCTCAGCCGGCCCGTGTAGTTCACGAGGACATACGGGTCGCGGTCCTGCGAGACGTTCAGGCAGAGGGCGTTCCCGGCCTTTCCGGCACGGGGCGCGGCGTCGATCCGCGATTCCTCGACGAAACGCCGAGCAGCCGACCCGAGCCTCGGGTCGAGCCCGTCGAGGACCTCGGTGACCGTCGCGATCGCGGCCGTGAAGCCGACCTCGGGAAGCGGCCCGACCGGCGCGTGCTCGTCGGCGGTCGTCAACGGCAGCCCGAGCAGTCGCTCTTTCCGCTCGAACCACTCGCGGGCGAGCGGGTACGCATCCTCGACCGCAGCGAGCATTCGGTCGACCGCGGCCGACGGAAGCTCGTTCTCGAGGTCGCGAGCGGCGCGAGGCCCGTCGAACGCGCGCAGCTCGTCGACGGCAAGGCGATCGGCGACGAGCGAGTCGTAGCAGTGCGCGATCGTCGACAGCCGCTCGCGGAGCGCGGCGCCGAGCGCCTCGAGCGCGGCGTGCCGTCGAGCGGCGACCGGGTCGCGGAGCCGGGTGAGGAGCTCGTCGATCGTGAGCACCGAGCCGGCGAGATCGACCGCGACGGTCGTGATCGTCTGGTCGTAGAGCGCGATCCACGCGTCTTCGGCGGCCGCGTCCCGTGCGGCGAGCGCCCGCTCCTCGGCGGCCGAGAGCGTGTGCGGGCGGAGCCGCCGCCTCGCGCCGAGGGAATGGCGATACGGCTCGAGCGCCGCGTCTTTGAGCTGGGCCGCCGCGGCGTCTTCCGCCACCGCCAGCCACTCGAGCTCGACGAAGCGGAGCAGGTCGGCCGCGTCCGCGAGCGCGGCGTCGGCGGTCGTCGCGAGCTCGATCTCCTCGGTTCCCGCAACCGCGACGGCGAGACGAAGCGTCGCGTACGCCGCGAGCCGCGAGAGCTCGTTCCAGAGCTCGCCGAGCTCGTCGAGGAGCGAGCGCAGGTCGCGCGGATCGAGCGTCGCGACGCGGCTCTCGTACGTGTCGCGGAACGCGGCGCACCGGTCGAGAAGCTCGCGGAACGCCTCTTCCGAACCGGCCGCCGGCTCGAGGGGCGTCAGGTCCCAGCGGACGTCGGCGCGGCTCGCCTCTTCGGCCTCGATCACGTACCTGATTTTCGCCGGTTTACGATTTTCAAATCATGAGAGAACACCTAGGGCATGGGGTCACGAGACTCAAGTAAGGGTTGTTGCAAACGGGTGTTCGCGGCCCCGGCGCAGGCTTCTGTCGTCCAGAGCGGCCTCGACAGGTCGCTCGCCAAGGAAGGAGGTGACTGCGTTGCTGAATATCAATACGCGGCGCACCAGCCTGGCTGGACGCGCAGCTGTGAACTAGAGGTCTGCTGACCTGCGATTGGGGCGGCGCTCCTCGAGAGCACCGCCCCATCGCCCCTACATGTCGGTCGATCTCCAAGGAGGCGCTTTTTCATGCCAAACCGGCCCCGAGTGAAGAGCACGCTGCCCGTGTTTCAGGTCGGAGAGACGGTCTGCCTCCAGGGCTGTGGGAACGTGATCGAGATCGCGGATCCCGACGGGATCGCGCGCAGGCTGCTCTCCTTGCTCGACGGGACACGCACGATCGAGGAGGCGCGGACGGCGATGGCAGCCGAGTTTCCGGCTCTCGGCGCCGACGACGTCGACGGGGGGATCGCCCAGCTCGACGAAGCGGGGCTCCTCGAAGACGCCGCCGCTCCCGAGCTGCTCGACGACGAAGGCCTCGAGCGGTGGTCGCGGAACCTCGGGTTCTTCGAGACGTACGCCTCGCTCGAGCTCAGCAAGCACGAGCTTCAGCGCCGGCTCCAGGAGACCCGCGTGGGCCTGCTCGGCGTCGGCGGCGTCGGAAGCCACGTCCTGCTCGACCTGGCCGCGATGGGCGTCCGCGACGTCCGGATCGTCGACTTCGACACGATCGAGCTCTCGAACCTCAACCGCCAGATCCTCTACACGGAGCGTGACATCGGTCGCCGCAAGGTCGAGGCCGCGGCCGAGCGGGCGCTTGCCCTGAGCTCGGCGATGACGATCGACGCGGTCGAGGCGCGGCTCGCGTCGGAGGACGACGTGCGCGAGCTGGTCGAGGACCGCGACGTCGTCATCTCGGCCGTCGACCGGCCGAAGATGCACGTCGCGAACTGGGTGAACGCGGGCTGCGTCCAGGCGCGCACTGCCCTGCTGACGGGCGGCGTCGACACCCAGCGCTGCTTCCACTACACCGTCCTCCCCGGCCGGACCGGCTGCGTCGAGTGCTGGCGCACGAGCGCGGAGTCGCGCGATCCGGTCGCGGCGGCGATCTCCGCCGAGATGGAGGCGATCGAGGCGAGGCAGCGGCCCGGCGAGCGATTCGGGCAGGACCTCGCAGCGTTCTGCCCGCTCGTGACGGCTCAGACGGCGTTCCTCGTCACCGAGCTCGTCCGGCTCGCGACCGGAGTCGCACCGCCGGCTGCGGCTGGGCGGATGCTCGAGGCGCGGTTCGAGGACCTCGTCCTGCGCGAAGCGGAGTCCTGGGAGCGGCTGCCCGACTGCGCCGTCTGCGGCGACGTGGACGAGCCGTGGCGCGCGGCGTGGGAGCGCGCCGAGGAGGTCGAGCTCGCGCGATGACCGGGAGGCGGAACTTCCCGCTGCTCCTGGCTGCATTCCTCGTCTCGACGACCGGCGACTGGCTCTACCGGCTGGCCCTCCCCCTGCTCGTCCTGAAGATGACCGGCTCGGCGCTCTCCACGGCGACGACCTACGCGCTGGAGTACGCGCCCTACCTCTTCTTCTCGTTTTTCGGGGGCCTCGCGGCCGACCGTTTCGACCGCCGGCGCCTCCTCGTGGCAAGCGACCTCGCATCCGCGGCGATCGTCGGCGGCCTCGTCGTGCTCGTCGTCGCCGGCGTGCAGCAGGTCTGGATGATCTACCTCGTCGCGTTCGCGCTGGCCGCGGTGCGCCCCTTCTACCATCCGGCGTTCCAGAGCGTCGTCCCCGAGCTCGTCCCGGACGAGAAGCTCGAGCGCGCGAACGCGCGCCTCCAGACGGTCGAGAGCGTGCTCAACTTCGCCGGGCCGGTGCTCGGGGGCGGGATCATCGCCGCGCTCGGAACGACGCAGGCGCTGTTCGCGAACGCGATCTCGTTCCTTCTCTCCGCCTCGGCGATCGTGTTCATCCGGCTTGCGGCCGACGCGCGGGTCGTCGAGCGTGGGATCAGGATCTGGGCGCAGGTGCGCGAGGGCATCGCATACCTGCGCGAGGATCGGGTCATGTTCTGGGGCTCGACGCTGATGGCCGGCACGAACGTCGGGCTCTACCTCATCGAGGCGAACCTCATCTTCTATCTCGTCCGCTACCGCGACCTTCCGATCTCGCTCGTCGGTGTCGTCTTCGGGGCCCAGGGGGTCGGCGCCGTGATCGGAGCGGTGCTCGCGCCGTCGCTCGGCCGGCGGGTCCACGCGGGCGCCCTGATCGTCTTGTCGATGCTGGGCGCCGGCGCGGCGACGGCGTTCCTGATCCCGGCGAAGAGCGCGCCCGCGATCGCGATCGCCTGGGGCGCGGTCGGGATCTTCACGATGATCATCGTCGTGACGTGGTTCACGCTCAGGCAGCGAACGGTGCCGCGCGCCGTGCTCGGCCGCGTGGTCGCGATCAGCCGCATGATGTCGTTCGTGGCCATCCCGATCGCGTCGATCGCGGGAGGCGCCTTGCTCGGCGCGACCGGCGACGCGACGGCCCTGATCGGGCTTTCGGCGCTCGTCCAGGTCGCGATCGGCGTCGCCGCCTGGTTCACGGCGCTTCGCGACGCAGGTCGCGTGGCGGCCGTTCGGACGCACACCGCGAAGGCCGAGGCATGAGCTCTCCGCGGCCGCGAGCCTCGTACGTCGCGTCGGAGTCGATTCGCGCTGCGCGAACCTGCCGCGACCATCTCGCCGGCCGCCTCGGAATCGCCGTCGCGGACGCGCTTCTCGACGACGGCGACCTAAGGGACGACGCGGAGCAACGCCTCTCGGCGCTGGGCCTCGATGTCGACCGGCTTCGGTCGGAACGCCGTCCGTTCGTGCGTCTCTGCACGGACTGGACCGAGCGGCGTCCGCACGTCGCCGGCGCGGTCGGGGGCGCCCTCGCTTCACGGCTCTTCGCACTGGGATGGATCGAGCGGGTCGACGAGACGCGAGCGGTCCGGCTGACGGAGGCCGGCTCGAAGGGCCTCCGCGAACGCTTGCAGGCGCGCGTCTAGCCAAGGGGTATCCAAAGCGGTATTCTCGCGCCCGAGGTGGGGGTTGCTGCTGCGCCGGTCGTCGCGCCCGCCGGTCAATGGCGGCTCGCGTGGCGCCGCCTGCGCCGGGATCGTGTCGGCTTCGCGTGCCTCGTCTCCATCGGCGTCCTCGTGCTGCTCGTCTTCGCGGGCGCGCCGATCGCGGCACGCCTGCTGCACCACAGGCCGAACGACCTGTTCCCGTACGCGGTCGACATCAACGACAAGCCCGCCAGCCCGTGGACGCGCGTCCCCGCGCTCAACGATCTCCCGCCCGTCACGAACGAGTACGCGCTCGACAAGCCGAAGCCCCCGCAGGGGACGCCGAACACGCTGCTGATTCTCGGCGCCGACGGTCCGCTCGGCCGCGACGAGTTCCTGCGGCTCCTCTACGGCGGGCAGGACTCGCTCGAGGTCGCGCTCGGGGCGACGCTGCTCGCCCTCGTGCTCGGGATCGGGCTCGGTGCGGTCGCCGGTTACTTCGGCGGGTGGATCGACGCGATCGTGTCGCGGTTCGTGGACATCGTGATGGCGTTCCCGCTCCTCCTCTTCCTGCTGATGCTCGCGACCTCGGCGACGCCGCACCTCGATCACGTCACCTTCGACGGGGTCCTGAACGAGGGGGTCTTCGGCTTAGTCGTCCTGATCGGCGTCTTCACGTGGTTCTACCCCGCGCGAATCGTGCGCGCCGAGATGCTGACGCTGCGGAGCCGTGAGTTCGTCGAAGCGGCGGCGATGGTCGGCTCGAGCGACCTCCGGATCATCCGCAAGCACCTGATCCCACACGTCGCGCCGGCGCTTGCCGCATACGGGGCCGTCCTCGTCGCGACGAACGTGATGCTCGAGGCGAGCATCAGCTTCCTGGGGGTCGGGATCAAGCTGCCGACTGCGAGCTGGGGGACGCTCTTGACCGCGACGTGGGGGTCGCTGTTCGAGCCCTACCACTACAACCACCTCGGCTTCCAGCCGTGGCTGACGATCCTCCCGAGCCTGGCGATCTTCCTGACCGTCCTCTGCTTCAACCTGCTCGGCGACTCGCTCCGGTCCGCCCTCGACCCCCAGGGCGCCTGATGCTCCGGATCGTCGGCTTCTTCGTCCGGCGGCTCGCGGTCTCGATCGCGATCCTGCTCGCGCTGACGCTCGCGACCTTCGTGATGTTCGAGCGGATCCCGAACGAGCCGGCGGGCTTCCTCGTCAATCTCAAGCACGCGTCGCAGGCACAGATCAAGCACGCACGACACCAGCTCGGGGCCGACAAGCCGCTGCCCGAGCGCTACTGGCTCTACGTGAAGCGGGTCGCCCACGGCGACTTCGGCAAGTCGTGGGCGACGGTCGCCTTCACCTCGAACGGCGACGAGCTCGGCGTACCGGTGCGGACAGAGCTCTGGCAGGCGCTCGGGGTGACGGCGTCGGTCGTCGTCGGAGGCGTGGCGCTTGTCCTGCTGCTCTCGTTCCCGCTCGGCGTCCTCTCGGCGGCGCGGCCGGGATCCGCGCTCGACCGAACCGCGGTCGGGGTCTCGCTCATCGGGCTCTCGACGCACCCGCTCGTGATCGCGCTGCTGCTCCAGCTCTTCCTCGGAGACCGGTGGCGGCTCTTGCCGGGCCGCGGCTACTGCAATCTGCACGGGACGCCGCAAATCGCGTTCGGGACGCCCGCGACCGTCACCACGCAGACCTGCGGCGGCCTGCGCGACTGGGTCTCGCACCTGCTCCTGCCGTGGGTGACCTTCGCGCTCTTCTTCATCGCGCTCTACTCGCGCGTGATCCGGTCGCGGATGATGGACGTCCTCGGCGAGCCGTACATCCGAACGGCGCGCGCGAAGGGCGCGCCGGAGTGGCGCGTCGTCCGGAAGCACGCGCTGCCGAATGCGCTGCTGCCGATCGTGACGATGACCGCGATGGACATCGGCACCGCGCTCGGCGTCGCGGCCTACGTCGAGACCGTCTTCCACCTACCGGGGCTCGGCGCGCGGATCGTGACGTCGATCGCGAGCGGCTTCTTCGACGTCCCGGTGGTGATCGGGATCGTCTTCTTCACCGCCGTGATCATCCTGACGCTGAACCTGCTGGTGGATCTGCTCTACGCGGTCCTCGACCCGCGCGTCGCGGCCGGCCGCGTCACGATCGGCCCTGCGGCACGGTCCGGCCGCGTCGCCTAGCGCGACGGCTTTCTGAACCCTCGGGAACGAGATGGACGCGCGAGCGTTGGGCGAGTGGCGCCCGACTTCGACGGGTCGCTTCGGGGCTCGGCTGTGGGCGGGCGTGCGCGTCGTGCGTGCCAAACGAGGATCAGACCCCGGCCGCGGCGAGCGGCGCGACTTGCGCTTGCCGCCGAGGTCGGCGTGCGCGGCTGTGGGTACGCGTGCGCGTGGTTGGCGCGCATTCGGGGTCAGACCCCGGTGTTGACGTTCGCGCCGCGGACACGGCTCGTGGGACCGGTCCGGCTGGCTGCCACCCAGCGGGCCTGTCCGCGGCCAGCGCTCGCCGTTATAACGGGAGCTCGTCCGGCGCTCGAGCCACGCCTTCCTCGGTCACGTACGCCGTTACGAGCTCGGCGGGCGTGACGTCGAACGCGCGATTCTCGACCGGTACGCCCTTCGGCGCGAGGACGACACCGCCGACAGCCGCCACCTCCTCGTCCGGCCGCCGCTCGACCGGGATCGCGCTGCCGTCGGGGCAGGCCGGATCCAGCGTCGACACCGGCGCGGCGACGTAGAACGGCACGCCGTGGTGACGCGCCAAGACCGCGAGCCCGTACGTGCCGATCTTGTTCGCGACGTCGCCGTTCGCGGCGATCCGGTCAGCGCCGACGACGACCGCGTCCACCTCGCTCGCGGCCATCAGCGACCCGGCCATGACGTCCGCGACCAGCGTGCACGGAATCCCGAGCCGCTGGAGCTCCCAGGCGGTCAGACGTGCGCCCTGGAGCACGGGCCGCGTCTCGTCCACCCACACGCTCGGCCGGCGGCCGGATTCGTGCGCGGCACGAATGACGCCGAGCGCGGTGCCGTAGCCGACGCAAGCCAGCGAGCCGGCGTTGCAGTGGGTGAGGACGCGCGCGCCGACGGGGAGAAGCTTCGCGCCGTGCGCGCCGAGCCTGCGGTTCCGCGCGACGTCCTCCTCAGCGATCCGCACCGCTTCGGCTGCCGGATCCGCGGCCGCAAGTGCCCGCGCGACGCCCCACGAGAGGTTCACCGCCGTCGGCCTCGTCGCCCGCAGTCGCTCCGCCGCGGCCTCGAGCGGCTCGCCGGCGGCCGCGGCGAGCGCCACGCCCATCGCTCCCGCCGCGCCCAGCGCGGGCGCGCCGCGGACGGCAAGCGTCCTGATCGCTTCACAGAGCTCCTCCACGTTTCGGCACTCGAGCAGGACGAGCTCGGACGGCAGGCGCCGCTGGTCGACGAGCCGCACGACCCCGTCCCCCCACTCGATCGTCGGCGGGATCGGATCGGCGCTCACCGAACCGCCTCGACGGTGGCGCGCACGGCGGCCTCGACACCGCCCGGGTAGCCATACGCGGCGGAGCCGAGCAGCACCATCACGCGCGACTTCGCGCCAGACCGCCGCACCTGGTCGGCCGCGTTGTCCGGACCCACCCCGCCGCCCAGCACCGCGACAGCGCGCTTCGGGCCGCGGTGACACGCTGCGACCTGCTCGCGCACCTCCTCGGGCGGGTCGAAGACCGAGCCGCTAAAGGAGCCGACCTGCACGTAGTCGGCGCCGCAGAGCCGCGTCAGCCCGGCGACGACCGCGGGCGCGACGCCGAATTTCGGCTGCCTCGTCCAGAGCGCAGCTCCGACGCGGTGTGCGAAGAGCGGCACGCCCAGCTCCGCGCGCCGCAGCGCGACGAGCGTGCCAAGCCCCTGCGCGAAGACGTTCAGCATCAGAGCCCGCGCGCCGAGCTCGACGGCCCGCTCTGCGCGCGCGAGCAGCGACTCCGGCGGGCCCGTCACGTTCGGTGCGTACCGAACCTCGTCCGGAATCGATGCGACCACGCGGCGGACGCGCTCCTCGAACGGGCACCAGCGCGGATCGCCGAGCAGCTCGTCGTCCTTCACTAGGTCGGCGCCGCCGCGACCGATCGCCGCGGCCGTCTCGGCCGTCCGGCGGGCCGAGAGCCCGAGCGACGGCTTGACGATCGCCCCGACGAGGACGCGGGCCGGCGCGTCGAAGGTAGGGCCGGGAAGGAGGTCGTCCGGCCACTCGAGCCCGACGAGCCGGCAGCGCGTGAGCCTCGCGCTGTCGGCCCACTCGCCGGCGAGGAGCGCCGAGACGAGGAGCGTCACGTCGCCGCCCCAGTTCGCCTCGGGAAAGTCGAGCACCGCGCGGCCATTCGCCTCCGAGACCACCCGTGCGCGCACGCGTGCCGGCCCTCGCGGAAGACCTGTGGACTCGATCCGCGCGAGCTCAGCCGCGGCGCCCGCCGGCTCGAGCTCGTAGGTCGCGCGGATCACGCAGCCTACGCTACCGCCGTGCGGATCCTGCTCGTGTCGCAGATGTACCCCGGCCCGGCCGACCCCGACCTGGGCGTCTTCGTCGCGCAGATCGAGGCTGCGCTGCGGGCACGCGGGCACGAGGTCGAGCGTGCCGTCCTCGACCGTCGCGCCGGCGGCAAGCTCCGCCACCTCGAGCTCGCCCGCCGCGCACGCACGCGCGCGCGCGAGTTCCGGCCCGACGTCGTCTATGCGCACTTCCTCGTCCCGGCCGGCCTCGCCGCCGCGCTCGCCTCGCGCGCGCCGCTCGTCGTCACCGCCCACGGCCGCGACGTGCGGAACGTCGGCGAGGTCCCTGGCGTCGCTGCCGCCACGCGGCTCGTCGTCCGGCGTGCCGCCGTGGTGATCGCGGTCTCCGCCTACCTGCGCCGCGAGCTCGAGCTCAAGGTGCCGGAGGCGCGCGGAAGGACGGAGGTCGTCGACTCGGGCGTCGACCTCGAGCGGTTCCCGCTCCTCGCCGCGCCTGACGGCGAGACCGCGTTCCTCTGCGTCGGCGGCCTGACCGAGCGCAAGAACGTGCTCCGGCTCGCCCGCGCGTTCGAGTCGCTCGGCGAGGGCACGCTGACGTTCGTCGGCGACGGGCCGCTCCGCCCGCAGCTCGAGGGCCGCGCACGGATCGTCGTGACGGGCCGAGTTCCGCACGACGCGATCCCCGAACGGCTCGCCCGTGCGCACGTCGTCTGCCAGCCGTCGCTGATCGAGCCGTTCGGGCAGTCGCTGCTCGAGGCGATGGCGTGCGGGCGATCGGTCGTCGCGACGAAGATCGGCGGGCCGCCCGAGTTCGTCACGCCCGAGGCGGGCGTGCTCGTCGACCCGGTCGACGAGGACGCGCTCGCCGACGGGCTCCGCCGTGGTGCGGCGCTACCGAGGCCCAACGAGGCAGCGCGCGCGGCGGCCGCCGTCCACGACGTCAAGGAGCAGGCGCGCCGCCTGGAGGCGATCCTCGAGCGAGCCGCTCGAGGTCGGCGAGCCTGATCTCGACGAGCGGCCGGATCGCGTCCTCGAGCCCTGCCTCGCGCGCGACCTCGAGCGCCTGCTCGTAGCTCTGCCGGGCCTTCGCCGGGTCAACGCCTTGCTTCAACCGGTTATCGCCAGTAACGAGTAGCTTTTGTATCCGTTCTCTGGCATTTTCTTGTGTATCCACAAGCCGAAGCGTAGCTCCGGCCCTGAGAGATACGAGCCGCCGTCCAGATGCCGGAGGAGAAGATCGACGTCCTGATCGCAGACGACCACCAGCTCTTCGCGGAGACGCTCGAGGCGCTGCTCGAGACCGACGACCGGATCGACGTCGTCGGGCACGCGCACGATGGTCGTGAGGCCGTTGACCGCGCGGTCCAGCTTCGGCCGGACGTCGTCCTGATGGACATCGACATGCCCGTGATGGACGGGTTCGAGGCGACGCGCCTCATCCGCGAGCGCAACGCGGGCGCGTGCGTCCTGATGCTCACCGGCTCGAACGCGCGCGAGGACGTCGACCGGGCGCGTCAGGCCGGCGCCGCCGGCTACGTCACGAAGGACCGGATCGCCGCCGAGCTCGTGAACGCGATCCTCCAAGCCGCTGCCCGGTAGACGACTGCGCACGCGCTGGTACCCTGGGCGCGTGCTGCTCAAGGTCGTAGCGATCTGGCACGTCGTCGTCTCGATGGCCCTCGTCGGGCTGATCCTCATGCACTCGGGCCGCGACACGGGCCTCGGCGGGATGGGCTTCACGCCGCAGTCGCAGGGCGGCACGCACATCGTCGAGCGGAACCTCACGCGCCTCACGCTCGTCGTCGGCGTGCTGTTCTTCGCGAACACGGTCCTGCTCTTCCACCTGCTGAAGTAGCGCGTTTAGGTGCCGGGCGCGGAGCCGGTCCCGGTTACGTTGAACGAGGCCGTCGCGATCGCCGGCGTCAGCACGCCGAACGGGTACCGGTCGCCGTAGAAGTCGCTCTGGTTCACGAGCGTCGTGTCGCGCGTGAGCCCGGGAACGTCTGCAAGCAGCTCCGGGACGGCGACGGTGAAGCGGAGGTTGACGAGCGGCTCGGCGACCCGGCCTCCGCGGATCCGGAACGTGCCGTCGCGGGTCATGCCGGTGATCACGCCCTCGCGCGGGTCGACGATCGAGAGGTAGTGGAGTCGCGTGACGTAGATCCCGTCGTCGACGAGCCCGGCGAGCTCCTCGACGCTGCCTGCCTCGCCCGGAGCGACCGACAGCGCGAAGGGAAGCGGCCCGTAGTCGCGCAGAGGCGACGGCGGGGCGTGCCCGGTCGGCGCAGCGCCGTTCCGCGCCTGGGCTGCGGTCTCGCGGTCCCAGACGACCCCGCGCGCGACGCCGTCCTCGACTAGGTCGACTCGCCGCTTCGGCGCGCCCTCGAAGTCGAACGCCTTTGGCAGCCCCCGCGGGTCGAGAGCGTCGTCGGCGATCGAGACCTTGGGGTCGAAGATCCGGTCGCCGATCCGGCCGGAGAGGTAGCTCCGCTGCTCGAGCAGCCCCTGCCCGCCGAAGGAGTCGTAGGCGAAGTACTGGAGCAGCTCGGCGATGGCGTACGGCTCGAGGACGGCGCGGTAGCGGCCGGGGTCGATCGACTTCGCCCCGACAGTTCGCGCCGCCTTGTCGTCCGCCTCGCGCGCGACGGCTCGCGGGTCGATCTCGCCGACGGCCCACGCCGTCTGCTCCGCATAGCCCGAAGCGTCGTCGCCGGCCGCGAGCACGAGTGCGGTCGCGTCCGTCAGCCGCTGCTCGGCCGCGACGCCGGTCGTCGACGCGACGGCGATCTCGGTCACGCCGCTCGTGAAGTACCCGTAGGCCGGGTAGCGGCTCGCGGCCTCGATCGCGGCCGCCGCCGATCGCGCCTGCTCGTCCGCGCCGAGCTCCGCCGTCTCCTCGTCGTAGCCCGCGACCTCCGGGAGCGGCTCGGGCGGCGCGAGGCCGGGGAAGCTCTCGTCGCGCCGCGCGCTCTCGGCGGCGTCGGCCGCACGGGCCGCGAGGTCGCGCAGGCCGTCGTCCTCGATCCGGTTCGTCGAGGCCCAGCCGAACTTCCCGTCTCGGACGACCCGGAGCGTGACGACGACGTTCTCGATCAGGGTCGGCTGGTGCACCTCGGAGGCGGCGAAGCGCGCGAGGCCGGAGAGCTCCGCGGCGACGACCGCCTCCGCCTCGTCGCC
>DASUZD010000040.1:0-7613 GCA_036377055.1 Gaiellaceae bacterium | reverse complement strand
TGCGGACGAACTGCGCGCGCTGGACCGGCAGGACGAAGAAGAGGATGAACGTCACCATCGTGATCGCGAAGAAGAGGACCCCTGCCCACGCGACCCGCCTGACGAGGTAGGCCAGCATCGTCACGCTCTACGGTGCCCACTCGGGATCGGTTGTGCAACCTCTAAGCCGAAGAGTTGCGCGCGAACCGCCGGATCGCGGCCGCGACGCGGTCGGGATTCGTCCAGTGGACGTAGTGGCCGCCCGGGACCCGCTTGACCTTCACCCCGGCGGCGGCGCCGACAAGGCCGTCCTCCGCCGCGAGTAGCAATGCCGGGGACGCGAGGGTGTCCAGGAGAGCGGGCGTGAGCATCGCGTCCGGGTGGCGTACGAGCGGACCGAACTTCGACATGAACGCGAGCTCGGGCTTCCGGTGCCAGAGACCGCTCGCGTCGATCTCGAAGCTGCGGCGAAACGTCGCTTCGACGACGTCTCGCGGCTCGTCCGGAGCTTCCGCCTCGGCCTCCGCCAGCCACTCTTGGACGAGCGCCTCGAGCTCCGCCGTCGTCCCCGTCCATCCGTAGCCGCGCGCCTCGGTATGCGCCGGGTCGAACGGCGGCAGCCTCGGCCCCAGCTGCCACGGCCCCGGATCGATCGCGACGACGCCCGCGGCCAGCGCGCGCCCGGACGCGGCGTGCCGAAGCGCCGTCGCGCCACCCCACGAATGGCCGACGAGGATGGCCCGCCGAAGCTCCAGTGCATGCGCGACGCTGTCGATCTGGTCGACGAAGTCCTCCACGGAGACGTCCTCCGGCGTCGTGGAGCGCCCGTGGCCTGCGGCGTCGAACGCGACGACGCGGAACTCGTCGGCGAGGAGCGGGACGAGACCGCTCCAGGTGGCGAGATTGTCGCCGCCGCCGTGAAGGAGCACGAGCGGCGGCTCTCCCTCACCTGAGACCTGTACCGCAAGCTCGATCCCTCGGTGCGCGACGGCGAGCTCGGTCAAGCGAAGTGGTCCCAGCCACCGAGCTCGACCGGCTCGCCGCGGTGAAGAAGCTCGACGCCTTTGCCCTCCTCGCAGCGGCCGATCTCGTCGAAACGCCCCGGCTCGCGGACGGCCGCGAGCAGCTCGAAGTCTTCGCCGAAGCCGAGGTCGGCGAGCTCGGCGCCCTCGGCGAGCGGGACCCGGTCGAGGTCGATCACGAGCCGGCAGCCGGAGCGCTCGGCGATGTGTGCCGCGTCGACCGCGAGACCGTCGGAGACGTCCAGCATCGCGGTCGCTCGAGCGGCGAGCTCGCGGCCCTCGACGAGCCGGAGCGGCGGCCGGACGAAGGCGTTGCGCCGGAACCCCGCTCCGGCGGCGCCGAGCGGTCCGGTAACGACGAGCACGTCGCCTGGGCGCGCGCCGCTTCGGCCGGGTACACGCGACGAGCGACCGAGCGCGGTCACCGTCAGTGAAAGCCGGTCGGCTCGCGTCGTGTCTCCGCCGACGACGGGCACACCGGTCTCGGCCATCCCTTCGTAGAGCTCGAGCACGTCCTCGAGCCTTGTTTCGGCCGACGCGGCGAGCGTGACGAGCAGCCCGTGCGCGTCGGCGCCTGCGGCCGCGAGGTCGCTGAGGTTCACGGCCGCCGCGCGCCAGCCGAGGTCGCGCCACGAGATCCAGTCGAGACGGAAGTGCACGCCTTCGACGAGCGCATCCTGGGTGGCGACGAGGCCGCCGCCGAGCTGCGCGACGTCGTCGGCGATCTCGCGCGCGAGGCCGCGGCGCTCCAGCTCGCGAAGGAGGCCGAGCTCACCGAGCTCAGAGAGCCGCATCGATCGCCGCTCGAAGTGCCGGATCGGTTGCGGCGCGGATGACGGCGACGCCGGCCGCACCGGCGCGGATGCAGTCGGCGGCGTTCGTCGCGTCGATGCCGCCGATGGCGACGACCGGGATCGCGACGGCGCGGCAGATCTCGCGCAGCCGGTCGAGCCCGATCGGCGGATCGGCGTCGTCCTTCGACGGCGTCGCCCAGATCGGCCCCACGCCGAGGTAGTCCGCGTCCGCCGCGAGCGCCTGCTCGAGCGTCGACGCCGACCGGCCGAGCAGCAGCCCCGCGGCGCGCGCCCGCTCGGCTCCGGCATCGCTTTGTCCGAGGTGGGCGCCGTCGGCGCCGAGCTCGATCGCGGCCTCGACGTCGTCGTTCACGACGAAGGTCACGCCGAGGTCGCGGAAGCCCCGACCGGCCTCGACGACCTCCTCCGTCGTGCCTTTGACGCGGAGCTGGACCACGGTCGCTCCCACATCGACGGCCACTCGCGCCGTCTCGAGGTCGGCGACGATCGCGTGGAGCCTCATTCGATCCGCGCGCGCTCGTCGAGCGTCTCCGGATCGAGCCCCGCCAGCGCGTCATAGAGCCCGGCGTGGAAGCTCCCCGGCCCCTTCGCGTCTCGCGCCGCGTCCTCCGCTGCCACGCCGAAGGCGGCCAGCGCCTCTGCCGCGGCCTCGACCGGCGCGTCCGGCTTGGCGGCGAGGAAGCAGCCGGTGAGCGCGCTCGACATGCAGCCTGTGCCCGACACCGCTGCGAGCAGCTCGTGCCCGTTCGCGACCGAGAGCGTGCGCTGTCCGTCGGAGACGTAATCCACGGGGCCGGTCACGGACGCGACGCAGCCGAGCGCGTGTGCCGCCTTCGCCGCGAGCTCTTTCGGGCCCGACGCGACCGCCATCGACTCGACGCCACGAACCTCCGCGCTGACGCCGACTAGCGTGGCGACCTCGCCGGGGTTGCCGCGCAGAACGGTCACGCCGACCTCGTCCAGGATCCGCCGGGCCGTGTCGGTCCGGTACGAGGTCGCGCCTGCGCCGACAGGGTCGAGCACGACCGGGATACCGCGCTCGGTCGCCGCCCGTCCGGCCGCCAGCATCGCCTCGACCCACGCGGGCGAGAGGGTGCCGATGTTCAGCACGAGCGCACCGGCCAGCGCGACCATCTGCTCGACCTCCTCCCGCGCGTGCGCCATCACCGGCAGTGCCCCGAGCGCGAGCGTCGCGTTCGCGGTCTCGTTCATGACGACGTAGTTCGTGATCTGGTGGACGAGGGGCTTGCGCTCGCGCAGCGCCCGCAGCGTCACGCCAGGAGAGATCGTCATCGGGCTCCTTTCACGTGGAGGACGTCGACCGGGCCCTCGCCGGCGCCGAGCTCCGCGAGCCCGTGAGCCACTGCGCCGGAGGCCGCACGGGCGGCCGCGCGGGCAGCATCGAGGACGGATTCGCCGCGCGCAAGGTGCGCCGCGAGCGTCGCCGAGTGCGTGCAGCCGGAGCCGTGCGTCGCTGCGACGGTATGCCGCTCGGTCTCGATCGTGACGAGCTCGCGGCCGTCGTAGAACGTGTCGCCAGGGAGCTCGCCGTGACCGCCGGTGACGACGACCGCGGCCGCGCCGAGGTCGTGGATGCGACGCGCAAGCTCGTCGGGCGGTGCGGCAACGCCCGCGAGAACCTCCGCCTCGTGCAGGTTCGGCGTCACGAGCGTCGCTAGCGGGAAGAGCCGCTCGACGTAGCTCGCGACCGCGTCGTCCTGGAGCAGGCGTGCGCCCGAGCTCGCGACCATCACCGGATCGACCACGAGCGGCACGCGGTGCTCGGCGAGGTAGTCGGCGACGCTCTCGATCAGCGTTCGCGAGAAGAGCATCCCGGTCTTCGCAGCGTCGACGCCGATGTCGGAGAACACCGCGTCGAGCTGCGCGACGACGAACTCGGGCGGCAGCTCGAAGACGTCCGCGACCGCCGTCGTGTTCTGAGCCGTCAGCGCGACGAGCGCGCTCATGCCATGGCAGCCCGCGGCCGCGAACGCCTTCAGGTCGGCCTGGATGCCGGCGCCCCCGCCCGAGTCAGAGGTGGCGATGGTCAAGCAACGCGGAACCAACGAAACTCCCTTCGCCGGTACGAACCGGATCAGGTTCAGCGGGTGTGATCTCAGCCCCGTCTGGGGGCACCCCGGTACCCGAACGTTAGCGGTCGGCGATGCTCGCCGGGGAGCTCTCGGTGCTGCGGTCGGCTATCGCAAGCCTGCCGAACATGGACATGGGGGAGCGAACCCGAGAGAAGACCGGCGACCGGCCTCGGCCCTGGACGATGCAGTGACTGTCGGCGCCGACGGCAACTTCCGCGCGATCACCGTCGAGTGGGGGACGATCGCATCCGTCTGGACCGGACACAATCACCTAAGTGGCCCAGGCGCCCACGCGTCTAGTTGGTGTAGCGGAAGACCTCGGCCGAAAGCCGCTCCGGCTGTGCCCAGCTCGGCCGTTCGTAGGTGAGCGCACCGGCGTATCCACATGGTGGCTTGTATTCGCCGACGAAGCCGGTCAGGTGGAAGACGACTCGCGCGAGGACGTCGGAGACGTGTCCGATGAACGCGAAGGCGTTGTCCACGTCGAAGGTCTCGAAGTCGATGAAGGCCGAGTGGAAGATACGGTTGCGGTAGTCGCTGGCTGCACTCGCCCATCTCGTCGGCTTTCTGGCTTGCCCGCCGGGTCGCTCGTTCTTCGCTCGGAACTTGAAGTCAGCGAGCCAGCCAGCGTCGGGGAGTCCGACCTTCTCGAGCAGCGCCAAGAGTTGGATGGAAAACGAGGGGCGGTTGGCGGTGACCGTGCGCAGGCGATTCTGAAGTTGTGCGATCCGCGCGCGGTCGGGATCGGTTGAGCGACCGCCGATCTCGCTGAGCTTGTCGATGACCTCGGTGATCCCGCTCTCGACTTCTTTACGAACGCTCGCCTCGACCTCGAGGGGTCGGGCTCTGTTGAGTCCGAGTCCTGCGCAGGCGCCTTCCACCGCGCGGAAGAGATGGCTGAGGCGGTCCTCGACGGTGCCTCCTCCGGTAAAGGCGCGCAGGAGGTGTTTGAGCATGACGCGGAACCAAACCTGGTCGCGAACGTTGGAGACGAGAAATGACGTCAGCAAGGCTCCCGTCGTCCCATTGAACTGTTCGTCGATCAACGCGGTGCCGCGGCTTTGGCCAGCGTCGCCGATGCGGACGTGCATCCTCGCGACGAGCTCTCCTGCTTTCCCACGGATCTCGACGAAGGGCACCGCGACCGTGCGGCCGGAACTTAGCCCGAGCAGGGTCACAAGGTCTGCGGGAAACCAGTCTGGCGCGCCCAGATCGAAATCGGCTGGCACGCGACCAACTGCCGCCGCTGTAACAACGCTCTCTCCTGACTCCACACGCGCCCGACGCTCCGGGTAGTCGGCGAGGGGTTCGATGAAGGCCGGCTCGCCCTCACAGAGAAACGGGATGAGCGCGTTTCCCTCTCGGTAGAAGATTTCGTGATAGACACGCCGGGCACCTTCGGTTCCCACATAGGGGGCGGTAACGCGTGTCCGTAGCGGATGTTCCTGGATCGAGGGTGCCACGCGCGTGAAGTCGACCACGAAATTCAGAAGTGGCGCGACCCAGTAGTGAGGAGCGGCCGTCTCAGCGAAGCGAGCAATCGTGCGGTACGGCCTAAAGAACGCGGTTGAGTCGCTCGCGCTCGCGATCACTGAGGAGCGCTGATCTGTCGTGAGCGTGAACCCCTCGCCGCTGAGCTCGACGGCGGTGCACTCGTTCGAGTCTGGGCCGAAACTGAACGATCCGGGCGAATCGGGAACGGGAAGCGCGTTGACGAAGACAAAGAGAGAGTCGGATCCGTCGACCGCGGTCTCGGCCTCGAACCGATCTACAGCCATGCTGAACTCGGCGAGCGATCCAGTCTCGCCATAGCGCACAGTCGTCGGGCCGCTGATCATGCCCGGGTTCGTCGTGAAGCGCGCCACCCCCTCGCCCGTGTAGGCGGGCTCAAGCGCCAGCCAATCACGCGGCTGAACCTCGTAGCACTGCCGGATCACCGCAATCTCATCGCCGCTGATCTGTTCGTCAGTCGTGGCTGGGACTCTAGGTTGCGACGAGCAGCTGGGTCGTGGGGATGCAGCCGCACGCTTGCGTTGACGACGATTCGGCACGGCCACCCCGCCTGCAGGCTTCTGCCGCGGAGCTCCAAGCGCTCCCCGATGGCGGCTGCCCGCGCCGCCAGAGATTAACCACGCTCCAACGCGGGCGACGCGCTCGGGAGTCGTCAGCGTGACGGGCGACCGTAATCACCGCCAACGTGGCTCGTGAGGGTCGCCTAGGCACCGACTACCATCGAGCCGTGGACACCTCCGCGCGCTACGACGGCCTGGCCGAGTGGTACGACGCCGAGTTCGCCGACGGCGACTCCGGCCGCTCGGCGCGCGCGATCGTGCTCCGGCTCCTCGGTCCGGGACCCGGGAAGCTCCTCGACCTCGGCTGCGGGACGGGCGCGCACACCGCCGCGTTCGTCGAGGCGGGCTGGGACGCGACGGGCGTGGACGTCTCCGAGGATCAGCTGCGGCTCGCGTTGGCGCGCGGGCTCCACGTCGTGAGGGCCGACGCCGCCGCGCTCCCGTTCAACGACGCGACCTTCGACGCGGCAGTGTCGATCTTTACCCACACCGACATGGACGACTTCGCCGGCGCCGTTCGCGAGACGGCACGCGTTCTCCGGCCTGGCGGCCGGTTCGTCTACCTCGGCATCCACCCGTGCTTCGTCGGGCCGCACGCGTTCGTCCACGACCGCGAGGTCCCGGAGCTTTATCCCGGGTATCGCGATACGAGCTTCCGGCGCGAGGCGCCGGGCATCTGGAGCGACGGCGTCCGCGCGAGGGTCGGAGCGTGGCACCTCCCGCTCGGCCTCTTCCTGCACTGCTTCCTCGACGCGAGCCTGCGGCTCGAGCGCTTCGAGGAGCCGCATGGCCGCGACTACCCGTACATCGTCGCGTTGCGAGCCGTGCGGTGACCGTCGCGCCCGATCTCTGGGCCGACGTCCTCGAGGGCGAGGAGCTCGCGTACCTCGGGGGCGAGGACGCGCGCGCTGCCCGCACCGAACCGTTCCCGGAAGCCCTCGACCCCGCACTGGAGAGCGCGCTCGTCCGCACCGGCGTCGCGGAGCTCTACACCCACCAGGCCGAGGCATGGCGGGCCGCGGCGCGCGGCGAGCACGTGATCGTCACGACCGGCACCGCGTCCGGCAAGTCGCTTGCGTTCAACCTCCCGGTCCTGAGCGCGCTCGCAGCGCAGCCGAAGAACCGCGCGCTCTACCTCTACCCGACGAAGGCGCTCGCGCAGGACCAGGCCCGCGCGCTCGCGGCTCTCGAGGTGCCGCGCGTCCGCAGCGCGATCTACGACGGCGACACCGAGAGCGAGCGCCGCTGGCAGATCCGCAAGTGGGCAAACCTGATCCTGACGAACCCGGACATGCTCCACGTGGGCGTGCTCCCGCACCACGACCGCTGGGGCGACGTGCTCGCCAACCTGCGCTACGTCGTGGTCGACGAGGCGCACGTCTACCGCGGCGTCTTCGGCTCGCACGTCGGGAACGTCCTGCGTCGGCTGCGCCGGCTCGCGCGCGTCTACGGCTCCGAGCCGCAGTTCGTGCTCGCGTCCGCGACGATCGCGAACCCCGGCGAGCTCGCGCGCTCGCTGCTCGGCGCGGAGGCGACAGTGGTCGACGTCGACGCGGCGCCGCGCGCAGAGCGGACGATCGCGCTCTGGAACCCGCCGCTCCTCGACGAGGAGCTCGGGCTGCGCGCGAGCGC
>DASUZD010000039.1:0-10940 GCA_036377055.1 Gaiellaceae bacterium | reverse complement strand
ACGGCGACGTCGTCGAATCCCACACCCTCCGCGAGCGCGGCCAGCTCGCCGTCCGTATAGAAGTGCCCGAGACTCGCGACAGGCTCGGGCGCCGCCGGCGTGCCTCGTAGCTCGGGCGCTGTCGTGTACACGGCGACCCGGCCGCCGGGGCGCAGGACCCGCCGGCATTCGTGCAGGACCGCGAGCGGGTCGTCGAGGAAGAAGAACACGACGGACATCGCGACCGCGCTGAAGCTCGCGTCCGGGAACGGGAGGCTCTCCGCGCTTCCGACGATCACGTCGGCGCCGGGCGCCGTCTCCTGCGCGAGAGCGACCATCTCCGGGCTGTGGTCGAGTCCGACCACGCGTGCTCCGGTCTCGAGCGCATCCCTCAGCAGGAGCCCGCCCCCGCAGCCGATCTCGAGCAGGTCGACACCGGGGCCGAGGGCGAGGGCGGGGAGGATCGCGCGCCGCGCGAAGTCGTGCGCCGTCTCTGCGCCGTAGGTCTCTCGTGCGCGCGTCCCGCTCGGCCGGCGCGCGACCCTGTCGGTGAGCCACGCGTCGAACTCGTCGTCGCTCAGCCCGCTGGATTGCCAGGCCGCCGCGTCCTCGTCCCCGAGGCCGAACCGCGCGAGGACCTGGGACTGCTCTTCGGTGGGCACGGCAAGAGTCTAGGCTCGGGTCGTCGGGAAACCGCCACGAAGTCGGCGGCTCGCCGTTGGCGCGGCGGCGGTTCGCGCCCTCGCCGCTGCGGCGAGGCGCTGCCAGGCTCGCATCTCCACGCCGAACCACCAACAAGGAGATCGAGATGCCCCGCACCACATCCCGTCCGGCGCCCTTCCGTCTCGCTGCGCTCGCCGCCCTGACCGCAGGGCTGCTGCTCGCCGCGTTCGCCGCCAGCGGAACGGCCCTCGCCGGCAACGCCCCCAACGCGAAGCGGTGTCAGAAGAACGGCTGGCAGACGCTCGTCACGTCCGGCGGCACGAGCTTCGCGAGCGAGGAGGCGTGCACCGCATACGCTGCCCAGGGCGGCACGCTCCTCCCGGCTTCCCAGGCGCCGTGTCTGAACGGCGGCTGGCAGGCGCCGGCGCAGCGCTCGGACGGCACGTCGTTCGGATCCGAGGCCGACTGCATCGCCTACACGGCCGGGAACGGCGTCGTCTACAAGCCCTCGTTGACGGCGAACTCGCCCGTCCACATGGAGGAGAACGTCGCCATCGTCGCCTCGGGCTTCCACCCGAATAGCAGCGGCTCGCTGACGATCCTGACCCTCCCGATGATGTCGTCCTTCAGCCTCCTGGCGGTTACGCACCCCGACGGTGGCTTCACCGGCAGCTCCGTCTTCACGAGCGTCGCCTGCGGGCTCGGCACGACCGGCGCGCAGTACACGTACGTCGACGGCTCCGGCGTCCACGCGTCCGCCAGCGTGGCGCTCGTCTGCCCGTAGTCGGAGTCGCCCTCTAGACAGGGAGCTCGGCGCGCAGCCGCGTGCCGAGCTCCGGGGCGCTTTCGACGGCGAGACGCCCGCC
The DNA here is from genome assembly GCA_036377055.1 of Gaiellaceae bacterium. Taxonomy (GTDB): domain Bacteria; phylum Actinomycetota; class Thermoleophilia; order Gaiellales; family Gaiellaceae; genus DASUZD01. Next base: position 9,432 of record DASUZD010000039.1, on the reverse strand, counting down.
GAGCGCCTCGATCCGGTCGGCCAGCCCGCGGAGCCCGCTGCCCCCCTCGTCCGCTCCGCCCTCGCCGTCGTCGATCACCTCGACCGCGAGGCGGCCGTATTCCTCGAAGACGCGGACGCCGACCCGGGTCGCGTTCGCGTGCTTCTGGACGTTCGCGAGCCCTTCGGCCACGACGTAGTACGCGGCGGCCTCGACCTGCTCCGAGAGTCCGCGCTCGAAGCCGGTCTCGAGCTCGACGGGAAGCGGCGCGCGAAGCGTCAGCGCCTCGAGCGCCGCCGCGAGGCCGCGCTCGGAGAGGACGGCCGGGTGCAGGCCGCTCGCCAGCTCGCGGATCTCCTGGAGCCCTGCTGCGAGCTCGTCGATCGCCAGGTCGAGCAGCCCGTCGCCGTCGTCCGGCGACTGGCGAACGCGGCCGAGCGTCAGCAGCACCGCCGTGAGCCGCTGCTGCGCGCCGTCGTGCAGGTTCCGCTGGATCCGCTGCCGCTCGGCGTCCGCGACCTCGACGAGGCGCGCACGGGAGGCGCGCAGCTCGTCCTCGGCCCGCTTGCGGTCGCTGATGTCGCGGAGGTAGCCGGTGAACGTCGGCGGGCCGGGGAGCCCGATCCTGGTGATCGTGAGCTCGACCGGAAACCGGGTCCCGTTCTTGTGCCTGCCCGTGAGCTCGAGCCGCCGGTCAAGTACGACTGCCTCTCCCGTCTCGAGGAAGCGGGCGAGGCCCTTCCGGTGCGAAGCCCGAAGCTCCGGAGGGACGATCAGGTCGGCCATGTCCTGCCCCAGGACCTCGTCGGCCTCGTAACCGAAGACCGTCTCGGCGGCGTGGTTCCATCCGACGACGCACCCGCGGTGATCCATCGTCACGACCGCGTCGAGCGAGGCCTCGAGCATCGCCCGCAGCCGCGACTCGCTCGCGTGCACGGCTTCCTCGGCGCGCCGCCGGACGACGAACTGCCCGACCTGGCTGCCGAGCTCGCGCATCGTTCCCAGCAGCCGCTCGTCGGGCTCGCGCAGCTCGCGGGAGAAGAACTCCATCACCCCGACGACGCCGCGGGGGCTGTGGAGCGGGAAGCCGAACGCCGCGTGCAGCCCGGCCTTCCGGGCTGCCGTCGCCCGCGGGAAGTTCGCGTCGTCCGGCGCGTCCACCATCCAGGTCGGCTCGCCGGTCGCGAGCACCCGGCCCGGGAGCCCCTCCTCTGCCTCGAGCACGATCCGCTCGCTGAGCGCCTCGAACTCCGGCGCTCCCTCGCCCGCATGCCAGGTGCGGACGCAGCGCAGGCGCAGGTCGTCGGCGCCCACCTCCCAGACGGAGCCGAGCTCCCACCCGAGCAGGTCGCCGATCGCCTCGAGCACCGCCGCGTAGACCTCGACAGGGCGGTCGGTTTCCGCGAGGATCCGCGCGACCGCGTGCTCCACACCCTGGAGCTCGCGCCAGTCGGCGAACTGTCCGCGCGACCGCTGAATGTCCGTCATCGCTCCCGATCACGCTACATCGAGCGAGGCCCGATGAACAGTGCCCGCGCGGCCCTGCGCATCGTCGTCGCCGACGACAACGCGCTTCTGCGCGAAGGGATCGCTTCCCTCCTGGTCGAGGCCGGCCACGAGGTCGTCGGCCGCGCGGGGAGCGCCGACGACCTGTTGCTCAAGGTGCGCTCGTACAGCCCGGACGTCGCGATCGTGGACGTGCGAATGCCGCCCGGCTACGCCGACGACGGCCTCGTCGCGGCCACCGAGATCAGACGCTCGCACGAGCGCGTCGCGGTCCTCGTCCTGTCGCAGCACCTCGAGCCGGCGTACATGCTCGAGCTGGTCGGCGACAACGCCTCCGGAGTCGGCTACCTGCTGAAGGACCGGGTCCGCGACGTCGCGGAGTTCGTCGACGCAGTCGAGCGGGTCGCCGCCGGCGGGACGGCCTTCGATCCGGACGCCGTGAAGAGCCTCGTCGACGGCCATCGCCGCTCCGCGCTCGACGAGCTCACCGAGCGGGAGCGCGCGGTCTTGACGCTGATCGCCGAAGGCCGCTCGAACCGAGCGATCGCGAAGCAGCTCTACCTCAGCCCGCGGGCCGTCGAACGGCACGTGCAGGGGATCTTCCAGAAGCTGAGCCTGCCGGACAGCGAGGACGACAACCGCCGCGTCCTGGCCGTCCTCGCGCTGCTCGGCAACTGACGGAAAACCGCCGCCGGCTTCGGCGGACTCCCGACGGGAAGCGGCCGGTGGCGCCCCTCCCGTGGGCGCGGCGGCGGCGCGATCCTGCGGTGCAACCAAGCACCGAAAGGGAGATCCAGCGATGACGCTCAAGGGCAAGACACCGACGATCCTCTCCGCAGCGGCGCTCCTCGTCGCCGTCTTCGGCGCCACCCCGGTGGGCCACGCCGCGGGAAGGTTGATCCTCGCGAAGAACTCGGTCGGCACGGCGCAGCTGAAGAAGGACGCCGTCACCGGACCGAAGGTGAAGAACGGCAGCCTGACCGCGGCCGACTTCAAGGCGGGGACGCTTCCCGCAGGCCCGGCCGGCGCGAAGGGCGAGGCAGGCCCGAAGGGCGACGCCGGAGCCCAGGGGCCGAAAGGCGACAAGGGCGACCCGGGCGATCGCGGCCCCGCCGGTCCGGTCGGCATGAGCGGGTACCGGGTGGTCCTAAGCAACAGCACGACCCTGAATCCGGGTCAGACCGCCTCGGCGATCGCCTCCTGCCCTGCCGGCGAGAAGGCGCTCGGCGGCGGGTTCGACGTCTCGCCCGGGACAGTCGTCACCTGGTCGACGACGGACGCGAAATACGAGACCTGGTGGGTGAAGGCCCAGAACAACGCCGCGACGCAAGGCTGGGTCCAGGCCGTCGCGATCTGCGCGAACGTCGCCCAGTAGAGCCGTCGTTCAGCGGGGCCGCGCGCTCGTCGCGGCCCCGCTGCGGCTAGGCTGCGCGGCGATGACGACCCTCCCCGACCGGCCGAACACCGCAGTGCTCGTGATCGACGTCCAGAACGGCGTGGTCGCCGGCGCTCACAAACGAGACGAGGTGATCGCGAACATCAACGCCCTCGTCGACAAGGCGCGCGCGGACGACGTGCCCGTCGTCTGGGTGCAGCATTTCGACGAGCAGCTCCAGCGCGACACCGAGAGCTGGGAGTACGTGCCGGAGCTCCGCCGCCGCGACGCGGAGCCGCTCGTGCACAAGACCTACGGGGACTCCTTCGAGGGCACCGAGCTGGAGGAGCTGCTGGCGGAGCGCGGCGTGGGTCGGCTCGTCGTCACCGGCGCCCAGACCGACGCCTGCATCCGCTCGACCCTCCACGGGGCCTTCGTTCGCGGGTACGACGTGACGCTGGTCGGCGACGCGCACACGACGGAGGACCTGACGGAGTACGGCGCGCCGCCACCGGACCAGGTGATCGCGCACACCAACCTGTACTGGCAGTGGCAGAGCGCCCCCGGGCGCCACGGCGGGACCGTGGACACAGCGGACGTCAGCTTCGCGGCGGACGAGCCGAGCTGAGCAAGCCGATCGCGCGCCCGTCCGCCGTCTGCGTCGCTCCCCCGGCGGCGAGGTAGGCGATCTCGACGACGTGCTCCGCCACGGCGAGCTCGTCGTCGTCGCGGGGGCCGTAGAGCATGATCACGATCGGTGGGACGAGACCCTGCTCGACGACGTGGTGGAACTCGGCCCAGCCGAGCTCGATGAGCCGTTTCGCGTCGGCGGTCGGCACGCTGAGGTGGAGGCTGCCGTCGTGGTGGGGATGGATGTGGCCGAACTCGCCGCGGAAGGGGTCAGGCACCACGGCGGGTCGCGGCGGGTCGTCCAGGAAGAACGCGACCGCACCGGGAACGGAGACGTTGCTTCGTCCTCCACGCACGCCAGGGAGCGAAAGGGCGTGGTCGCGCAGCCGATCCTGCAAGTCGACGGGCGCGTTCTGGTCGAGCTGGCTGTGGGGGTTCGTCGGCGTCGTGGCCGGGCGCGGGCCGCGGCGGGCCGTGAGCTCGTCGGGAAGCGAGGTCGTGATGCTCAAACCCTCTCAGGTCCCGCCGAGGATTAGTGGAGGATCGTGCCGAACCCCGTTGAGCTCGCGTAAGACGGGTCGGTAAATCCCACGCCTTCGCCTGTTCGCACCGAGTACGCCGACGTCGTGACGAGCTTTCCGCTCCGATCGCGTACTTCGATGTAGAAACCTTCCGCCACCGCTTGGTCCGGCTTCAAGCAGCCGGCCAGGAGCTGTCCAAGCCTCAGTTGCCGCTCGCCCACGAAGGCGCTCGGCTCGGCCGTCGTGACGGTCGCCTCGACGCCGACCTGTCCCAGCGGGTGACCGAACGAGACACGAGCTACAGCAACTCGTGCGCTCGCGGAACCGTTCGCGATCAGCTTCGACACCTGCGCCTCGGGGGTCGAGGGAACCGCGTGACTCGTCGGTTGGTCGATCAACGACTGTCCTTCGTCGAGGACGGAGCCGTCCGGCGCCCGTACCGTGATCGTCTTTCCCGCGACGAACGGCAGGCCGCGACTCGCGCTTTCGTCGCGGAACAGTCCTGCGACGACGAGCGCTTGCCAGAAACCGCGCACGGTTTCAGCTTGATCGGACGCAGCGACTTCGAAGGCGATCCAGGCGGCGTCGGCGGGCTCGAAGTCCTCGGGCGGAGTCGTGAGTGCGACCTCCTTGATCTGCGAGCGCGGAATGCCGCGAAGGATCTCGCGCAGTAGCGCCTGCTGTTCGGGATTCCCGCCGTCGAGCCGTGCGCTCAGAACGCGCACCGGTTTCGACGTGTCGCCGGCCGTCGCGAATGCCGCACCGGCGACAAGTGTCGCAAGTCCCAAAGCCACGAACGTTGCCGCTGAGGACGGTCCCAAGCCTCGCCCTACGGTACGTGAACGATGTGAGCGAATCGCGCGCGCGGCGCCCGCGGTTGCGCCCCGCCCGGGGCTGTGTTATCCCGGCACGGGAGGTGACCGAGACGTCGCCGGAGCAGGCCTGGCAGATCGTCGGCCGTGAGGCCGAGCTGTCGGCGCTCGGGGAGTTCCTCGGGTCGGACGGCTCTGCTCGCTCGCTCGTCATCTCGGGCGCGCCGGGGATCGGCAAGACGACGCTCTGGGAAGCGGGGCTCGACCTGGCTCGGCGGCGCGGGCTGCGCGTGCTCTCGGCGCGAGGGAGCGGCGCGGAGACCCGGCTCTCGTCGGCGGCGCTGATCGACCTGCTTGACGGCGTCGGCCGTGACGAGCTCGCTGTGCTCCCGGCGCCGCAGCTCCATGCGCTCGAGGTCGCGCTGTTCCGCGCCGAGCCGAGGGGGGCTCTACCCGAGGCCCACGCCGTCGCGGTCGGCCTTCTGAACGCGCTGCGCTCGCTGGTCGGCCGCGAGCCGCTCCTGGTCGCGATCGACGACCTCCAGTGGCTCGACGGCGCGTCCGCCGACGCGCTCGCCTTCGCCGCGCGACGCCTCGACGCGGAGGGGATCTCGTTCCTGCTCGCGCGGCGCCCCGGCCCCGCGCCCGCGCTCGAGCGCGCGCTCGAGGCGCGTCCGCTCGAACGCATCTCCCTGGGGCAACTGAGCCTGGGAGCGACGCGTCGAGTCCTGTCCGAGCGGCTCGGGCTCGTCCTGCCGCGCAACGTCCTGCGCCGCGTGTTCGAGACCACGCTCGGCAACCCGCTGTTCGTCCTCGAGGTGGGGCGCACCCTGGCCGCGCGCGGGTCGCTTGCGATCGGCGAGGACGTGCCGCTGCCGGACACGATCGAGGAGGTCCTCGGCGTCCGCGTCGAGGCGCTGCCGGCCGAAGTGCGCAGGCTGGTCCTCGCCGTCGCGCTGAGCGCTGACCTGCACTCCTCGCATGCCCGCGAGCTCGGCCCGCCCGACGCGCTCGACGAGGCCGTCGACCTGGGGATGCTCGTGATCGACGGCGACCGCTTGCGCCCGGCGCACCCGCTCTTCGCCACGGTCGCGAAGAGCCGTGCGCGGGCGGGTGAGCAGCGCAGCCTCCACTTGGCCCTGGCGGAGCTCGCTCCCGACGAGGAGTCGCGGGCGTTGCACCTCGCACTCGCGGCTGACGGGCTTGACGAGGAGCTAGCGGCCTCGCTGGCGGATGCCGCTGCGACGGCCGCCGCGCGAGGCGTCCGCGACGAGGCCGTCGTGCTGGCCGAGCATGCGCTGCGCCTGACGCCTGCCGACGACGAGCGCAGCGGGCGCGTGCTCGCGCTCGCCGCGTACCTAGTCGCAGCGGGCGAGCCGCAGCGCGTCACCGATCTGCTCTCGGCCGAGCTCGACTCGCTTCCTCCGGGCCCGTCACGCGCCCGCGCCTTCCTCCTCCTCCCGGACGGCGCCGTCGACAGCAACGACGAGATCAGGACCTACCTGACCGAGGCGTTGTCCGAGGGCGGCAGCGATCCCGCGATCAAGGCGCGCGCCCTCGGCGAGCTGGCGGTGAACGACGCGACCATCCTCGTCGCGCGGATTCGCGAGGCCGAGGCGTCGGCGCTGGAGGCGCTCGCCGCTGCCCCGCTCGCGGGGCCTGACCTCGAACGCTTCGCCTTGTACGTACTCGCCTGGGCGCGCGCGCTTCGCGGAGGGCCCGTCGACGACATCTGCGAGAGCTTCGCGGCGGTGTCGGGCGCCGAGTCGGCCCTGACCGAGTGGCCGGAGAGGGTGGCGGGGCAGCGGTTCACGTGGCGCGGCGAGGTCGAACAGGCTCGCGCGCTCCTGCAGCGCCTACTGGCGCTCGCCGACGAGCGCGGCGAGTCTTATTCGTACGTCCTCCTCCGCCTGCACCTGTGCCAGCTCGCGCTTCGCGTCGGCGACTGGACCGCGGCCGCGCGGCTCCTGGACGAGTGGGCGCAGTCGTCCGAGCGCGTGATGTGGTCGATGTACGAGCGCTGCCGGGCGCTGCTCGCCGCCGGCCGCGGGCTTCCGGAGGAGACGGCGCGCTGGGCGGCGGAGACGCTTGCCGGCGCGGAGACGGCCGGCAACCGGTGGGACCGCCTCGAGGCGCTCCGGGCGCGTGGGGTCGCGTCGCTCCTCGCCGGCGAGCCGCAGCAGGCGGCCGACGACCTGCGCACGGTGTGGGAGCACACGAGGCGGGAGGGGGTGGACGAGCCCGGCGCGTTCCCGGTCGCTCCGGATCTCGTCGAGGCGCTCGCCGAGCTCGGCCAGCTCGACGAGGCGGGGACGGTGATGGAGCGCCTAGAGAGGTTGTCGGAGGAGCAGCAGCACCCGTGGGGGTTCGCAGGCGTGAAGCGCTGCGCCGGTCTCGTCGGGCTCGTGTCGGATCGGTACGCCGAGGGGCCGGCGACGGAGCTGGCGGAGGCCGCGGCCGCCTACGGCGCGCTCGGCCTGCGCTTCGATCGGGCCCGGTCGCTCCTGAGCCTCGGTCGCGCGCAGCGCCGGCTGCGGAAGTGGGCCCTGGCCCGCAGCTCGCTCGACCAGGCTGTGGCGGAGTTCGACGAGCTCGGCTCGTCCGGCTGGGCAGAGCAGGCGCGCGCAGAGCGAGGTCGAGTCGGCGGGCGGCGCCCGCAGACGGGCGGCGGGCTGACCGAGAGCGAGCGCCGCATCGTCGAGCTCGCCGCGGACGGGCTCGCGAACAAGGAGATCGCGCGCAGCCTCTTCGTCAGCGTGCGGACGGTCGAGGTCCACCTCAAGCACGCCTACGAGAAGCTCGGCGTGCGCTCGCGGACGCAGCTCGCGCGGCGTCTTTCAGAGCACCCGTAGCGGCCAAAAGACTGTGGCTCTTCGGTATTTCGCGTAGAGCCGCGGGCGCCTAGCGTGGCGCCCATGAACGAGTTCCTCGTCGAGCTGTACGTCGCGAAGCGCGACGACGCCGCCATCGCCGCCGGCTGGGAGCGCTTCAGCCGTGCGGCGGCCGAGGTGACGGACGCGGGCCGGCCGGTCCGGCTGGTCCGCTCGATCTTCGTCCCGGAGGACGAGACGTGCTTCCTGCTCGTGGAGGCCGACGCGGACGCCGTCGTGCTGGAGACCGCGCGCCGGGCGTCGCTCGTGTGCGAGCGCGTCGTCGAGGCGGCGATCGACATCTCACGGAACGGAACGAACCACGTCAAGCAAAAGGAGAAGCAATGAGCACGGTCATGGACAAGATCCGAAACGGCGTCGACACCGAGACGATGTTCGCGACGCTGGACGCGATCAAGGGACAGCCGGAGCTGGGAAAGTTCCAGTTCCGCGCCCGCAACCAGTGGATCAAGGGCGCCCACAACCGGACGGCGATCAAGGACTTCTACGGCGCGGGCCAGGAGGACACCTCTCGCGGCGCCGAGTTCGTCGTCGACGCGGGCGAGCCGGCGATCCTCCTGGGCGCCAACACCGGGCCGAACCCAGCCGAGTACCTGCTGCACGCGCTCGCGGCCTGCCTGACGACGTCGCTCGTCTACGTCGCCGCGGCCCGCGGTGTCGAGCTGACGGAGGTGGAGTCGACACTCGAGGGCGACATGGACGTGCAGGGCGCGCTCGGGCTCTCGGACGACTACCGCAACGGCTTCGAGCGGATCCGCGTCTCGTTCCGCGTCGCCGGCGACGCGCCCGAGGAGAAGCTGCGCGAGGTCGTCGAGCGGGCTCAGCAGCGCTCGGCCGTCTTCGACATGGTCACGAACGGCGTGCCCGTGACAGTGGACATGGCGGCTGCGTAGACGCCACCGGCGTCCACGCCGGCGTCTGTTGGTCGCGTGTTGCGGCCCTGTTAGCGGCTCGCCGGACGCTGCGGTCTCTGCACCACCGACACCCACGAAGGAGGCAGCAAGTGAGCACAATCGCAGAGACGACGATCCGGAACGGCGTCGACACGGCACAGCTCTTCGCGACGCTCGACGCGATCAAGGCCCAGCCGGAGCTGGGGAAGTTCCAGTTCCGTGCCCACAACCGCTGGATCCACGGCGCGCACAACCGCACGGCGATCCGGAACTTCTACGGCGCGGGCCAGGAGGACACCTCCCGAGCCGACGCGTTCATGGTCGACGCGGGCGAGCCCGCGATCCTGCTCGGAAGCGACACGGGACCCAATCCGGCCGAGTACCTGCTGCACGCGCTCGCGGCCTGCCTGACGACGTCGCTCGTCTACGTCGCCGCGGCCCGCGGCGTCGAGCTGACGGAGGTCGAGTCGACGCTCGAGGGCGACATGGACGTGCAGGGCGCGCTCGGCTTGTCGGACGACTATCGCAACGGCTTCGAGCGGATCCGCGTCTCGTTTCGCGTCGCGGGCGACGCGCCGGAGGAGAAGCTGCGCGAGGTCGTCGAGCGGGCCCAGCAGCGCTCGGCCGTCTTCGACATGGTCACGAACGGCGTCCCCGTGGCGGTGGACGTGGCCACTGCATAGAGAGCGACCGCGGCCGGTGGCTGTGCCACCGGCCGCGTCCTCGAGAAGCCGCCGACATGAACCCCGAACCCATCGCCGCGACGAGCGCGGCCGTCGCACCCGCCGACTTCGCGCTCGCGATGAGCGCGCTCGCGAGCGGCGT
>DASUZD010000038.1:0-18551 GCA_036377055.1 Gaiellaceae bacterium | reverse complement strand
CCTCGGCGGCGGCCGGGCCAACAGCATCTCGGTGATCGAGGCGATCGAGCGCTTCGAGGAGCTCTTCGGCAGGCCGATCGAGCGGCAGTACGTCGAGGAGGCTCGCCGCGGCGACCACATCTGCTACATCAGCGACCTCGGGCGCCTGCGGTCCGACTATCCGGACTGGGAGGTGTCGATCTCGCTCGACGAGATCCTGGCCCAGCTGGCCGAGGTTCAGGCGCGGCCGCGGTCGAAAACCGCGTAGTACTGGTCATCCGAGAGCGCGCTCTCGTCGACGCCGCGGATGTCGAGCGCGGGCGGGACATACGGCGTCCCGGAGACGTAGTGCGCGACGAGCTTCACGCGCTCGTCCGACTCCGGCTTCAGCTGCTTGTGGTAGCCGCAGGTGTCGGCGAAGACGATCGTCCCGGGCGGGCCTGCGAGGATCCGCCAGTCGCTCTCGGGGACGATCCGCGCCATCTGGTCGTCGGTCGACCGGCGGTGCTCGTCGTGCTCGGGGACCGTGCGGCGGTCGCCGAGCGGGTGCGTCCGCGGCGCGTATGTCAGGGGCCCCGCCGGCACCCGGACGTCGGTGAAGTAGACGAAGAGCTTCACGTTCATGACGTCGTCGGCGTCGCGGTGCCAAAGCTGGGTCTGGATCGCGGAACCGGGCGTCGGCCGCGTGTGCCACAGCTCGAGCGCCCGCAGCGTCGAGCGGAGCTTGAGGTAGCCGTTCGCCACGTTCAGCACGGCGGGGTGCAGGGCGATCCGTACGAAGGGATCGTCGGCGTCGAATTCCCGGGAGACGAGCTTCGTCAGGAAGGTGCCCTTGCTGCCGGCCTCGGCGTCCTCCGGCGTCCACGCCTCGTGCAGCCGGCCCGCCTTCTCGGCGGCCTCGCTCCAGAGCCCGGCGTCCCCGATCACCTCATCGAACGTCGAGACCACGACGCCGTCGCGCGTCAGCCGCTCGACGAGCCGTCGCTGCGTCGGATCGGCGATCGCGGCGGGATCGAAGGCGCGGCTGCGATTGTGACGGCGCCAGTTGGCACGGACGGCCGCCTCCTCGAGGCGGGGCGCCCGCTTCGCGAGCTGGTGCCTGACCTTCGCCGCGACGCTCATCGCGGGCGCCAGTGTAGACGGTCACCCGGCGCCGCTATCGTGCTGCGGCCGGGATGAGAGTAGCCACGATCTTCGCGGGCGTGCCGAACCCGTGGCAGAGCGGCGCGACCCTTCAACACTGGGCGCTCGTCACGGCGCTGCGGGATGCCGGCCATGACGTCGTGCTCCTCGCGCTTCCCTGGGAGGGAGACCTCGAGGACCAGGAACGCATCGCCGCGGTTCGCGACTTGGGCGTCGCCGTCCGCGTGGTCGATGCGGAGGCTTCGCCCCGGCCTCGCGCGTCACGTTGGGGCGCGCGGCGCGACTACGCGCGCGCGCTCGTGTGGCCCCGCGACGAAACGCTCTTCCCCGCGGTCGCCTACGGCCGCGCGACCGCTGACGCGCTGCTCGAGGAGCGCCCGGACGCCGTCGTCGCGCACGGGACCCCGGCGATCGCCGCGACGCACCGTGCGCCGGTCCCGAAGCTCGCGCTGGCCGGCGATCCACCGGGAACGAGCCGGCGGATCCGCGCGCGCTGGGATCCGCTGCACCCGTGGTCGCTCCGGCGCGAGGCGCTTCTCTATCGCCTTGGGATCGCCACGTATGCATTCCGCGCCGACCGGCGGATCTACGCGATGCTGCGCTGCTTCGACTCGGTCGGAATCTTCGGCGCGCACTACGCCGCCGTCGCGCGAAGGAACGGCGTCGAGGCGTGGTATGCGCCCTCCCCTGTCGAGGATCCCGTCGGGGCCGGGTGGCGCGAGCGGCGTGAGGCAGCCCGGCCGAACGAGAAGCCGCGCATTCTGATGATCGGCCACCTGCGCGGGGTCGCGACGATCTCTGCGCTGCACGTCTTCGTCGCCGACGTCCTGCCGAGGCTCGACGCCGCGCTCGGCCGGGACGGCTACGAGGTGCACGTCGCGGGGGCGTACGACCCGCCGGCCTCTCTGCGGGCCGCGCTCAGCCACCCCGCCGTCTTCCTCCGCGGCCACGTCGAGCCGCCCGACGAGGAGTTTCTGCGCGCCGATTGCCTGCTCGTGCCGACGCCGGTGCCGACAGGACCGCGCGTGCGGATTCTCACGGCGTTCTCATACGGGTGCTGCGTGGTCGCGCACAAGGCGAACGCCCTCGGCATCCCCGAGCTCGTCAATGGCGAGAACGCGCTTCTGACGGCGACCGAGGGACTGGCCGATGCGACCGTGCGGGCGCTTCACGACCCCGCGCTTCGAGCGCGCCTCGGCGCGGCAGGCCGGGCTGTGTACGAGGAGCGCTTCACGCCCGAGAAGGCCGGCGGCCGGATCGCGGCGGAGGTAGAGCGGCTCGCCGGAGCCCGCGACGCCAGGCCGGTCAAGGCTTGAACGACCGCCTGCTTCGGCTCCTACACTTCTCGACGGGCGACACGAACGGCGGCGCCGCCCAGGCGGCCTTCCGGCTCCATCGTTCGCTCTCGGCGGCCGGCTGCCACTCGCGCATGATCGTGCGGCAGAAGTACTCGGACGCCGACGACGTCACCGAGATCCCGGCCTATCTCAACCCGTGGCGCGCACGCGCTCGGAGGGTCACGCGCCGCTTCCCGCCGACGCCTCCGCCGGCCTTCAACCTCGACGTCGAGCCCGACATCCGAACCGACCTCTTCTACCGCGACGCTCCGGGCGAGATCGACCTCGTCGTCCTGCACTCGATCTCACGGCTGCTCACCGTGCCCGAGATCCGCCGCTTGCACGAGCACTACCGCTGCCCGCTCGTTTGGGCGCTGGCCGACCAGGCGCCTCTGACCGGGGGCTGCCATTACACGTACGACTGCGACGGCTACACGGCCGAGTGCGGCCGCTGTCCACAGCTCGGAAGCGACGATCCGGACGACCGGTCGCGGACGGTGCTACGCCGGCGCCACGAGCTCCTCCGTGGGCTGCCGCTCACGTTCGTGGCGCCGTCGAGCCCGGCCGCGCAATGGGTGCGAGAGAGCTCGGCCTTCGCCGACCACCGGGTGGAGATCATCCCCGCGATCACGGACACGTCGGTCTTCCGGCCGTTCGACCGCGCCGTCGCGCGCGACCTGCTCCACGTCCCGAGCGACGCGCTCGTCGTGCTCCTGGGCGCGGGCGACATGATGCACTTCCGGAAGGGGCTCACGAGCTTTGCGCCCGAGGCGCTGCGGCTGCTCCCGGACGTGTTGCGCCGTCGTCTCTTCGTCGTCGCGGTCGGCGCCAGCGGCGACGAGCTCCTTGCGCTCCTTCACGTCCCCGGCCGCGCGCTCGGCTCGCTCACCGACGAGGTCGCGCTCGCGCTCGGCTTCCAGGCGGCCGACGTCTTCCTCTGCCCGACCATCGCCGACGCCGGGCCGCTGATGATCCCGGAGGCGCTCCTCTGCGGCACCCCGGTTGTCGCGTTCGATATCGGCTACGCGGTCGACCTCGTGCGCACCGGCGAGACCGGCTACATCGCGCGGAGCCGTGACGCGGCGGAGCTCGCGCGGGGGCTCGTCGACGTGCTTGGGCGCGAGCGGTCCGCGTGGCGCGACGCCTGCCGCGCCGCCGCGCTTCACCACGCGCCGGAGCACGTGGTCGCGGCGCACACGGCCCTCTACCGCGACCTCGTCTCCTGAGGGTGCGCGCCGGCTTTGTCATCGGCGGCATTCCGTCGCTTGGACACTCGGGCTCGACGCTCGCGTCGTGGACGATCCTCGAGACGCTGCTCGGCGCGGGGCACGAGGTCACGGCAGTGCTCTGTCCGGCCGCATACCTGCTGGACGAGACCGTGGCCGGCCGGGTGGAGGCGCTCGAGCGGCTGGGCGCGGTCGTGCGCGTGGTAGAGGTGCCCGATCCGGGCGCAGTCTCGCGCGCACGTTTCGTCCGCTCGCTCGTCGTGCCGTCCGACGCCGATCTCCTACCGGCGGCGCGCGCCGCCGGGGGGGTGCGAGCCGCGCTCGGCGAGATCGACGTCGGGATGGCCTTCGGGATCGAGGCGATCGCCGCGACGGCGAGCTACGACGCCGCGCCGTTCCTCGCGGTGCTCTCGCATCCGCCGGGAGTGCCTCGGCGCCTCCGCCTTCGCTACGACCCCGTGCCGCGATCGCTCGTCGCGCGGGCGAGCGAGGTCTCGTTCGTCGCGCACGCGAACCGGCGCACTGCAGCGCTACTGCGTCGCTTCGCGAGCGTCGGCGTCTTCAGCGGCCACCACGCGGAGTGGGGGCGTGGGCACGGCGTCAACGCGTGGTACGCGCATTACCCGATGCCGGACCTGGCGGGACCGGACTGGCGCGCGCGACGTGCCGCCGCGCAGGCCGAACCGGGCCCGCCGCGGATCCTGATGATCGGCCACTTGCGCGGCATCGGCACGATCTCCGGGCTCCACCTCTTCGTGCCAGAGATCCTGCCCACCCTGACGCGCGAGCTCGGGCCGGACGGCTTCGAGGTGCATGTCGTCGGCGGCCAGGATCCCCCGGCGCAGTTTGTCGAGGGGCTCCGGCATCCGGCCGTCCGCCTGCGCGGCCAGATCTCTAGCCCCGACCACGAGTTCTTCTCGGCGCACGTCCTGCTCGCGCCGAACCCGACCACCACGGGTGCGAGTGCCCGCATCCTCAGCGGGCTGACCTTCGGGAGCTGCATCGTGGCCCACACCGACAGCGTCGTCGGGATCCCGGAGCTGGCACATGGCGTCAACTCGCTGCTGGCAGCCGACGGACCGGGCCTCGCCCGCGAGACGCTCATCGCTCTGCGAGACCAGACCCTCCGCGAACGCCTCGGCGACGAGGCCCGCCGCCTCTACGAGTCGTCGTTCAGCCCGCCGGTCGCCGCCGGCCGAATCGTGCAGGAGCTCGAGCGGCTCGCCGGGGCGAGGAGTTAGTGGCTCAGAGCCACTAACTCCTTCGGCCTGCGCGGCGGCGGGGCGCGAAGCCGCCTGGGGCCTCGTAAAGGAGCCCAAGCCGCTCGCCGGGTCAGCAGTTAGTGGCTCTGAGCCACTAACTGCCGTTCGGCCCCGCGCTACGGCTCCGAAGGTGTAAAGGCCGCCCCGTCCGCGAGCGGTTTCCCCGCCTCGAGGGGCTGGCCGCCCCACACGAGCAGCGAGCGTCCCGTCCACGCGGCCGCCGGCTGCGACCGCGGCGCGAGCGGCCCCCGCGCGAACGTCGACCAGCGGTTCGCGCTCGGGTCGTAGGCGAGGCCCGGGCCGCGCGCTCCGCCCCAGACGAGCAGCCGCGAGCCGGTCCAGAACGCGACGCCGCCGACACGCGGCGAGGGCATCCTCGCGAGCCGCCGCCATCGGTTCGCCGCGGGATCGAGCGCGAACGCCGCGCCGCCCACCGTCAGGACGAGCACCTCGCGACCGTCCCAGACCGCGCTCACAGCCTGGCCGCCGGGGAGCGGAGCGAGCCGCCGCCACGTGTTCCTCGCGGGGTCGTACGCCGCCGCACGGGCGAGGCGCGCAGGCCACGGCTTCCCGTTCGGGTTGAGGTTGCTGACGAGGAGGACGAGCTCGCGGCCGGTCCACGCGCCCACCGGGTGTTGGCTCCCCGCTAGGGGAGACGCCGCAAGGTTCCTCCACCGATTCGTCGCCGGGTTGTATGCGACCCCGTTCGAGAACGCGTCGCCGCAGCAGCCGCCGCCCCAGCCGATCAGCTCGCGGCCGGTCCAGACGTCGAGCCCGCCTGCGGCGCCGATCCCCGGCGGGCGCCGAAGGAGCCTCCACCGGTTCGTCGCGGGGTTGTACGCCTGGTAGTCGAACGCGCCCCAGACGAGGACTTCCTTCCCGGTCCAGACGGCGCTGTAGCGGCCCTCGTAGGCACCCGTCGGGCCGGGCCGCGGCGAGAGCTTCCGCCACCTGCCCGTCGTAGGCGTGTACGCCGCGGCGACGTCGAACGACCTGACGGTGTACGGGTTTCCGCGCGCGTCGCGCTTCGTGACCTGGCGCCGCCCGAAGACGATCAGCTGCTTCCCGGTCCACGCGCTCGTGAGGTAGCTGTCGGGTACGACCGGCGCCCGCGGGAGCAGGCGCCAGGTGCCGGCAGATGGGGTGGCGACGACGAGGGCGACGACGACGGCCTTGGCGAGTGCGGTCATGACCACGATGATCGCCGGTCGGGGGCTAAGGACAGGCAAAGCGGCAGCAAAGAGCGCGGGCAACCTCCGAGTCCGGGACCGGCGGCTAGGGTGTCGCCGTACGTTTAGTACGAGCGCGCCGACGGGCACGCCCTGCGATAGATCCCGGCCGAGGAAGGAGCGCCTCGATGAAACGCCGTCACACCCTGCTGGTTACCTTCATGTGCCTCGTAGCCTCCCTCGTCCTCGTCGGAACGGCCGGTGCGGTGCCGTTCACGTTCGGATCGACCGACTCGACCATCTCCGCTCAGAAGGACACGCTCGGCCTGAACATCAAGGGCGTCAACGTGATGACGTCGCCGAAGGCCGGCACGCTCACGAAGGTCGAGGGCTACTTCGACGGGCTCGGCGCAGGGTCCGGCTTCGAGAAGGTGCGGATCGTCGTCTACTCGATCGACGCCTCGAACAACCCGACCCAGTTCCTCGGTGTCTCCGGCGAGATCGTCGTCAACGCGGGCGCGGCGGTCGGCTGGCGCACGTTCACGTTCCCGGGCTCGATCTCGGTTCCGGCCGGCAAGATCGGGATCGGCTACTGGTCGGGCGGCGCCGGCGCGACCAACAACCTGATCCGCCCGAGCTACGACGTCAACGCCGGCACGATCAAGTACCAGACCGGCGCGACCTACTCGAGCAACACCAACCCGTCCAACCCATTCGGCTCGGCTCAAACCGGCTCGCAGGGCAAGCCCTGGGTGCTCCGCGTCACGGCCGACGACGGCGTGGCTCCGCCTACCTACCCGAGGTACGGGATCCAGGACGGGGCGAAGATCAACAACGGCACACTGAGCGACAACGACAGGAACTTCTACCTCGACGAGGCGAAGGCCGCGGGCGCCGGGGTCTACCGCGTCGGCTTCTGGACGGGCGCCGAGACGGCCACCGACGCTGTGATGCTGAAGCTGAACACGCTCGGGATCGAGCCGCTCATCCTGATCGGCGGCTCGGTGAACGCTCCGGGCCCGTCGACGACCACGACGGCGAGCCTCTGCCAGGCGGCCTCGCTCCGGTACCCGGCCGTGCGCCTGTTCGAGCTCTGGAACGAGCCCAACATCCACGGCTGGACCGGCAGCACCTACAAGCCCCATCTCCAGGCCTGCCACGACGCGATCAAGGCCATCGACCCGGCCGACCAGATGCTCGTCGGCGGCCTGGCGCACGCGTGGCAGGGCGTCGGGACCAACCAGAGCATCATCCACTTCATGGAGCAGCTCTACGCCGCGGGCGGCGGACCGTACTTCGACATGGCGAACGTGCACCCGTACAACGACCCGGGCGACCACTACACCACCTCCGGCCGCACGTGCCAGGACGGCGGCGGCAACCCCTGGGACCAGACGTGGGGGTACGCGGCCACGTGCCCGAGCGGCTACATGCGCGCGGTGATGAACTCGAACGGCGACTCGGCCAAGCCGATCGCCGCAACCGAGGCGGGGGAGACGATCAACAAGACGACGGAGGCGGGGCAGGCGACGATCGTCCAGCACGCGCTCCAGGACACCCGCCCGAACATGGTCATCATCTACTCGAACGACGATCTGGAGGTGCCCGGCTTCGGCATCCACCGGTCGGACAAGTCGCGGAGACCGGCATTCGCGTCCATGCAGGCGGTGACGGGCGGCACCGGGTAGCGCTCCGCATAAGCCGCGCGTCGGCGCGGCGCTTCCTCGACGGCCGTGATTCTGTCTGCGTCATCGGGCGGCCGGGCCGACGCCCTCGTCCGATCAGACTAATCTAGAGGCAGTCGAAGAGCGCCGCGTCCCAGCGCTTGCTGTGCAGCACGAAGCCAAAGACATGTCCACCGAGGACGCGCAGATTTTCCTGAGCCTTGCCGCCCACGAAAGCGACGGTCAGGGTTGCTCTTGAACCGTATAGGTAGATGTCGCTTTCGCAGCCGACCTTGCGAGGCTTGCGGAGAAGGCGTTCCGCCGTCGCCGTGGGCATCCCGACGCGGACGCCGTGGCTCTCGGAGTAGCTCGAGGCGGTGGTGAAGAACGTCTCAAGTCGGCCCGTCCGGCTATCGACGTAGAACGCCGTGCGGCAGTACGCGCCGTGCGCCCTCGAGTCTCCTCTCAGCGGCAAGCCTGTGCGCGAAGCCTTCGAAGTACATTCGTAGCCGAGCGCGTCATAGCGCACGCCGTTGTCCCCGCGTCCCTTAATCTCGACATCGGGCCGGCCGGCGTGGGCGACGATGTCCGCACGACGGCTCTCGTCGAGGTGGAGGGGGCCGACACGCCCGGTCACGCTCACGGTCCCGGATCCGCCAGGACTCGAGACGAAACCGCATGCGAGCGCCACGACGGCAAGCGACGGAATGACGAGGCGGCGGCGAAGTCCGCCTCTCATGGGCAGACCCACGGCGATGCCTTTTCGGGCCCGGGGGCAGGGAACATTGGCCCAGGGCCTGGGTTGTCGCGAGTCGGGCGGCCAAGCGAGCGAAGGAATCGTGCAAATGCCTTCCCCGCCTGCAAGTTGTTGCGGTTCTCCTTTCCGGTGCTACGGCACTTCGGGAAGCCGTCGGGCGTCTGCGAGCGGGCGTAGCTCAGCTCCATATGCGAGGTTCCCCATCCGGTCTCGATGCCGGGAGACGATCCGCCCGCCGCGGTGAAGCGCGCGATGGTCTTGCCGCGCGCAGCAATACCGGATGTCTGAGTCGCCGCGATTCCTTCGGCCACGTAGACGTACTTGCCCGAGAACTGGCCGTCGAGGAACTCGTACAGCAGGTACGCGCCCAACCACCCGCTGTGGGCGTGGTAGCCGATGATCCGCGCCCTTCCTATGGCGACGATTGGCCCTGCGCCATAGAAATCGACGCCTTGGTCGGTCCGTGATGTCCTGATCCAGGTGCTCCGCCGGAACGGATCGACATACGCAGCGGTTCCCTGCTGTGCCGCGTAGAGATCTGCGGGCAGGGTATTCGGCCCACTCGCGTATCCAGCGTGGTGGGTCGACTCGGCGATGTACGACTCGTGGAGCCCGCCCGGATCGTCGAGCACGGTCGGACGATCAGCTGCGTAGACGTATGGACTCGGGGAGGTGTTGGCGACGTCTCGCGCGGGATCCAGGCTCGTGAAGCGACCCACACTCGTGTCATACTCGCGTGCCCTAAGGTTGTAAACCCCGGTCGCGTCCTCGTATTCGCCCGAGAACTTCATCGGATTCGATGGCGCGTTCGGGTCGTTTTGCGTCTCGGTGAACGTCTGCCCGAACGGCTCGTAACTCTCGGTCCACTCCCTCGTCCCGTTCGCAGCCGTGACGTTGGCGACGGAGCCGAAGGTGTCGTAGTGGTAGTAGAAGGTGCCTGACGCGACGATCATCGAAACACGACGGACGCCGTAGCTGTACGCGCGCAGCTCGTTCCCTCCGCCATCGCGTTCGATCGCCAGCTGGGGTAGATCGGCGACCGAATCCCATAGGAACCGTGTGGTCGCGCCGCCGGACGCCGAGCTGAGGCGGTTGCCGTCGCCGTCGTAAACGTAGGTCGTCGTCGTTCCGCCGCTGCTGGTGGACGTGACCTCACCGGCGCCGTTGTAGGTGAAGCTACGTCCTCCACCGGCCGTTTCGTTGCCGCTGGCGTCGTAGGTGTAGGTCGAGGCGCCTGCCAACGTGAGCTGATCTGCGGCGTTGTAGGTGTAAGTCGTGTTCGAACCGTTCCGCGTCTCGGAGAGCCGGTTTCCGACGCCGTCGTAGGTCCAGGAGAGATTGGGCGCGTTCGTGCCCGAGACGGCGGTCACGCGGTCGTCCGCGTCGTAGGTGAGGCTGGTGGTGCTCGAGATCGCGCCGCTACGGACGATCTGCGTGGGATTCCCGACCGCGTCGAGCGTCGCTGCGAAGTCGGACAACCCACCGCCCGTGCTTGCGTTCGCGACCTCGACGAGCTGGCCGGCGCGGTCGTACGTCCGAGTCTCGACGTACCCGTTCGTGCTCGGCAAGGTGGTCTGGGTGAGATCGCCTGCGGCGTCATACGCATAGCTCGTCGTTCCGCCGCCGGTCGTGACGCTCGCCATGCGGTTGTCGTTGTCGTAGCTGTACGTGCTGACCTTGCCGTCGGGGTAGGTTCGGCTGGCCACGTTGCCGCCGAGGTCGTACGCGTAGGTGAACGTGTCCGCCCCGCGCGAAACGCCGACCAAGCGATTCATGACGTCGTACGAAAACGTCTCCGTGCCCGATCCGTCGGTCAGCGAGAGCCGGTTGCCGACCGCGTCGTAGGTGTACGACAGAGAGGGGGTCGAGTCGCTGTACGTGATCGAGATGACGCGCCCGCCGGCGTCATGCGCGTAGGTCGTCGTCACGTTGTTGGGATCGGTCTTGGACACGACCTCGCCGTCTCCGTTGTAGGTCCACGTCCAGACCTTTCCGGTCGGCGACGTGACGCTCGTGCACCTGCCATCCGCGTCGTAGGCGTAGGTGGTGGTGTGCCCGTTTGCGTCCGTACGCGTTCGCACGTTTCCCGCAGCGTCGTAGGTGAACGTCGTCGTACCGCCGTCGGGCGCGGTCGCCGTCAGCAGCCGGCCGGTCGCGTCGTAGGTGTAGGACGTCGTGTGGTTCTTCGCATCGGCGGTGCTCGTGAGGTTTCCTACGGCGTCGTACGTCCGCGTCGTCACGTGCCCGAGGGGATCGGTGGTCGTGAGCGTGCGTCCTGCCGCGTCAGACGTGTTCGTCGTCGTGTAGTCCCCCGGGTTGGCACCAGAGACGTTCCCGCGCGGATCGACCGACGACGCGAGGTTTCCATCCGCGTCGTAGCCGTAGGTCGTCTTCTCGCCCAGCGGGGCCGTGACGCTCGCGACGCGGTTGTCGGCGTCGTATGTATAGGTCGTCACGTGCCCGCGCGGGTCGGTTTGCGTGAGCTCATTGCCGACGCTGTCGTAGGTGTAGGACGTCACTCCCCCGTCGGGAGCGGTCGTCGAGACGACCCGATTCGCAGCGTCGTACGCGAACGTGGTCGTGTGATTGTTCGAATCCTTCGTCGTCAGCCGGTTCCCGGCGGCGTCGTAGGTATAGGTCGTGACGTTCCCGAGCGGGTCTGTCGTCGTCAGGACGTTTCCGGGCGCGTCGTAGGTATTCGACGTCGTGCGGCCGAGTGGATCCGTCGTGGAGAGCGCGTTCCCCGCCGCGTCGTAGGTGAAGGTCGTCGTCTTGCCGAGGGGATCGGTGACGCTTGCCTCGTTCCCGTTTGCGTCGTACGTGTGGGTCGTCGTGTTTCCGAGGGCGTCGGTCGAGGTGAGCATCCGTCCGGCGGAGTCGTAGGTGTACGTGGCGATCGTCTGCCCGTTATGAGTGACGCTGGTGTTCCGTCCCAACCCGTCGTAGGCGTAGCTCGTCACCTTGTTCCGGGCGTCGGTGACCGTCGTGACGTTGTTGTTCGAGTCGTAGGTGAATGTCTTCTGAGCGTTCAAGGACGCGGGCGCGGTAATGGAGGTCACGTTTCCGCGCGAGTCGTAGGCCATCGTCGTCTGGCTGCCGGTTGCTCCCGTAACACTCGTCCTGTTGATGGCGCTATCGGTTCCGAACTGAGTCTGGTGGCCGAGCGGGTCGATCCGCTTCGTGAGCACGTTGTTCGCGTACACGTCCTTCCACGTGTTCCCGCGGGCGTCGGTCTCGGTGGTGGTCTGCGTCGCCTGGTCCCAGGCGAACGTGGCCCTGTTGTTTAGGGCGTCGTATTGGTCGCTCACACGGCCGTCGGCGCCGTAGACGTTGCGGTAGACGGTATGTCCGAGCGGATCGACCTTCTTCTCGAGGAACCCATGGGTCTCGTACGTGTACGTCCATACCCTGCCGCCCGGATCGGTATACGACGTGAGCAAGCCGTTCGTGTAGGCGTAGCCCACGGTTCGGCCGTTCGGCATCGAGATGGCGGTGAGGAGGCCGTTCGCGTTGTGGGTGAACGCCGCCTGGCGACCGGCTGCGTCGGTCACGGTCGAGACCTTGCCGTCAGCGCCGTAGGCGACCGTCAATCCCTGGCCGCTACGGTCGACGATGCTGGTCAGGCGACCTTGGATGTCGAACCGGTACTTCTGCCCGTCGAGGCGTGTGACCTCGTAGCCGCCGCTTACGCTCGCGAGCGTCGACAAGGCCCCTGCTGCCCCAACGAAGGACCCGTCGCCCTGTTTGGTGTACTCCACCTGCTGACCATCCTCCGCGCGAAGCGTGACGTCTCCGTTCGACTTGATCGTCAGCGCAGCCGCGACGCTGTCGGTCCACCCTTGACCGAGCTCTCCCTTCGTCAGGTCGAGCGAGTTGTAGGAGCGGACGAACGCGAACGGCACGCCAGTGCCCGGCAACGACAAGTCGGTCGAGGAGTCGGTGAAGTTGCCGGTCGCGGACTGGATAGGGTCGGACCGGCAGTCTCCGCCGGTGTACGCGTTGACGATCTGGCCGCAGACGCCGAACGTCTGGTTCAGTGCGACGCGTGGGCCGGTGTCGAGCCTCGTCGGCGAGAAGTCACCGGCGTCGATCTTGAACGCGTCGTAGCCGCACCAGTACACCGTGTAAGGGTCGGGCGAGACGATGTAGATGCCGCCGTCGATCGGCCCGGCCGGAACGTTGCCGCCGCTGGAGCGGTACGCGAGGTGACCGGGTGAGTTCGGCGAGGTGCTGGTGCAGAGCGAGGCGTCGTACCAGAAATAGACGCCGTCGCCCCAGTAGTTGCCGCGCCAGTTCAACTCGGCGCGCTTGAAGCCCGGATAGCCGACCACCGCGAGCTGGATGCCGTTCGAGTTGTTCGCGTAGATGTTGTTGCCGCTCGCCTTCGGCATCGACGCGAGCGGATAGTCGCCGTTCGCGCCGATGTAGACGCCGTAGCTCGTGTTGCCGGTGATGTCGCTCGAAGTGATCGACGTCGCGGGCGGAAGCGGATTGA
Source organism: Gaiellaceae bacterium (assembly GCA_036377055.1). GTDB lineage: Bacteria > Actinomycetota > Thermoleophilia > Gaiellales > Gaiellaceae > DASUZD01. The sequence goes on along the minus strand of DASUZD010000038.1, from coordinate 5,519 downwards.
AGGTCGGCAGGTTGAACCAGATCCCGCGCGAGGTGTTGTTCGAGATCGTCGAGTGGTCGATCGTCGCGCTCGCGTAGTCAACGTAGACGCCGTACTTGTTGCGCGTGAGGATCGAGTTAGTGATCGTCGCGGAGGAGCCTCCGCCGATCGACACCGCGGAATACTGATTATCGCTGATCGTGTCGTGGTCGAGCGTGACCGCGTAGCCCGAGCCGTAGAGGCTGATCGGGGCGTAGTTCTGCGCCGAGCCGTAACCGCCGTAGCGAACTGTCGCGTACTTGACCTGCGAGGTGCTCGAGTAGAGCGAGATGTTGTACCACTGGCCCGGTGCGCCACTCGTCGCGTTTCCGTCGCCGTTGGTATCCCCGCCGGCCGAGTCGTCCTGGTACGAAGTAAATGTGATCGGAGTCGCCTGCGTCCCGACCGCGCTCAGCGTGCCGTTGATCCTCAGCGTCCGGAACTGCCCGTTGAGCTTGACGACCACCCCCGGCTCGATCGTCAGCGTTGCGCCCGCCGCCACGGTGACGTCCCCGTCGAGTACGTAGGGGCTGTTGGCCAGCGTCCACGTCGTATTGCCGGTATAGGTCGTTGCCGGGATGTGCACGGTGAGCGAGCGCTTCTCGAGCCACGTCCGCGCCGCCGCCACCCCCGGGGCAAGCAGAGCGAGAGATGGGGCCACCAACAAGAGACAGAACAGCCGAAGAATGGGCGTGAGCAGACGCGGACGACCAGTACGGGCAGCGCGCAACGGGACCTCCGTTCACCGAGGACTGTCCGACCGAGCGAGAGCCGATTTCGAGAAACACCGCCTGAAAAGGGCGGCGCCCCATCGGCGATCACAGAGCCGACTCCGACTTCTATGACAGTCGCGGACCCGTGTCAAGAGTCGGCTGCATCCGATTCGTCGCGAGCTGCCTCACTGTCGTCAGCGACCGTTCAAACGAGCACAACGACAGCGCGCGTGGGGGGAGCTATCCGTGCGCAAACGGGAAGAGCGCGTCGCTCCGCGCCCACTGGCCGCCGCCTGGGCTGCGGCCGCGCATGAAGTCGAACGTCAGGAGGAACGGGACGCCGTGGTCGTCCCGCGCCTCGAAGTAGAAGCCCTCGTACTCCCAGCCCTGCCTGTCGTCTGACGCGGGGAGGCGAGGATTCAGCGCGCGCAGGATCGTCGGCGCGGCGCGAGCGAGCTCGAGGTAGTGACGCGTTCGAACGACCACCTCCGGCGCGAGCTGCCGCGGGCGGTTCAGTCGCACGCGCACGACCTCGAAGCCATACCGACGCGAGGCCTCGGCTACGCGAGTCCGGAGGAGCGCCGGCGCGAGGTTCGGGAACCGCGTCCGCCGGTCCTCACGGGCACGTGTGGCCAGCTCGCGATGCCACGTCGAGAGCGCCGATCGCGCCGCGGCGACGGCCTGCGCGGACGTGACCTCGCGCGGCGTCTCGTCAGGACGGAACGAGACGCCCGCCTCCAGCACCGACCGGTGGCTGCCGCAGCCGGCGCAGAGCGCCGCGGCGACGGCCAGAAGCGCGACGCGCCTCACCGACGGTTATCGACCCTCCCTGCGTCCTTGCCTCGGAACGTGCATCGCGCCGCGTTCGACGAAGGACGTTCCACCAATCCGTCCTAGCCGACGAGCGGCTCGCGAGCCTGCGATTCGACCGGCTCGAGCGGCGACCATTCCGATTCGACGCGGACGACGCCGGTCCAGGAGCCGGCGTAGCGGAGGTTCTCCTCGACGACCGCGGCGGCCACCTCGAACCTCATCGCCGAAGGCACGATGTCCTCCGGGTCGGCGCCGCGGGCGACGAGCTCGACGACGTACTGCCGCGGCACGAGCCGGTGGTCCTCGACCGCGCAGACGGTTGTGTACCGGCCGGGCTCGAGCGCTTCCTCGAACTGACCGGAGAAGCTCGTGAACACCCAGAGGCCTTCGGGCGTCTTGACGCGGAGGTAGAGCTCGAGGAACCGAACCGGCTCGCGAACGCCGAAGGTGACCTCGAAGCGAAGCGGCACGTTCTGGGGCATGCTCGCGACCGGCTCGTCGCCGGGGCCGAGCAGCGCGATCGACTCCCAGCGCACGCGGCGAGCCGTCCACTTGCCGACCGTTCGGCGGAGGGCCTCGTCGTCCAGGTCGACGACCGGCGAGTCGGTGTGCGTCGTCGAGTCGAGATATGCCTGGACGACCTGTGCGGCCGGGCCGTCGTCGGCGATCCGGCCGTGGTCGAGCCAGATCGCCCGCGGGGTCAGCGACCGGATCGCTCCCATGTTGTGGCTCACGAAGAGGACTGTCCGTCCGCCGGTCCGCACCTCGTCCATCTTCCCGAGGCACTTCCGCTGGAACGACGCGTCGCCGACCGCGAGCACCTCGTCGACGATCAGGATGTCGGGCTCGAGGTGGGCGGCGACCGCGAACGCCAGCCGCACGTACATCCCGCTCGAGTAGCGCTTCACCGGCGTGTCGATGAACCGCTCCACCTCGGCGAACGCGATGATCTCGTCGAACTTCCGCTTGATCTCGCGGCGCGGCATCCCGAGGATCGCGCCGTTCAGGTAGACGTTGTCGCGGCCCGTCAGCTCGGGATGGAAGCCGGTTCCGACCTCGAGCAGGGAGCCGACCTGGCCGGTGACGCGGACCTCGCCCTCGGTCGGCGGCGTGATCCGGGAGAGGATCTTGAGCAGCGTCGTCTTGCCGGCGCCGTTGTGGCCGATCACGCCCACGGCTTCGCCGCGCGCGATCTCGAAGCTTGCGTTCCGAAGCGCCCAGATCCGGTCGCGGCGGCCGCGGCGGCGCCGGCGCGCGAGCGCGTCGCGCAGCGTCGGGAAGCTCACGCGCTCGCCGAGCACGTACTCCTTGCCGAGCTCGTGGACCTCGATCGCGTTAGACGACATCGGCGAAGACGCGCTCGGTGCGCGAGAAGTACACGAGGCCCACGAGGACGAGCACGAGCGCGGCGGCGACCGAGATCGCGAAGGAGCCCGTGTCGAAGTGCCCGCTCCCGAGCAGCGCCCAGCGGAAACCCTCGACGACGCCCGTCATCGGGTTGAGCGCGTACAGCGTCCGGTACGTCCCGTGGACGTAGCTCGCGGGGTACGCGATCGGACTGGCGTAGAGCCAGATCTGGAGCACGAACGGGACGGCGTAGCGCACGTCGCGGTAGCGCACGTTGAGTGCGGCTAGGGCGAGGCCGATCCCGAGAGCCGTCAGCACGGCGAGCAAGACGAAGACGGGCACGAGGGCGACCTGCGCGGGCGGCGCGAAGCCGTAGTAGGCCATCGTCCCGCCGACGATCACCAGCGCGAGCAGGAAGTCGACGAGGCCTGCGAGGAGTGGCGAGATCGCGACCGTCAGCCGGGGGAGGTAGACCTTCGTGATCACCGCCGCGTTCGCCACGAGGCTCTGCGAGACGAAGTTGACGGCGTTGGCGAAGTAGTACCAAAGGGCCAAGCCCGCGAGGGCGAAGAGCGGGTACGGGACATCCGCCTTGATCTTCCCGAAGTGGTTGAAGACGAAGGTGAAGACCACCATCGTCATGAACGGCTGGAGCAGGGCCCAGAGCGCGCCCAGGAGCGTCTGCTTGTAGCGCACCTTCACGTCGCGCCAGGTCATGAACGCGACGAGCTCGCGGAAGCGCCACAGATCCCTGAGGCCGAAGCCGCCGAAGCGGCCCGGCGGGCGGATCACGAGTGTCTGTTGCGGCTGCTGCTGCGCCTGCGCCGACATCGGCCGAACTCTAGCCCCGGGTCGTTTGCATTCCGTTAGTCGTCCCGGTTCGCCGGAAGGCGCTGCGAACCCTTCTACTGGGCGATCCGGTAGAGGGCGAACCGGTCGTTCGCGTACAGCCGCCTGAACGACGGCGGATGGTCTCTGCCCGTCACGACGGCGTAGTACGAGGCGTAGCGGCGGGTGGGGTCGGCTCGGCGCGGCGAGACCTTTCCCTCGAGGACGAGCGCGCTCAGGCGCAGCCGCCGCTCGCGGTCGCTCGTCTCCTCGCGGAGCCGGCTCTGGTACCACCCGGCTAGGTAGACCTGCCGGCCGGCGATGGCGGGGTAGTAGTTGTTCCCGCTCGTCGCCTGCACCTCGTTCCCGGTCTCGTCGGTGAAGACGAGCCCGTCGGCCGGAACGACCTTCTCGACCTCGTGCCACACCTGGTAGTGCTCGTGCGTGAGGATCGTCGTGTCGTACGTGCCCAGGCGGAGGTCGTCGGCGCGACCGGCACGGACCGCTGCGGCTACTCCGACCGCGAGCAGCGCGGCGGCCGTCGCGGCGACCAGCCGCGGCGGCGCGACAGAGGCTGCGGCCGCGCCCGCGAGCAGGACGAGCCCGGCCGGAAGCGCGTGCCCCGAGAGCGCGAGCAGCACGCCCGCTCCGGCGATGGCGTACAGGCGGACGAGGTAGCCGAGCCGCCGCGGGGCGATCGCACCGAGGACGATTGCCGCCAAGCACGCCGACTCGACGAACGCGGCTCGGATCCCGGCGAAGTCGCGGAACCAGGCGCCGAGCGCGAGACAGCCGGCCGCGGCACCGAAAAGCACGAGGTCGATGCGGTCGGCCGGCGGGTCGCGCAGGACGAGCAGGACGGTGACGAGGACGATCGTCCCGAGTCCGATCTCGATGCTGTACTCGAGGATCGTCCACGACCAGACGAGCGAGACGGCCAGCGCGGCGAGGAGCGAGATGCGGCGCGTGCGCCACAGGAACCCGCCGAGCAGCAGGTAGCCGGCCAGCTGAAGCCCCGGTGCGGCGCGGATCGTGCTCCGCGTGTCGAGCTGCGAGCGGAGGCCGCGGAGCGCGTCGACTGGTGAGAAGTGCAGGCTCGCCGCTTGGAGCACCCACCAGCTGTTCGCGAGCGTCGCCGCGAGGAGCGCCGCGACGAGGAGCGGCACCGAGACCGCGAGCACGCGGCGCTCGCGCGGCGTCAGCTCGTAGCGCCGGAGCGCGAACGCGACGAGGATCCCGAACGGCACGAGCGCGAGCCCCTTCGTCAGCGCGAGGTCGACGGCGATCGCGGCGACGGCGATCGCGAACCAGCGCTTCGGAAGCGGCCGGTCGACGAGCTCCGCGACCGCGAACGCCAGCGGGAGCGCGAGCGTCACGGGTGGGCTCTCGGCGAACCAGCTCGCGTACGCGGTCATGCCGACGGCGAGGACGGCGACGCGAAGCCTGGGCGCGGCCGGTGCGATCGGGGAGAGCGCGAGCCCGCAGCAGAGCGACGTGCCGAGGAACGCCGGCAGCAACGACGTGTGGAAGAGCAGCGGGTCGATCTTCGGCACGTACGAGACCGTCGCGCCGACGAGCGACGGCCCGATCTCGGCGCGCCAGAGGTCGACTCCGGCCGCGGAGAGATCGCGGAGCGGGAAAAGCGAGCGCCGCGCCGACTCGAGCTTCGCCGCGTACCAGACGACGTCGCCGAAGGCGTTCGAGTCGACCGAGGCCGTCGGGCCGTGCAGGAAGAAGCCGAGCGTGGTCGCGAGGCCGAGAATCGCGGCGAGGCCGCGTGCGACGGCGGCGGACGCGAGC
>DASUZD010000037.1:0-9723 GCA_036377055.1 Gaiellaceae bacterium | reverse complement strand
GTGTGTTGAGCGCGATCGCCGCGACACGCGCCCGCCGGGCCGGCAGCGCGAGCCGCTCGTGCAGTTCGACGAGCTCTCGAAGAGGCGGGATCGGGAAGCGCTCGTCGCCGTCGACGGCGGTCTGGCCGGACTGGTGGCAGAGCACGAAGACGTGCGGCGCGCTGCCGTGGACGAGCCCCAGCGTCACACCGGAGTACGCCGGGTGGAGGAGCGATCCCTGCCCCTCGACCCACAGCAGCTCGCCGCCGCGCGCGACTCCTTCGAGCACGAGCCGCTCCGCGGCGCCGGCGATGAAGTCGGCGACGACGGCGTCGACGGAGATCCCCCACCCCGCGATCGCGATCCCGGTCTGCCCCGTCGGCACGAAGACGGAGCGAAGCCCGCGTCGCCGCGCCTCGAGGTCGAGCTCGCACGAGACGGTCATCTTCCCGATCGCGCAGTCCGAGCCCACCGTCAGCACGATCCTCGCCGGCACCGACAGGTTCTCGCCGGTCGCGGTCGAGAGATCGGCAGGCGGCCGGCGCAGGTCGCGCAGCTCGACGCCGTGCTCGTGGGCGAGCGCGACGAGCTCGGGGTCGTCGCTCAGGAAGACGTGCAGCCCGTTCTCGACGTCGAGTCCCGCCGCCACGCACGCGCGTAGGAGCTCGGTCCACGCAGGCGGGAAGCGGCCTCCCTGCGTCGCGACGCCGACGAGCGCCGTCGTCGGGTCGAGCGCGAGCGCCTCCTCGAGCGCGCCCACGACCGGCACGCCGTCTTCGCTCGCCCCGGCGCGCGTCGAGTCGAGGATCGCGACGACATCCTGCCGCCGGTACCGAAGGACGCCACGCGCCGTCTTGCCGTAGTGCGGGTCGCCGGAGAACCCCTCAGCGAGGATCAGGTACCGCGTGGCTCCTGACACCGAGTCCTGGGCTCGCCGTGGGAAGCTGCACGCCGTCGACGAGCTCGACGCCGGGGCACGGGTCGTCCGCGAGCAGCAGGTTGCCGTCGAGGTCGACGTGGTCGCAGAGGCTCGCGATCTGCGCGCCCGCGGAGATGCCGAGGCCCGACTCGACCATGCAGCCGAGCATCACGCCGAGGTCGAGCGCACGCGCGGCGTGCGTCATCCGGACCGCCTCGCGGATCCCGCCCGACTTCGCGAGCTTGATGTTGATCCCGTGCGCGCGCGAGGCGCACCGCGCGACGTCGGCGAGCACGTGGCAGTCCTCGTCGACGTAGATCGGAAGCGGCGAGCGCGCCTTCAGCTCCTCCCCGCCGGGATCGCCGGCCGGGAGCGGCTGCTCGCAGTACTGGACGCCGAGCTCCGCGAGCTGCGGCAGCGCGTCGAGCGCCTCCTCGAGCGACCATGCCTCGTTCACGTCCACCTGGAGCGGGACGTCGGCCACTCCGCGAACGGATCGAACACGCTCGACGTCGAGGCCGTCGCCGCCGCCGAGCTTCAGCTTCAGCCGGCGGAACCGGCCACGCACGCGCTCCGCCCGCCGAGCCATGTCGTCCGCATCGCCGAGCCAGATCGTCCACGACGTCGGCGGCCCTTGACGCCGCAGCCCGAGGAGCCGCCAGACGGGCAGCCCGGCGAGCTTCCCGCAGAGATCGTGGAGCGCGGCGTCGACCGCGGCGCGGGCCGCGAACTGCTCCGCCGGGAGCCGCGCGAGAATCTCGTCGAGCGCGAACGGATCGTCCCCGAGTGCGGACGCGTGCTCCTCGACATACTCGAGCGCCGAGACCGCCGACTCGCCGTAGCGATCGATCGGCGCCGCCTCGCCGAAGCCGCTCTCGCCGTCGTGCCGCAGCTCGACCTGCACGACTTCGGCCTCGTCCTCGGCGCTGCGCGAGATGACGAACGTCTCCGCGAGCCTCAGGGTGACGATCCGAGCCGCGAGCTCCACGCCGATACACTAAGCCTCCCCGAGCGCCCGTAGCTCAGGGGATAGAGCGCGCGCCTCCGGAGTCGCCGTCGGAAGTCGTCGCTTGCGCGACACGACTTCCGCCGGATTGAGCACAGGCGCCCGCTGCGGCCGGCAAAGCCGGCCTCCGCTCACGAACGGTCAGGAGTACACTGCGCCTCCGAGCGCCCGTAGCTCAGGGGATAGAGCGCGCGCCTCCGGAGCGCGAGGTCGCAGGTTCGATTCCTGCCGGGCGCACTGCCGACCGAAGTCCGCCCCGGCTTCGCCGGGGCATGACGACTTCGGGCGGCCCTAGTTGCGTCAGTGAGCCGACGCCGGCAAAGCCGGCATCGGCGGCGCTGCCGACCGAAGTCCCGCTCGCGTTATCGAGCCGACGCCGGCACTGCCGGCATCGGCGGCGCTGCGAGTACGCGTGCCTCGCAGCGTGTGCTCCACGTCAAGAGATATGGAGCGGCCGCGGCGAGGAAGAGCGCGCCAAACGCGATCCCGACGGCCCCCTCGCCGCCGGTCGCGAGCGCGAGGCCCCCGAGGAGCGAGCCGGCGAGGTAGCCGACGTGCGTCAGCGCTGCGCGTGCGGCGCCGACCTCGAGCTTGCGCTCCCCTGCAAGCACGAAGCCGTACGTCGTGCCGGTCACGGTGCGCGCGGCGACGATCGCTGCGGCAGAGCCGAAGAGAACGATCGTGACGAGGAGATTCGGCGTGACTAGCCACGTCAAGGCGATCGCGACGGCGGCTGCGACGTTGCTCCAGCCAAGCGCTCGCCGGGCGCAGGCGCCGCGCATCCGGCCGCCGACGATGTTTCCGGCGAGGTACGCGGCCGCCACGGTCGCGAGCACGATCCCCGTCAGCTTGGGCGAGGCTCCGTAGGTCTCGACGAAAAGCGCTCCGCTGAAGACGAGCGTCCCCGCCCAGGCCGACATCGCGAAGAGCTCGCCGACCGCCCACCAGCCTGCGCGCGGCGCGCGAAGGAGGCTGAGCAACGACGGCGTGGCCCTGGGCTCGGGCTTGCCGCCCGGAATCGCCGCCAAGCAGGCGATCGTCGCGACGGCAGCCGGGAGAGGCACGGCGAGGAAGGCCAGTCGCCAGTTCGTCTGGGCAACCCAACCGATCGTCGGCATGCCGACGATCCAGGCAGCCGGCGCGCCGGCGAGCGACCGCGCGACGAGGCGCGCGCGATCCTCCGGTGCGCTCCAGGCCCCTGCCGCGCCGATTCCGCCCGCCACGAGCACGGCGACGCCGATCCAAAGCGGGATCTGCGCGATCGCCAGCGCCTGGAACGAGGGCGCGACCGCGCTCGCCGCCGACCCAGCAGCCACGAACGCGGCGCCGCCGGCGAGAAGCGAGCGATAGGGCAACCTCGCCCCGGCTCTCGCGACGGCGACCGCTACGAGAGCGGCCACGGGTGCTGCGACGATTCTCAGCTGCCCGGCGACGGCCGTCGAGACGTCGAGGTCGCGAGCGACGTCGACGAGGATCGGCGAGAGGACCAGTACAGCGGCCTGACTCGTGAAGACGCCCATGAAAAGAGCCGTCGCGGGCGACGCGAGCAGCCCCCGCCGGAGTGCCGGGAGTGAGTCGAAAACGATCATCCACGGACTCTCGTCCCGCCGCACGCGCGGGACAAGACGGCTGCCCGCCGACTACGGGTACGGCACGCCGTACCTGAGTGGCTTCCCTTAGCGGCTGGCGGCGCTTACGCGCGGCGCGCTCGAGGCTCGCTCTGCTAGCTCGGCTGCCGTTTCCAGGACCTCGAAGGCTTCCGCGCTCCGGTCGGCGGCACGCAGGGCGTCGGCCCACGCCCGGCATGCCTGGACGGCCTCCCTCCAATCGCCGCGCTGCCGCAGAAGCTTGACGGCCTCGCGGAACGCCTGATCAGCAGCGTCGATGTCCTTCTTGCCCGTGTGCCCGAGCGCGAGACCGAAGTAGGCGCTTCCGAGCGGCGAGTTCCCGGCGAGCTCGAGCGCCTCGTTCGCACGCTGGATGGCCTCGTCGGGGTCGCCGAGCATCGCCGCGCGCTTCGCCTCCTGCGCGCGGACCGCGCCGAGGTCGAGCGCGTCCCCGCCGAGCTCGAAGAGCCTTTCTGCCTGCTCGAGGTGAATGCCGGCGTTTTCAGGCTGACCGTCGAGGATAAGGATCTGGCTGCAGGTGAGATGTGCGCGCGCAAGATGGAGCGTGTCCTCGGTGGTCTCGAGGAGCGCGATCGCGCGGCGGAGGTGGCGCAGCCCGGTCTGCGAATGCCCTTCCATCGCCGAGAGGCGCGCCAGCGACCAGTACAGCCGGATGCGCGCGTACGGGTCGAGCGTCGCTTTGCTCTGAGCGGCCAGATCCGTGAGCACCTCCCGCGCCTCTGCGAACCGGCCGAGGTTCGAGAGCGCGTAGCTCAGGTGCGTCGCGAAGCGGATGCGCGCGCTCGCATCGGCCGCGGGATCATCCTCGAGCTCGGAGAGGCAGCGCTCGTAGAGGTGCGCCGCCTGCTCGGGGCGGTCGAGTGCGAGATACGCGCTGCCGAGCGTGACGTACACGTCCGGCTGCGCGAGTGGCGTGACTGTCGGAGCGTCGATCGCGCGTTCGAGCTGCTCGGTTGCCTCCGAATGACGCGCGGCACGCGAAGCTGCGAGCCCGAGCGCTATTTGCGCGCGCGTGGAGGATTCGGCGTCGCCCGCCTCCTGCGCCTCCCGCAGGACTTCGCGCAGGACGTCCTCGGCGCCGTCGAGGTCCTCGCCGAGCCGCAGGCGGAGCTCTGCGTCGGAGAGGCGGATCTCGCGATCCTCCTCCGACGTCGTCATCGAGCCGGTCTCGAGGAACTGCGCCGAGATGCCGAGCTTGCGCGCAAGAGTCCGGATCGCCTTGACCGAAGGCCGCCGCTGCCCCGCTTCGATGCGCGAGATGTACGCGTAGCTCACGCCGGGCCCGGCGAGCTCGCGCTGCGACAGACCACGCTCGAGTCGCAGCCGCCGCAGGCGGGCCGCGATGGGCTCAGGGCCGCTCACGCCCGCATCTTTGCCATGCGATCCCTAGATCGTCAATGGTCTATCCGTTGACTGAAGTATGTCTTGACAACTTCGGTGTTCGTCTGCGTTCCTCCAGTCGGCACGAGGGGGCCTCCTAGACGTGGCCAGGAAGGAGGTGGGAACACATGTGCTCAGAGATCCTGATCGGCCCGTAGACGCGTTTGCGCCCGGGGGCAGGCGAGGCTGACCCTGCCCTCGGGGTCTCCTCCACGTCTTCGTCGCCCGCCCCGTTCGGGGGAAGTCAGCGAACGCGACTCCGCCAGGCCAGGGAATCAGGGGCCGGGGTAGAATCAACCCGTGACCACGGCGATGCTCGACGACCCCCTCAGTACCGATGCCAAGCCTGCCGCGCCTGCGCAGGACGAGGCCTCGCGGACTCGGCGAGGGCGTCGACGCGCGCCCGCAGCCGCAGATCGCTGAGGTCGAGGCCGCCGGCCTCGCCTGGATCAACCTCGACTCCGTCGACCCGGAGCTCGTCAACGAGCTGCGCGAGCGCTTCGGCTGGCACGCGCTCGACGTCGAGGACGTCCTCTCCAAGCGGCAGCGGCCGAAGGTCGACGACTACGCCGACGAGGGCTACCTCTTCGGCGTGCTCCACTTCCCGGCCTACGACAAGAACGTCCAGCGGCTGAACGCGGCCGAGCTCGACTTCTTCCTCGGGCCCGACTACCTCGTCACGATCCCGAACGTCGACCTGCTGCCCGTGACGCGGCTGTTCGAACGCTGCCGGGACGACGAGGAGTTCCGCAACGGCCTCTTCGCGAAGGGCTCGGGCCGGCTCCTCTACGAGGTGCTCGACGACCTCTACGACTACTGCTTCCCGATCCTCGACAAGATCGGGCACAAGCTCGACTCGATCGAGGACGACATCGACGAGCTCCGCTCCGAGGAGATCGTCCGCGACATCTCCAAGGCGAAGCAGGAGATCATCTCCTACCGCAAGATCGTCAAGCCGCAGCGTCCGGCTCTGCGCCTGCTCGAGCGGCACATCGAGCGCTTCCTGCCCGAGAACCTCGAGCTCTACTTCGACGACCTCGTCGACGCGAGCGAGCGGATCTGGGATCAGCTCGACAACTTCAAGGAGGTCGTCGAGGCGCTCGAGGACACGAACGAGTCGGTGATCTCGCACCGCCAGAACGACGTCCTGCGCGTCCTCACGGTCGTGAGCGTGATCCTGCTCCCGCTCACGCTCGTGACCGGGATCTTCGGGATGAACGTCCACTTCCCGGGCTTCGAGACCTCGGCGGGCTTCTGGTCGATCGTCGGCCTGATGCTCGCAGTCGCGATCTGCCTGATCGGGTTCTTCCGCTACAAGCGCTGGCTCTGAGCTAGCGCTCGGACCGGCTGCGTTCGCGGTCCGCGGCCTCGTGCTCGCGTGCGGCCGCTTCGCGCTCGCGGTCCGCGATCCGGTGCGCTCGGGCGGCGCGCGCGGGGTAGCGAGCCATCTCGCGCGCGTGCTCCTCGTGGAGGTTTGCAGACTCCTCGTGGAGCGCTGCGGCGCGCTCGTGGATCTCGGCCGCGTTGTCGTGGGCTGCACGAGCGGCCTTGTGATGGCCCGGGTCGTCGGGGTCTCGCGGACCCATGCACAGACTGTACTCCCGAGGCGCGCGCAGGTTCGGGCGCGCGAACGAGTCATCTCTCCTGCGGGGGCCCGCTCCTGCGGCTCGGGCCCTCGCCTACGCGGGTGCGATCGTCAGCGTGTAGCTCGCGTCGAGGACCTTCGAGGCGAGGAAGACGTCGGCGTAGACGATCTCGCCCTTAGCGGTCTTGTTCGCGACCACGACCGAATCGGTGGCCGTCGACGCGCGCTTGCTCGTGCCCTGGAGATCGCGCCTCCGCGCGGCGCCGCGCTCGTTCACGGTCTGCGTCCGCGGGCCCCAGATCTCGAGCTCGGCGTTCCGGCTCGGCCTCATCACGACCCGCACGCGCCCGCGCGCGGGGACGAACACGCGGTAGACGTCTTCCGGGTCTTCGGCCACGTCGAGTCGGGCGACGATCGACGCGCGCCGCCGCCCCGGCGCCGTCAGCGCCTTCGTGCCGCGCGGCGAGAGGCCGCCCGGCTTCACGAGGAAGACGTCCTCGTTCGGCTCCTGCGGGTCGACGGCGAGCGGCGTCGCAGCCAGCGCCGCCGGCACGTCGAGCAGGCCGAAGCCGGTGTCCCTGTCGTAGCCCGGCGACCAGATGTCGTGCGCGCTGAAGCGCATCAGGTCGAAAACCTGCGTGTTCGCGAGCGTGGGCCTCACCGCCCAGACCCAAGCCGCGGCACCGGAGACCATCGGCGCGGAGAAGCTAGTCCCGTCCCAGACGTCGTAGCCGGTGGGGTTGATCGCGAGCGGCAGCGCGACCGGGATGTCCTCTCCGGGGGCGGCGAGGTCGACGGCGAGGCTCGCGTTGGAGAAGCTCGCCGGCGTGTTCTGCTGGTTCGTCGCGGCGACGGTCAGCACGTGGTGGTAGTCGGCCGGGTACTGCGGCGCGTTGCCGTTCTGGAAGGCGTTTCCCGCCGACGCGACGATCACGTTCCCCGCCCGGACCGCGGCCATGATCGTCTCCTCCTCGAGCGGAGAGCGATCCTCGCTCCCGAGGCTGATGTTGATCACCCCCGGCCCTCGCTTCATCGCGGCGTTGAGGCCGGCGATCTCGGCGCCCAGCGACGCGCCCTCGCCGAAGCTCGCGCTCGCATCCCAGCTGCGGAGGACGGCCTGGGGATAGATGCCGACGAGCCCCTGGCCGTCGGCGGGCGCACCGATCACCGAGCTGACCGCGGTTCCGTGGCCCTCGTCCTCGCTCCCGGTCGTCTTTTGCGCGTTCAGCGCCGTCGTGTTCGGGCGGCGGGCGAACTCGGGGTGGCTCAGGTCGAGGCCGCTGTCGATCACCGTCACGGGCTTGCCGGGTCCGGGCGGCGTCGCGCGGTCGGCGCCGACCGTCGGTCGCCACCACTCCGTCGGGACCAGCGGGTCGGTGAAGTCGAAGCTTCGCTCGGGAACAATCCGGCGGTCGGGCTCCGCCGTGACGACGGCGCCCGCACGGACGAGCCGCGGGAGCGCGGCGCCGTCCACGCGCCAGATCCGCAGGCTTGGCGCCACGGCGGTCGCGCCGGCCGGAGCGCGCGCTCCGTCGCGGAGCTGGACGAGCACCGGTCCGCGCTCGAGCGCCGCCAGCTGCCTCGGTCCGGGAAGCGACGGGAGGAACCCGCGCGCGAGGGCGGAGGCCGGCGACGCCAGCGCCACGAGGCAGGCGAACAGGAACAGGCGCTTCAAGATCCGCTTCATAGCAGAGGTTCCTAGGAGCCGCCGCCGACGAAGCGAAGCTCGCGCAGCTCGATCGGCCCGTCCGTGAAGACGTCGAAGCTGCAGAGATGCGTCCCGAGCGGCTTCGGCGCGTCCGCCGGCACGACGACTCCGCGAGCCTCGCCCGCCTGGAGCGTCCAGCGTGCGAACGGCTGCTCGTTCCGAAGGAGCTCGACCCGGCGCGGGCCGGGCGCGCGCACCTGGAGCCGGAAGGCGCCGTCGCGGCAGGCGTAGACGAACACCTTCGCGTGCCGGTCGACGGTCCCGTCGAAGCGCACGTTCTGGATCCACTGCGCGAGCCGGAACGGCGGGTCGACCTGCCAGAGACCGATTCCGTTGCCGGCGTCGGCGATCCGCGTCCCGCGGAAGGTCAGCGAGTCCGACGCGACGACGTAGCGCACAGGCGGGCCCTGCCCGAACTTGTCGACGAGCCGCCCGTCCTCTTCCGGGCCCAGTGAGACCTGCGGGATGCCGCCCGGCACCTGGACGGAGAGCAGGTCGTAGACCGTCCGCACGCGCCGGTTCCAGAAGACGCTCTCCCAGACCGAGTTCCAGTAGACGTCGCCCGTGTAGAGGTAGACGACCGGTCCGCGCGCGACGGCGTCGATCCAGCGGCGGTGCGGCCCGAGCGTTCCCGGCTGCACGAGCGTCGCTTCGGCGGCGACCACGCGGCTCGCGGAGACGGAGACCGCGGCGAGCCCGGCGACGAGAACGAGCGGGAGCACCCAGACGAGGCGCCGCGGGACGAGCGCGAACGCGGCCGCGGCGGCGGCGACCACGAGGTCGAGAACGAGCTCGAGGCTGACGCCGGGCCACTGGACGTGGAGCCGGTGCAGCGGGATCAGCGTCGGCGCGTCGGGGATCGTCGCCGCGGTGACGAAGTCCGCGACCGGCAGCGTCAGCACGAGCGCCACCGCGACGAGGGCCGCGAGCGCGGTCCTGAGCGGCGGCCGCGGCGCACCGCGGTCGAGCCAGACGGCGAGCGCGACGAACAGGATCGGGGCGAGCGCGAAGAGGTTCCGCTCCGCGAGGTGGCCGACGTGGCGCGACGCGAAGATCCCGACCTCGGCAGTCAGCCACAGGGTCACGCTCGCGGCGACGGCGACGTAAGCGCGCTCGTCCGGCGAGCGCGGCCGCATCGTCAGGAGCACGATCAGCGCGCAGACGGGGAACACGCCGCTGAAGAGGACGACGTCGCCGAGGTGGTAGAGCACGAAGCGGACCGAGTCGCCGACCGTGTAGTGGACCTCCCCCGCCGCCTGGTACGCGCCCAGGAGCTTGCTCGGCGGGCCGCCGTTTCGGAGCTGCCAGCCGGCCCACGCCGCCGCCCCCGCCACGAAGGCCGCGACGGTCGGCCAGAGGCGGCGCGCATTCGCGCGGTGCACCACGAGCGCCGTCAGGAAGGCGGGCGCCAGCGCAACCGCCTGGAGTCGCGTCCCGATCGCGACGAGCAGCGCGCCGACGAAGACGGCCTGCCGCGCGAGCGTCGGGCGCGAGAGCGCCTCGGCCATCGCCCACGCC
>DASUZD010000036.1:0-4012 GCA_036377055.1 Gaiellaceae bacterium | reverse complement strand
TTTGCCGAGGGCGACAAGGCGCGCGAGGCGCAAGAGGCCGGCGCCGACGTCGTGGGCGCGGCCGATCTCGCCAAGCGCATCGAGGAGGGCTTCACCGACTTCGACGTCGCCATTGCCACGCCCGACCTCATGGGCCAGGTGGGCCGGCTCGGCAGGATCCTCGGCCCACGCGGCAAGATGCCGAACCCGAAGACCGGCACGGTCACGATGGACGTCGGCAAGGCGGTGCGCGAGTCGAAGGCCGGCAAGCTGGAGTACCGCACCGACCGCGGCGCGAACGTCCACGTGGCGATCGGCAAGAAGAGCTTCGACGAGCGCCGGCTCGTGGAGAACTACGCCGCGCTGCTCGAGGAGATCGTCCGCGTGAAGCCGGCAGCGGCGAAGGGCCGCTACATCCGGGGCATCACGCTGGCTAGCACGATGGGGCCCGGCGTCCACGTCGATCCGGCGCGCACGCGCGGGATCCTCGACGAGCTCGAGGAGGAAGCTACAGTTCCGGCCTAAGAACGACTGGACCGCCGAAGACAGCTGGCTGCCCGTTGGGGCGGAAGTCCAGCCGAGGTGGGGTCGCGGAGCTTCTCTCGCTCTCGCTCTGGCCCGCCTCCGGCGGGCCGGTCATTTCCGGGAGGAAATGGCATGCAGAGGGAAGACAAGGAACGGGTCGTCGCGGAGCTGACGGAGCGGCTGCGAACGGCGGACACGCTGTTCGTCGCCGACTACCGCGGCCTCTCGATGCCCGAGATCGACGGGCTGCGCACCGAGCTGCTTCGGCACGGCGCGCGCTTCTCCGTCGTGAAGAACACGCTTACCCGCCGCGCGGCCGAGGCCGCAGGCGCCGACGCGCTGCTAGCGCTGCTCGAAGGTCCTTCCGCGATCGCGTTCCTGGAGGCGGAGGGCGATCCGGTGGCGGTCGCGAAGGCGCTCGGGGCTGCCGTCCGCTCGACCCGCGTCCTGGCGATCAAGGGCGGCGTCCTCGAGGGCAGCGCGATCACAGCCGACGACGTCGACAATCTCGCGAAGCTGCCGGCGGCAGACGTTCTTCGCGCTCAGGTGGTCGGCGCGCTCGCGGGGCCGCTGACGACGGTGGTCGGTCTCTTCACGGCGCCGCTGCGAGACCTCGTCGGCGTCCTCGACGCCCGGGTCGAGCAGCTGCGCGCGGAGGTTTCGCCCGAGCAGGAGGAGGCGCCCGAGCCGGAGGCGGCGCCCGAGCCCGAAGCCGAGCCCACGGCGGAGGCTCCACAGGAAGACACCGAGAGCTCAGAAGCAGAGGAAGGAGAGTCCTAGATGGCAACCGATGTAGCGAAGGTCGTCGACCAGCTCGGGAAGATGACCGTCCTCGAGCTCGTCGAGCTGAAGAACGCGCTCGAGGAGCAGTGGGGCGTCACCGCAGCGGCGCCCGTCGCCGTCGCGGCAGCGCCGGGTGCGCCCGCGGCGGGCGGCGACGGCGCGGCGGCGGCGGACGAGGAGCAGACAGCGTTCGATGTCGTCCTCAACGCTGCCGGCGACAAGAAGATCCAGGTGATCAAGGTCGTCCGGGCGATCACCGGCCTCGGCCTGAAGGAGGCGAAGGACCTCGTCGACGGAGCGCCGAACCCGGTCAAGGAGGGCGTCACCCGCGAGGAGGCCGACTCGATCAAGAGCCAGCTCGAAGAGGCCGGCGCCACGGTCGAGGTCAAATAAGCGGCGAAGCCGCTCGTCCGCGATAGCGGACCGGTGGAGGGGGTCTGGGGGAACCGGGAGGTTCCCCCAGCTCCAACCGCAAGGCGGCGGATGCGGACCCCTCACTCGTTCAAGGGTGTCTTGGCATGGGGTGTTTGCCGAGAGGGACAGCGCAAGCCTTCAACTCGAAGGAGTCCCGCCGCATGAAGCTGAAGATCTCCCTGCTCGCGTTGTTCGTGGCCGGCCTGATCGTGTCGGTCGCGATCGCCGGGCCGCCGCCCGGGAAGGGCAAGCCGCCGGGCAAGGGCAAAAACGCCACGGCGTCGACGTCGACCTCGTCCTCGACGTCGGACTCGACGACCACCACGACCCCGGCCGGCAAGAAGGTGCAGGTCTGCCACCGGACGCACTCGAAGAAGCACCCGTACGTCCTGATCAAGGTCTCGCGCAAGGCGCTGAAGGGCCACCTTCGTCACGGCGACGTGATGCCGGTCGACGGCCAGTGCCCCAGCTCCGCGGGCACGACGACCACCGGCTCGACCACCACGACGACGACCGAGTCGACGCCCACGACGACGACCTCGTCGACGACGACCACGGGCTAGAACTGCCGCGCGTTCGGGGGAGCCGGCCCGGCTCCCCCGAGGCGCTCCAGCTTGCTTTTCCACAGGTTCGCGCTATAGTGCGCCCTGCTACAGGCGGCTCGCCGCAGGATTCCCCTTGCGGAAAGAGCGGTCCGTTCGCTACCCTTGCTGGTTCGCGCCGACGTACCGCTGTCTTCGCCTGTCCGTAATACCGCTCGCAGCCAAGGGAGGCTTCATCACTTGACCACCAAGGTCGCTGCGCCTCGCGCGCGCAAGAGCTTTTCACGCCTGAAGCACGTTCTCGACCTCCCCAACCTCATCGACATCCAGAAGGCGTCGTTCGCCTGGTTCCTCGCCGAGGGTCTCCGGGAGACGATCGACGACATTTCCCCGATCGAGGACTACACGGGGTCGCTCGCCGTGGAGTTCGGCGAGTACCGGTTCGGGGACCCGCAGTTCTCCATCAAGGAATGCCGCGAGAAGGACCTGACCTACCAGGCTCCGCTCTCGATGACGGTCCGCTTCGTGAACAAGGACACGGGCGAGATCCGCGAGCAGACCGTCTTCATGGGCGACTTCCCGATGATGACGGAGTGGGGGACCTTCATCATCAACGGGACGGAGCGCGTGATCGTCACGCAGCTCGTCCGGAGCCCGGGCGCCTACCTGATGGAGCCCAAGGACCCGACGAAGCAGGTCTTCACCGCAAACCTGATGCCCTCGCGCGGCTCGTGGCTCGAGCTCGAGATCGACAAGAAGGGCGTCGTGTACGCGCGCATCGACCGGAAGCGGAAGCTCCCGATCACGACGCTTCTCCGCGCGCTCCCGGCTGAGGATCCCTCGACGGGCTTCGAGCTCGACACCACCTCGAACGAGAAGATCCTCGAGCTCTTCGACAACTCGCCCTACATCGTGAACACGCTCGAGAAGGACCCCTCGACACGGGAGGAGGAGGCGCTCATCGAGGTGTTCAAGAAGCAGCGCCCGGGCGAGCCGCCGACGCTCGACAACGCGCGGAACCTCCTGCGCGCGCTCTTCTTCGACCCCAAGCGCTACGACCTCACGAAGGTCGGCCGCTACAAGCTGAATCAGCGGCTCGGCGTCGACGTGCCCGAGGAAACCCGCGTCCTGACGACGCAGGACATTCTCTCGCTCGTCCGCAGGCTCGTCGACCTGCCGACGAAACTCGGCGTGCCCGAGGACTCGAAGGACTTCGCCGCCGACGCGATCGTGCTCAACCGCGACCCGATCCGCGGCGAGCTCGACGAGTACGAGCACTTCGGGAACCGGCGCCTGCGCACCGTCGGCGAGCTGATCCAGGAGGCGTTCCGGGTCGGCCTCTACCGCATGGAGCGTGTCGTGCGCGAGCGGATGACGACCGAGGACGTCGACACGATCACGCCGCAGACGATCATCAACATCCGTCCGGTCGTGGCGGCGCTGAAGGAGTTCTTCGGCTCCTCGCAGCTCTCGCAGTTCATGGACCAGACGAACTCCCTCGCCGGCCTCACGCACCGCCGCCGCCTGTCGGCGCTCGGCGCGGGCGGCCTCACGCGCGAGCGCGCGCCGATCGAGGTGCGCGACGTCCACCCGACGCACTACGGGCGCATGTGCCCGATCGAGACGCCGGAGGGTCCGAACATCGGCCTGATGGGCTCGCTCGCCTCGATGGCGACCGTCTCCGAGTTCGGGTTCATCCAGACGCCCTACCGCGTCGTGAAGAACGGCAAGGTGACCGACGAGATCGTCTACCTCGACGCCGCCGAGGA
>DASUZD010000035.1:0-3904 GCA_036377055.1 Gaiellaceae bacterium | reverse complement strand
GTCGCGCAGTTCGGCTGAGTTTTTGTGGACGCGTCGGACGGTGTGGTTCGTGAAGTCGAAGATGATGACGTCCTCCATCGAGACCTCCTCTCGAGCCCCATTGAAGCAGCACGCCTCCCGAGGCGAAAGTCGCGGAAAGCGGCCTGTCCTGAGCAGGCGCGGCTACTGCTCCGACGAGAACCCACGCGCCACCCAGATATGTCCCCCCTCGAGATCGACCGCGAGGACGCACGCGTCGACGAGCGGCAGCGCGAGGCCCGAGTCGAGCTCGAGCACGTCGTTCGCGACACCCGGCGCGACGCCCGCGACCCGGCCGAGCGGCGCGCCGCCCTCTTCGACGACCTCTAGCCCGACGAGCTGGAACACGTAGTACGAGTCCTCCGCGGGCGGGGGGAGCGCCTCGCGCGGGACCTCGAGCAGCGCGCCGCGCTCGACCCGCCGCTCGAGGCGGATCACCGGCCGGCCGCGGGCGCGCTTCGAGCTGACGATCCGAAGCTCGTCGCCCGCGACGCGAAGCGTGTTGCCGACCTCGAAGCGCGCCGGATCCTCGCTCGCGCCCTCCACGACGAAGGAGCCGTCGAGACCGTGCGGGCGGCCGACGCGGCCGACCGCGACGAGCTCAGTCACGCTGGCCGCGCTCGGCGGCGAGCCGCTCGAAGAACTCGGTCGCCGTCTCGCGCGGCTCGGCGCGGCGCACGTTCTCGGCGACGAACTCCCCTGCGGGCGGCCAGCCGCTCGCGAGGATCGCCTCGGCGGCGCGCTCGACGTCGAACGACGTGTGCCGCAGCTCGACATCCGGTCCGAGCAGCGCCCAGAACGCCGCGACTCGACCCTCGTACGGCATCCCGACGGAGCCGACGTTGATCCAGCGCAGGTCGCCGACACGCCGATCGAACTGCATGTGCGTGTGGCCGGAGACGATCGTCCGTGCGCCGACGCCTTCGGCAGCGCGGAGGAGGTATCCGTCCGGCGTCGCCGACGTGATCAGGTCGAGGTCGTTCTGCGGCGTCGCGTGGCAGAAGAGCGTCGGGCCGAGGCCGTCGACGTCGAGCCTCGCCGTCGGCGGCAGCTGCGCGAGGAACGCTCGATCGTCCGCCTCGAGCCGCTCCGCGGTGAACCTCAGCGCCTCCGCATGCTCGTCGCCCTCGGCGACCGCTCGCGCGCCGTCGGGCCCGAGCGCCCGGTCGCCGTTGCCGCGCACCCAGATCAGCTCGCGGTCGAGCTCGCGGAGGCGCGCGAGCACCTCCGCCGGCTGCGGCCCGCCGACGACGTCGCCGCCGAGGACGAGCGCGTCGACGTCCTCGCGATCGACCTCGGCCAGCACGGCCTCGAGCGCGTCGAGCATCCCGTGGATGTCGTAGAGGGCGGCGACCTTCATCGCCGCTCCTGCGCGAGCTGCTCGAAGTATTCGCTCGCCTCGCGGCGCGACGCGGTGGGGATCTCATCGGAGAATCCCGTCGCGGCGATCCGCGCCTTCGCCTCCTCGGCGTCGAACTCGGTCCGGCGGAGCTCGACGTCCGGACCCAGGATCGCCCAGTAGGCGCCCGGCTCGTCCTCGTACGGCATCCCGACGCTGCCCGCGTTCGCGAGCCGGATCGCACCCACCTGCCGGTCGTCCTGGACGTGCGTGTGTCCGCAGACGACCACGCGCTCCTCGACGCCCGCGAGCACCTCTCGCACTCGCTCGTCCGGCGTGAGTACCGTGACGATCTCTTCGTCGTCCCGCGGCGTGGCGTGGCAGAACAGGACGCGGCCGAGGCCGTCGACGTCGAACGTGACCGTCTCCGGCAGGCTCCGCAAGAACCGGATCCGCTCGTCGCCGAGCTGCCGACGCGCCCACTCGAGCGACTCGGGCGGCGGCCCGCCTTCCCGCACAGGCCCCGGCGCCCACAGCTCGCGCTCGGCGTTCCCGCGGATGAAGCGCGCCCGCTCGCCGAGCGAGCGCAGGAGGTCGGTCGCCTCGGCGCCCATCGGGCCGGTGGCGAAGTCGCCGCCGACGAGGATCGTGTCCGCGCCGCTCTTGTCCACCTCGGCGAGGACGGCTTCGAGCGCGGGCAGGTGGCCGTGGATGTCGTAGAGCGCCGCGACCCGCACGAGGGTCTAGCCCGCGATTTCGAGGAGGACGCGGCGCCCCTCGCGTGCCGAGCTCGCCCGCACGATCGTGCGCAGCGCGCGCGCGATCCGGCCCTGGCGGCCGATCACCTTGCCGACGTCGTCCTCGGCGACGTGGAGGCGTAGGACGAGCGCGTCCGGCTCGTCGACCTCCTCGACCCGCACCGCGTCAGGCTCGTCGACGAGCTGCCGCGCGAGATAGTCGAGTAATTCAGCCAATCTGCTTGATCTTGAGGAGTTTCGAGACCGCATCGGAGGGCTGGGCGCCCTTCTCGAGCCAGTCCTTGACCTTCGCTTCGTCGAGCTCGATCGTGGACGGCTCCGTCTGGGGGTTGTAGCGCCCCACGATCTCGATGAACTTGCCGTCGCGCGGCGAGCGCGAGTCGGCTACGACGACGCGGTAGACGGGGTTCTTCTTCGACCCGACCCGCGTCAGCCTCATCCGTACCGCCAAACCAATTACCTCCTAGCTCTCGACTTCTTCTTGGCCTTCTTCTTCCGGGAGCCCGGCCGCCCGGCGAGCGGCTGCGGCGGCGCGCCAGCCGTCAGGGCGCCGAGATCCGGCATCTTCCCCTTCGACATCCCCTTCATCATCTTCGCCATCTGCTTGCGCGCCTCGAGCAGCTGATTCACCTGCTGGACGTTCGTGCCGCTGCCGCGCGCGATCCGGAGGCGCCGCCGCCCGTCGATCACGTGCGGCATCGCGCGCTCCTGCGGCGTCATCGAGAGGATGATCGCCTCGACCCGCGCCATCTGCTTCTCGTCGACCTGGTCGAGCCCGTCGAGCTGCTTCCCGATCCCCGGGATCATCTTGAGGATCCCCTGGAGCGGCCCCATGCGGCGGAGCATCTTGTAGCTCTTCAGGAAGTCGTCGAAGGTGAACTCGCCCTTCATCATCCGCTTCTCGAGCTCGGCCTTCTCGCCCTCCTCGACCGCGGCCTCGGCGCGCTCGATCAGCGAGAGGACGTCGCCCATCCCGAGGATCCGCGACGCCATACGGTCGGGGTGGAAGTACTCGAGCTGGTCGAGCTTCTCGCCGACGGAGGCGAGCTTGATCGGCTTGCCGGTCACGGCCTTCACGGACAGGGCCGCGCCGCCGCGCGCGTCGCCGTCGAGCTTCGTCATCAGGACGCCGTCGAACGCGACGCGCTCCTGGAACGCCTGCGCCACCGACACGGCCTCCTGGCCCGTCATCGCGTCGAGGACGAGCAGGACGTTCGTCGGCTTCGCCTCGTTCCGCACGCGGACGAGCTCGTCCATCAGCTCCTCGTCGACGTGCAGCCGGCCGGCCGTGTCGACGATCGCCACGTCGAGCGCGTCCTCGCGCGCCCGCTGGAGCCCTTCTCGGACGGCGACGACCGGATCCTTCGTGTCGGTGCGGTACACCGGGATCTGGATCTGCTTGCCGAGCTGCTCGAGCTGGTCGATCGCGGCGGGCCGCTGGAGGTCGGCGGCGATCAGGCCCGGCTTCCGCTTCTCCTTGCGTAGGAGCAGCGCGAGCT
This sequence comes from Gaiellaceae bacterium, assembly GCA_036377055.1. Lineage (GTDB taxonomy): Bacteria > Actinomycetota > Thermoleophilia > Gaiellales > Gaiellaceae > DASUZD01. Next base: position 290 of record DASUZD010000035.1, on the reverse strand, counting down.
TCGCCGCCGCGGTCGTCTTCCCCGAGCCCTGGAGGCCCGCGAGGAGGATCACCGTCGGTGGCCGGCCGCCGAACGCGAGCTGCGAGCTGCCCGTGCCCATCAGGCTCGTGAGCTCGTCGTGGACGATCTTCACGACCTGTTGGCCCGGTGTCAGGCTCTTCAGCACGTCCTGCCCGACCGCCCGCTCGCGCACCTGCGCGACGAAGTCCTTCACGACGTTGAAGTTCACGTCCGCCTCGAGCAGGGCGAGACGGATCTCGCGCATCGCGCGGGAGATCGCCTCGTCGTCG
>DASUZD010000034.1:0-14069 GCA_036377055.1 Gaiellaceae bacterium | reverse complement strand
GGCCTGGGGCCACGTCGAGGGCGTGCCGGGGCTCACCCCGCGCGACGCGTCGGCGGCGATGGCGCTCGTCACGGCCGCGACCGAGCCGCGCGCCGAGATCGTCGGGTTCCTCGCCGACGGCGTGCCCGCCGGGCTGACGCGCCTGGAGCTCACGCCGCGGCAGCGCGTTGACGACGCAATCCGGGCGGTCGAGGACCTGCCGTTCGGCGCGACGGACTGCGCCCTGCCGATGCTCTACGCCCGGGCCCTCGGGCGCGAGGTCGACACGTTCCTGGTCTACACCGACTCGGAGACCCTGGCGGGCGAGGTCGACCCTGTGCAGGCGCTCCGCGACTACCGGGCGGCGTCCGGCATCGACGCCCGGCTCGTCGTGGTCGGGATGGCCTCGAACGGGTTCTCGATCGCCGACCCCGCCGACGGCGGGATGCTCGACGTCGTCGGCTTCGACACGGCGACGCCGCAGCTCATCTCCGACTTCGCGCGAGGCGCCCTCTGAGCTTGGGGCGCCTCGCGCCCCTTCAAGACAGAGAGGAGGGTGTGACATGCACCTACACGTCGTGCGGGTCGCGGCGCGTCCGAAGCAGGCGCCGCGCCCAGCCAAGGTCGTGCTGCTCGAGGTGCGGCGCAAGGCCCGCCTCGAGGTGGAGCGACCCGAGCGGCAGCCCCCGCGGCCGGCCGCTTGACGATCCGAAGACGAACCTAGAAAGGGGGCCCAAACCGAACATGGGCATCCCGTACCGCGCTCGCGTCAACGAGCGCTGGTTTCTCAACCTGCCGGGCTTCCACGGCGGTGCGTGCGTCGTCGCGTACGTCGAGGACACCTCGGCGTGCGGCCCTCGAACGGACCTGTCGTGCGGGTGCGGCGACTGCGGCGACTGCGGCGAAGGCCCGTACAACTTCGAGCCTCGGATGATTCTCGAGATCGCCGATTGCAGGAACCGGATCGACCTCGAGTTCGACGTGGACAGCGAAGCCGGACGGGTGAACTCGCTGCACAAGCTCGACACGCTGATCGCGGCCCTGCGGATCTTCCGCAGGGGCATCGTCGCCGAGTTCGCGGAGTACGAACGCCGCGAGAGGGAGCTGGAGACGAGTGCGAGCGACTGACGTGTGATCCTGGCAGGACCGGAGGGCGGCGCTTGCTGCCGCCCTCCTCGTGCGGATGTGGCGGAATCGGCAGACGCGCCCGCTTCAGACGCGGGTGGCTACGGCCTTGAGGGTTCGACTCCCTCCGTCCGCACTCGCCGCCCGAAGTCCGCCTCCGGCTCTCGCCGGAGGCATGACGACTTCGGGCGGACCCTCGGCCGCTGTGGCCGACGCCGGCAAAGCCGGCATCGGCGGCGGATGAACTGCGAAAAAAGGAGGAGGCCGTGGAACGGTTCGAGGACTACGCTCGCTTTTGAGCCCATGAGCAAGCGGAGGCGCGGGTTATCCCTCCGAATCGCAAGTCAAGCGCGGGTCGCGGAGCGTGCGCGGCGGCGAGAAGGAGCTTCTCGAGAAGCTCGGCGCTGACGATCCATGCCCATGCGGGTCCGGCCGTCGCTTCGGAAGGTGCTGCCGTGCCAGCGGCTGCTTTCGACGGCTCGCCTCGCAACGACTACTACCGGGAGCGCTAGCCGCTCCCCCTTCGCCTCCGTAGCTCAGCGGAAGAGCACCGGGCTTCGAACCCGGGGCGCAGGGGTTCAAATCCTCTCGGAGGCTTAGCCGACTGCGGTTGCCGACGCCGGCGAAGCCGTCATGGGCATCGGATGCACCCCCTACGGGATCAGGAAGCGCACGGCCGCATCGGCGTCCGCCGCTAACGCCCTCGCAACCTCCGAGTGGAGTCGCTGGAACGGTTCGAGGACGACTCGGCCGTCGCAGAGGCTCCACGTTGCGACGACCTTTCCTTCGGCCAGGGCGATTGGACGGAACATTCCGCCGCTCACGGCTCGGTCTGCGTCTTGGAGCCAATCGCGCGCCGCCCACCCGAGGAGCAGCGGCTCGAATGCGCCGAGGAGGCGCGGCGGCGGCAGCGGGGCTCGGCGCGGACGGACCCCTGTGATCGCCGCGAGGCCTTTCCGTGCGTCTCGGAGTGGAAGGCCGGCCCACTTCGCGAGATCCCGCTCGGTTGCCGGCCCGTGGCCGGCGAGGTAGCGGCGGGCGAGCTCGGCGAGGGCGCGGTCGCGATCGAGTCGCGGTTGCGGGCCGAGCCAGTCCCGCACGAGCGCATACGCGTGCTGCCGCCCGACCATCGGACCGCGCACGATGAGGCCTCGGAGCGACGCGAGCATCAGGACGTGCACGAGCGCTTGACCCTTCGTCGGGACGCCGACACGGTCGAGGCGGTCGCGCAGGTCGGAGCGCGTGAGCGCGCCGTCGGCAGCGAGCGAGCGCTCGATCGTGGCCACGCCCTTCTCCGCGACACGGGGCGAGACGCCCTCCTGGGCCAGCCGGCGCGCGTTCCCAGCGAAGAGCGGCGGCGTTGTCAGAGCGTGCAGCCACGCATAGTCCTCGCTGCGGACGAGATGGAGCGTGCCCCGGTTCAGCCACGTGACGACCAGCGACCGCTCCTCGGTGAGGGCGCGGTCGACGTCGGCGGCGCTCAGGCCGCTCGTTCGGGCTCGGATCGCCAGACGCGCGCCGCGCGGATCCTGCGCCTGGATCGCGAGCAACCGCTCGGCGACTGCGACCGGATCGCGTGCCGGCCGGCCGGCGAGCAGCTGAGCCGTGAGGCGCTCCGCGAGCACGCCGCGAGTATCCCGACACGAAGGGCCGCCGAGAGGCGGCCCTTCGTGTTTCGTGAACGCTTACCAGCCGCCGTAGCCGGTGGAACCGCCGCTCGCGTGCTTCACGAGCTTCCGGCCGCCGGAGCCCACCGCGTACCAGTGGGCGCCGAAGTCGTTCAGGCCCTCGCCCTTCGTCTGTCCAGGCCGAGTGTCGAGGCTGAACGTGTAGAGCGGATGGCCGGCGTACGTCACCTGCACGCCGCCGTCGCGGCGCTTGATCGTTCCGAGCATTCGGGCCGAGACGCCGTTGCCGGCGCGCGGCTTCCCGCTCGTGAGGAGCGGCGGCCAGAACGTGCGGCAACCTCCGGAGCACGCGCTCTTGCCGTTGCGGTCGGCCTCGAAGAGGTAGAGCGTGCGGCCGCGGCCGTCGACGAGCATGCGGCCGAGGCCGCTCTTCGCGACCCGGACGACCGCGCCGCCGGCCGGCGCGGCCGAGGCGGAGCGGATCGCGACTAAGGCGAATGCCGCGACGAGCGCGATGAACGCGAGTTGGAGCGGGAGTGTGGCCGGGCGCGCGACGGCGAGCCGGGCAGGCTGAAGCTTGGACATCAGTGTCTCCTTCGATTCCTGAGAGCGACCCCGCAGCGGTTGATACGGCTTCGCGCGGCGAGCGGATTTCGCTACGGCGCGAGTCGCCGATACGCGGACAGCAGCTCGAGCAGATCGTCGTGCGGGAGTGCCGGAGCGACGTGCCCGTCGCGGCCGGTGACCGACGGCGCGGCCCAGAGCGCGTTCAGCACCGCCTCCTCGGTCGCGTCGACAGTCGCGGTGAAGAGCGGGTTCAGCGCGGCGTCGGGAACGACGTCGACCGCGATCCGCGCGCGCCGCTCCTCCCGTGCGCGCCGGCCCTCCGTCGCGAAGGCGAGGAAGATCTCGCCGCTGCCGTGCGTCGCGGTCGAGCCGGTGCGCGCGAGACCGAGGCCGGCGCGGCGGGCGACACGCTCGAGCTGATGGGGGCCGAGCGGCGCATCGATCGCGCCCACGACGATGCAGCTCCCGGCCGGCCGCGGCGGGCGCTCCGCGACGGGCGCGTCGAGGAGGCGCCCGACCGGCACGCCGTCCACTCGGAGCTCCCGCGCGAAGCCGAAGTTCGCGAGCACTAGCACGCCGACCGTGCAGTCGAGGTCGGGGACGAGCCGACTCGCGGTACCGATACCGGCCTTGCGTCCGAAGGCAACCATGCCGGTGCCGGCCCCGACCGCGCCCTCCGCCACCTCCGCGGTCGCGGCGGCGACGGCGCGACCGGCGTCCTCCGCCTCTACGTGCACTGTCCGCGCGTCGCTCAGCCAGCTGTCGTCGCACTCGCCCACGACCGGGATCACGACATCGTCGACACCGACGGCCGGATCGGCCTCGATCGCAACGGCCACGGCCCCGTCGAACACGCGCCCGACGGCCATCGTCGAGGCGAGGTACACGGACGTGTCGAGCGTGCCCCACTCGCGGATCTGGAGCGAGCCGGTCAGCTCGCCCGCGCCGTTCAGAACCGCGACGCCTGCCGGGATCGGCTCGCGAAAGAGGCCGTCGACCCGCGCTGGCACGATCGCCGTCACGCCGGTCCGCACCACCGGCTCGTCTCGCCACACCGTCACGTGGCCGACGGTTACGGCGCCCACGTCGGCGATCGAGTTCGACGGGCCTGCGTCGAGGTCGCCGATCCGTAAGCCAAGCTCGCGCAGCCGGGGCACGGGCCGGAGCGTACTGCCGTAGAGTCGGCGGGTGGAGCTCGCGATGCCGGTCGTCTGGAGCGATCAGTGCCGCCTCCACGAGCCCGGCGGGGAGATCTTCGTCGGTGTTCGGACGCCCGGGACGGAGGTCGCGGCGCGGCTCGACGCGATCCTCGCCGCGCTCGACGACGCTCGCTTTGTGCCGGCCGAGCCGCACGACGACGAGGTGCTGCTCGCCGTGCACGACGCGGCTCTCTTGAACTACCTCGAGAACGCGTGGCTCGAGTGGGAGGCCAGCGAGCTCGAGCAGGATCGCGTCGTCCCCTACGTCTTCGCGCACGAGGCGCTCGGGGTGCGCGCGGTGCCGACGGCTGTCTGGGCGCGGCCGGGGTACTTCGCGTACGACACGATGACCCTGATCGGCCCGGGGACCTGGGAGGCGGCCCGCGCCGCCGTCGACGCCGCCCTCACGGCCGTCGATCTCGTGCTCGCCGGAGAGCCCGCGGCGTACGCGTGCTGCCGGCCGCCCGGCCACCACGCGACGCGGCGCGCCCACGGCGGCTCGTGCTACCTGAACAACGCGGCCGTCGCGGCGAAGGCGTTCGGCAGGTACGTCGCTGTCGTCGACGTCGACGCGCACCACGGCAACGGGACGCAGGAGATCTTCTGGGACGACGCCGACGTGCTCGTCGGCTCCGTCCACGTCGATCCGGCCGCAGGCTGGTTCCCGCATTTCCTCGGCTTCGCCGACGAGACGGCCGAGGCCGCGAACCGGAACCTCGTGCTGCCGCCCGGCGCGGGAGACGAGCCGTGGCTCGCGGCCGTGCGCGAGCTCGCCGACTGGGTGTGCGACGCGAGCGCGCTCGTGGTGTCGCTCGGGGTGGACGCGGCCGCGGACGATCCGGAGAGCCCGCTCCGGGTTAGCGCCGCGGGCTTTCGAGAGGCCGGGCGGATCCTCGGCGCGCTCGGCCTGCCGACCGTCCTCGTCCAGGAGGGCGGCTACCACCTGCCGACGCTCGGGCCGCTCGTTCGCGAGACCCTGCTCGGGTTCGAGGAGGGGCGGCCCTGATCCGCGCCGACGAGCAGTACCTCCGCCACGTTGTCGAGCGGCTGGAGTCGTTTCGCTCGCACCCGCTCGGGTTCCGCGTCGCCGGGACCGAGGAGGAACGCGCGGCCGTCGACTTCGTCGCAGGAGAGATGAGGGCCGCCGGCCTGGCCGAGGTCACGCTCGAGCCGGTGCTGGTCGACGCGTGGCGGCTCGAGGACGCCTTCGTCGAGCTCGAGGACGGCACGCGGCTCGAGTGCGCTTCCTTCGGCGGCGTGCCCGGCACGGGGCCGAAGGGCGTAAGCGGCGAGCTCGTCCGGGTGGGACGCGGCGGGAGACGGCAGCTCGACCGGCTGGACGTGGCCGGAAAGGTCGCGCTCGTCCACTGGGAGGTTCAGCGCCTGTGGCCGTACCACGTCGGGCTCGAGCTTGGCCTCAGAGGGGCCGCTGCGATGATCGTGACGAGCCCGTCCGGTGGGCCGTACTACCAGGCGCCGGGCGCGCTGGGCACCTTCGACGGCCAGTGGCACGCGCAGGCGCCGCCCTGCGTGACGATGCGGAAGGAGGACGCGGAGCGGCTGCCAGACGGCCCGGTGCGCGTGGTGCTCACGGCCCCGCTCGTCGAAGGCGCCGAGGCGGCGAACGTCGTCGGGCTCCTGCATGGCCGCCGCCCGGGGTCGCCGTCGATCGTCGCGGGCCACCACGACGGCTGGTTCGGCGCCGCGTTCGACGATGCGACCGGAGTCGCGGTCACGCTCGAGCTCGCCCGCGCCTTCGGCGAGGCAGGCCTCCGACCGGAGCGCTCGATCGCCTTCGTCTCGCACACGGCCGAGGAGTACGGGATCGCGAACTCGCCGTACGACTGGTGCTACGGCGCCTGGTGGCAGATCGTCGCCGAGCACGCGGAGTGGTCGGAGGGGTCGCCGTTCTACCTGAACGTCGAAGGCTCCGGCCGGCCGGCCGTCTTCACCGTGGACGCGCCGCCGGAGCTCGCCGCGTGGGCGCGGACGCTCAGCCGGCGGGCCGAGCGCGACGGTCTCCTCCCGCACGGCTTCCGGATGGGCGCACCCAGCACGTGGACCGAGGTCTGGCCGTTCCTCGCCGCGGGGGTCCCCGGGATCAACGTCTCGACGTTCACGAGCGACTTCGACCGCACCCAGTACCACACGCAGTACGACACGTCTGACCGGGTCGACTTCGCCTATCTCGCGACGCTCACGCAGGTGTGCGCCGACCTTCTGCTCGAGGGCGCGACGGTGCCGCTGGACTTCGCCGCGCGGGCGCGCGAGCTCCGCGGTGCCCTTCCGGACGACGCGCTCGAGGACCTCGCCGCCGCGCGCCAGCGCGCCCGCTTCACAGCCGTCGGCCGCGGCCTCCACGGCCTCGACGCGCGCGAGACCGCGCGATACCCGCACGAGCAGACGGCCCGGGACGTCGAGAACCTCGAGCGCGGTCTCGACGGCGACGTCGCCGCGCTCGCGCGCGTGGGACTGAACTGGCTCTGCGCCGACCTCTCCCACGAAGCGTTCCGGATCGAGCGGGGCCGCCGTGGCCGGAACGCGCCGCGAGCGTGCTGGGCGGCCGTCGGCGATCCCGACATCGGGCCGGATCTCTGGGAAGAGCTCGCGTCGCTGCGCGGCGAGCCGGGCGCCCGCGAGCCCGGGCCCTGGATCGAGGAGAGCCTCGAGGCCCATCTCGAGGAGTCACGACGAGAGCTCGCGCGCCGGCTCGACCGCATGACCGCGGCAGCGCGCGGAGAGGTCTTCCCTCTCCCCTCGCCGGCTGCGCAGAATCTGCCGCGATGACGCTCTACGCGAAGCCGCTCGGGCCCGGCGGGACGATCGGCGTCGCCGCGCCGGCGAGCCCGTACGACGCACGGTCGGAGATCCTGCGCGGCGTCGAGTGGTGGGAATCGCACGGCTACCGGGTCAAGCTGGCCGACGGCGTCTTCGCGCGCGACGACTACGTCGCGGGAGACCCGGAGCAGCGAGCTGCCGACCTCGTCGCGCTCTTCGAAGACCCGGAGGTCGACGTCGTCCAGTCCCTCCAGGGCGGCTTCGGCTCCGCACAGGCGATCCCGTTCCTCGACTTCGACTCGATCGCCGCCAATCCGAAGCCGTTCGTCGGCTACTCGGACATCACCGCGCTCCATGTCGCGATCCGCCAGCGCACCGGGCTGGCGACGGTCTACGGCAACGGCCTGGTCGGCGTCGGCGACCCGGAGACGACTCAGTTCACGCGCGACCGCCTGCTCGACGTCCTCGGCGGCCGCGGGGTCGGCGAGGTGCCGCGGGACCCGGACGACCCGTACGTGAGGGCGATCGCAGGCGGCCGCGTCAGCGCCCCGCTCGTCGGCGGCTGCCTCTGGCTGCTGATGCAGACGATGGGGACGCCGTGGGAGGTCGACTTCGCGGATTCGATCCTGTTCTTCGAGGACGTGAAGCTCCCGCCCTACTACCTCGACGGGTTCCTGACGCAGCTCGCGCACGCCGGCAAGCTCCAGCAGGCGGTCGGCGTCGTCGTCGGCGAGATGAAGGACTGCGACTGGGGCGACCAGCGGCAGGCGTCCGACTGGGCGCGCTCACGCTCGCTCGAGGACGTGCTCGAGCAGCACCTCGAGCCGCTCGGCGTCCCGGTCCTCTACCGGCTGCCGCTCGGACACGGCAAGCATCTGGCTTCCATTCCGCTGGGGGTGAGGTATACGCTCGACGCCGACGCCCAGACGCTTACGGTCGACGAACCGCCGTTTCGTTAGGAGGCAGAGATGAGGAAGTGGTGGCCGGTTGCTGTGGTGGTAGCGACGGTGGCAGGCTTTGCAGCCGTGGCGCAGGGGTCGGCGACGAAGAGCGGCGGCGTCTTCCGGATCGGGACGAGCTCGCGCATCGACTCGCTGAACCCGTACGTGGCGTTCAACCAGGACGCCTACTCGACGTTCGAGTACATCTACCCGTTCCTCATCCAGTACGACCGCGTGAACGGACGCTTCGTCGCCGACTTCGCGCGCTCGTGGAAGGCGTCGAACGGCGGCAAGACGTGGACGTTCAAGACGGTCCCGAACGCGAAGTGGTCGGACGGTCAGCCCATGACGGCCGCCGACGCCGCGTGGACGATCAACACGGACGTCAAATACGCGGGCACCGGCGCCGCGAACGCCGCCGGGCTCGTCGCGCACATCAAGCGCGCCTCCGCGCCGAACGCGACGACGCTCGTCGTCCAGTACCAGGCGCCGGTCGGGAACGTGCTCGGGCAGTTCCAGCAGCTCGCGCTCCTTCCGCAGCACGTCTGGAGCAAGTACACGGGCGCGAAGGGCGCGAACCTGAAGACGTTCCCGAACACCTCGCCCGTCGTTGGCGGGCCGTTCAAGGTCGCCAAATACAAGAAGGACGAGATCGCGCTTTTCCAGCGGAACGACTCGTTCTACGGGCCGAAGCCGCAGGTCGACGGCTTCGGCCTCAGGATGTTCTCGAACGACGACGCGCTCGTGCAGGCGTTGAAGGCGAAGGAGATCGACGCGATCGAGGACGTGCCGGCGACGGCGATCAAGACGCTGCGCAGCGCCGGGTTCACGATCACGAACGTCCCCGGCGTCGACCAGACCGACTTCATCATCAACTCGAACCCGAAGAAGCCGAAGAACCGTGAGCTGCTGAACCTGAGGGTCAAGGAGGCGTTCGACCACGCGATCGACCGCAGACGGATCGTCAACGTCGTCTTCCTCGGGAACGCGGAGCCCGCCTCGTCGATCGTCCCGCCTGCGACGGGCGGCTGGTACAACCCGAGCGTCAAGCCCGCGTCGTTCGACCTCGCGCTCGCGAACCGGCTCCTCGACCAGCTCGGATACACGCGCGGCGCCGGCGGCATTCGCGTCGTGCAGGGGCACAAGATGTCCTACACCGTCATTACTCCGACCGACGTGTCGAGCGTCCCGCGCACGTTCCAGATCATCCAGGCCGACTTCCGGAAGATCGGCGTCGAGCTGAAGCAGCGCGCCCTCGACTCCTCCGCCGCCTTCGACGCGATCACGGCGCCCGGGACCAAGTACCTCAACTTCGACCTCGCGATGTGGGACTGGGTCGCGCTGATCGACCCGGACTTCATGCTCTCGGTCGTCACGTGCGCGCAGTACGGCGGCTGGAGCGACAGCGGCTTCTGCGACAAGCGCTACGACAAGATGTACTCGCGCCAGCAGCTGACGCCGAACCAGCAGAAGCGCAAGGCGATCGTCTGGCAGATGCAGTCGTACCTCGCCAAGCAGCGTCCCTACCTCTGGCTCGCGGCGCAGAACCACCTCAGCGCGACGAGCTCGAAGTGGACGGGCCTCGTGAGCTCGCCGCAGGGGCCGTTCAACTCGCTGTCGAAGCTGAGCCTGTCGCAGGTGCACCAGCGCTGAGAGGTACCGACTACGTCGTCAAGCGGACCGCGTTCGCGCTGATCACGGTCTTCGTCGCGGTCACCATCAACTTCGCGCTCTTTCGCCTCGCGCCCGGAAGCGCGATCTCGAACCTCTCACGGGTGCCGCACGCGACGCCCGAGACGCGGCTCGCGCTCAAGCGCCAGTTCGGCCTCGACAAGTCGAAGCTCACGCAGTACGGGATCTACCTGCGCGAGCTGGCGCACGGCAACCTGGGTGTGTCGTTCGAGAACTCGCAGCCGGTGTGGTCGAACCTCCGGACCGCGACGCTGAACACGCTCCCGATGGTCGCGCTCGGGACGATCTTCGCGATCGTGATCGGGACGCTGACGGGGGTGGTCGCCGCGTGGCGGCGCGGGACGTTCGTCGAGGGGGCGACGGTCTCGAGCGCCCTCGCCTTCTACTCGATGCCGACGCACTGGCTCGGGCTGATGCTCGTGATCCTGTTCACGGGCGTCCTGCCGACGGGCGGGATGACGAACGACTTCCTGATCGACCCCTCGTGGTGGACGCACCTGAAGGATGTGCTCTCGCACATGGCGCTCCCGTCGCTGACGCTCGGCCTCGTCCTGTACGGCGAGTACACGCTGATCGCGCGCTCGGCGATGCTCGAGACCCTCGGCGAGGACTACGTGCTGACGGCGCGCGCGAAGGGCTTGAAGCCTTGGGCGATCATCCGGCGCCACGCGCTCCCGAACGCGTTGCTCCCGATCGTCACGCTCGTCGCGCTCTCGCTCGGGTACATCGTCGCCGGCGCGATCCTGATCGAGACGGTCTTCTCGTGGCCCGGCGTCGGGCGGGCGGTCTACGAGGCCGTGCTCCAGCGCGACTACCCGATGCTCCAGGGCGCGTTCCTGCTGCTCACGATCTCGGTGGTCGTGTGCAACCTCGTCGCCGACCTCCTGTACTTCAAGCTCGATCCCCGGATCACGGCATGAGCGTCGTCTTGTACGAGCCCGGAGTCGAGGAGGCGCCGGTCCGCTCGCGGCGCGGGCTCGTGTGGGAGACGATTCGGCGGCGCCCGTCGGCAACGGTCGGCGCGGTGCTGCTCCTGGTGATCGCGCTCGCGGCCGTGCTTGCGCCCTGGATCGCGCCGTACGGCCTGCACGATCAGGTCGGCCCGGTGTTCGGGCGCCCGTCGCGTAGCCACCCGCTCGGGCTCGACGACGGCGGGATCGACATGGTCACGCTGCTGATGTGGGGCGCGCGGATCTCGCTCGTCGTCGGCTTCGCGGCCACGGCCGTGTCCATCCTGATCGGCGGCGTCGTCGGCATCGTGTCGGGCTACTTCGGGGGCTGGGTCGACACGCTCCTGATGCGGATCACGGACTACTTCCTCGTCATCCCGGACGTGCCGCTGATGATCGTCGTCGCCGCGATCTGGGGCCCGAGCCTGTTCCACATCGTGATCGTGATCGGGATCCTGCTCTGGACGGGCACGGCGCGCGTGATCCGGGCGCAGGTGAAGAGCGTCCGCGAGCGGGTCTACGTGAAGCGTGCGCGTGCCTTGGGCGCCGGGCACGCGCGGATCGTCCTCCGCCACGTGCTCCCGCAGGTCGCGCCTTTGCTGATCGCGAACACTGTCTTGACCGTGGCGGTCGCCGTCTTCGACGAGACCGCGCTGTCGTTCCTCGGCCTCGGCGACCCGAGCCGGATCTCGCTCGGGAAGGTGATCGAGAACGCGTTCCAGCGCGCGGCGATCTCCTCAGGCGCGTGGTGGGCGATCGTGCCGCCGGGCGCGCTCGTGGCGATCGTCATCCTCGCTTGCAGCCTCGTGGGGCAGGCGCTCGAGGACGCTTTGAATCCGCGCCTGCGGGTCGCGCACCTCGGCGCGAGGACGTTCCGCCTGCGGCCCCTCGTCGGCCGGGGCGCCGAGTCGGTGTGAGCACGCTGCTCCAGGTCGAGGACCTCCACGTCTGGTTCGAGCTCCCGGACGGCGGCGAGCTGCACGCCGTCCAGGGACTGTCCCTGGGCGTTGGCACCGGTGAGCGCGTCGGCCTGGTCGGCGAGTCCGGCTGCGGGAAGACGACGACCGCGCTCGCGATCATGGGGCTGCTCCCGCCGACGGCGTCGGCGTCCGGTCGCGTGCTCCTGGACGGAAAGGACGTGCTGGCGGGCGGCGAGGCGACCATCCGCCCGCGCCGCTGGGTCGACGTCGCGATCGTCTTCCAGGGCGCGATGAACGCGCTCAACCCCGTGCGAACGGTGGGGTCGCAGATCGTCGAGGCGCTCGAGCTGCACGGACGAGCGCGGGGCGGCGCCGCCCGGGCGCGCGCGGCGCAGCTGCTCGAGTCGGTCGGGATTCCTGCAGCGCGCGCGAAGCGGTACCCGCACGAGCTCTCCGGCGGGATGCGCCAGCGCGCCGCGATCGCGATGGCGCTCTCGTGCAACCCGCGTGTGCTGATCGCGGACGAGCCGACGACCGCGCTCGACGTGATGGTGCAGGCGCAGATCCTCGAGCTTCTCGACGCCCTCTGCCGCGACTTCGGGCTCGCCCTGATCCTCGTCACCCACGACCTGCCGGTCGTCGCCCAGCTCTGCGACGCCGCGGCGGTGATGTACGCGGGCGAGATCGTCGAGCGCGGACCGGTCGACGCGCTCTACCACGACCCGCGCCACCCGTACACGCGTCTCCTCTTTGCGGCGACGGCCGACCTGGACGGCCGTGACGCGCCCGTCGTCTCGATCCCCGGCGCGCCGCCGCGGCTCGACCGCGAGCTCGTCGGATGCCCGTTCTCACCCCGCTGCGACCGGCGCTTCGACCCGTGCGGGACGCTGCGGCCGGCGCTGCGCGCGCTCGACGACGGCCACGCAGCGGCCTGTCACCTGAACGGAGTCGGCGGATGACGCTGCTCGCGGTCGAGGACCTCGTCGTCCGCTACCCGGTTCCGCGCGGCCTCGTCGGGACGCTCGCGCGGCGGCCTCGGCTCGACGTCCACGCTGTCGACGGCGTCACGCTCGACGTGGGGTCGGGCGAGCTCGTGGCGCTCGTCGGCGAGTCCGGCTGTGGGAAGACGACGACCGCCCAGACGGTTCTCCGGCTGGTCGATCCCGTCTCCGGAACGGTTCGCTTCCAGGGCAGCGACATCACGCAGCTCGGCCCGAGCGCGCTGCGGCCGCTCCGGCGGCGGATGCAGATCGTCTACCAGGATCCGTACGAGTCGCTCGACCCGCGGCTTCGCGTCCGCGCCGCCGTCGAGGAGCCGCTCGTCATCCACCGGCTCGGGTCTCGCGCGGAGCGGGCCGAGCGCGTGCGGGACGCGCTCGCCCGGGTGGAGCTCTCGCCGCCCGAGCTCTTCCTCGACCGGTACCCGCACGAGCTCTCCGGCGGACAGCGGCAGCGGGTCGCGATCGCCGCCGCGCTGGTGCTCGAGCCGGAGCTCCTCGTCGCCGACGAGCCGGTGTCCATGCTGGACGTCTCCGTGCGGGCCGGGATCCTCCAGCTGCTCGACTCGCTGCGCGCCGGTGGCCTCGGAATCCTGATGATCACGCACGACCTCTCGACCGCCGCTCGCTTCGCCGACCGCATCTGCGTGATGTACCTGGGCCGAATCGTCGAGGAGGGCCCGGCGAGCGAGGTCGTCGAGAACCCGCAGCACCCGTACACGCGAGCGCTCCTGTCGGTCGTCCCGAGCCGAGACCCGCGGCGACGTCGCCGCCCGCAGATCCTGCGCGGGGAGGCTCCCGACGCGACGCGAATTCCGTCTGGGTGCCGCTTCCATCCGCGCTGTCCGATCGCGATCGAGATCTGCCCGCAGGTCGACCCGCAGCTCGAGCGCCCGGCGGCGGCGCGCTCGCCCGAGCACCGTGCGGCCTGCGTGCGCGCGTAGCTATCCGCGCTTCCGGACGAGGATCGTCGCGCTCGCCGTCGCCCGGTTGCCGGCGAGGTCGGCAGCCGTGACGGTGACGCGGTAGCGGCCCGCGCGGCGATAGACGTGACCAACGGCGGGGCCGCTCGCCGTCGCGCCGTCGCCGAACCGCCAGACCGGCGGCTGCGCGAGCGCCGACATCGCGTCCGCCGCCCCGACCGAGAACCCGACGCGGCGGCCTGCGCGTGCGGTTCGGGGAACGGCGAGTCGCTCGAGGACCGGCGGCTTGGCGTCGAGAATCGCGGCGTCCAGGCGTACGACCGCGTTCTCGCTCGCGTTCCAGACCGCGACCGCGTCTCCCATCGCGTC
>DASUZD010000033.1:0-2081 GCA_036377055.1 Gaiellaceae bacterium | reverse complement strand
CGACTCGCTGCGCTCGAGCAGACTCGCGGGCGCCCGAATCCGCGAAGATAGGAACGATGACTCTCGACCTCGAGCCCGGTGAGCTGGCAAGGCGCCTGCGGCGCATGAGCGAAGCGCTCGCGGAGCGGGACTACAACCTAGAGCGGGAGTTCGTCGAGGGGCTCGACAAGCTGCGCCGGCTGGAGGGAAAGCCTTCAGTCGCGGAAGAGGCGGCCCGCTTCTCGCAGTCGGTCGCGAAGACGCTCGAGTGCGCAGGTGCGTCGATCGTCGCCGAGATTCCGCGCGGCGGCGGCGTGGACGGCCAGCCGGATCTCGTCGTCGAGGCGGGAGGGTCGAGGTTCGTGGTGAACGCGAAAGGCCCCATCCTCCTGTCAGGCGCATCGATCTTGGAGAAGGCCTCGAGGCTCGACGAGCTCCGGCAGACGCTCCACGCGGAGCACGCTTTCCTCGTTGTCCGGTACCGGGCGATCCCGCTGCTCCAGTGGGACCGCGTCAGTGTCGTCACCCTTCCGCAGCTCCTGGAGCGAATCCGGCAAACCTCGAACCGAAATGAGGTGAACGTCGCGTGAGCACTACGGTTTCGACGCACAAGAACCTGATCGGCGGCGAGTGGGTCGACGCGGCCGACGGCGGGAGGATGGAGGTCTTGAACCCGGCCACCGGCGAGACGATCGCCGAGGTGCCGCGGGCGAGCGCCGCCGACGTCGATCGGGCCGTGGAGGCGGCCAAGAAGGCGCTGCCGGAATGGCTCGAGACCACGCCCGGCGAGCGCGCCGAGCTCCTCCTCAAGCTCGCGGACGCGATCGACGAGCACGCGGAGGAGCTCGCGGAGCTCGAGTCGCGGAACGTCGGTAAGCCGCTCTCGTACGCCCGAGACGAGATGCCCGTCTGCTCCGACAACATACGCTTCTTCGCAGGCGCCGCGCGCATCCTCGAAGGCCGTGCGACCGGCGAGTACATGCGCGGCTACACGTCGATGATCAGGCGCGAGCCGCTCGGCGTCGTGGGCGGGATCGCGCCGTGGAACTACCCGTTGATGATGGCCGTCTGGAAGCTGGCGCCCGCGCTCGCTGCCGGCAACGCGCAGGTGCTGAAGCCGTCCGAGCAGACGCCGCTGACGACGCTGCGCTTCGCCGAGCTCGCCGCTGAGATCCTGCCCGCGGGCGTCCTGAACGTGATCACCGGCGACGGCGTCCCGGCGGGCGAGGCGATCGTCAAGCACCCCGACGTGCGGCTCGTCTCGCTCACGGGCGACGTCGAGACCGGCAAGATCATCGCGCGCACCGCGGCGGACACGCTCAAGCGCGTCCACCTCGAGCTCGGCGGCAAGGCGCCGGTGGTCGTCTTCGACGACGCCGATCCCGCCGCGGTCGCCGAAGGGATCAAGATTGCCGGCTACTGGAACTCCGGCCAGGACTGCACGGCCGCGTCGCGCGTGGTCGCCGGGCCGAAGGTCTACGACAAGCTGCTCGAGCAGCTCGTGCCGGCGGTCGAGTCGCTCCACGTCGGCGACCCCGCCGAGGGCGACGAGATCGAGATGGGACCGGTGATCTCGAAGGACCAGCAGGACCGCGTGCTCGGCTTCCTCGACCGGGCGAAGGGCGCGAAGGTCCTCACGGGCGGCGCGACGAACGGGAGCCGTGGGTTCTTCGTCTCACCGACGGTCGTCACGGACGTCGGCCAGCAAGACGAGATCGTCCAGCGCGAGGTCTTCGGCCCGGTCGTGACGGTGCAGCGCTTCGCCGACGACGATCAGGCGATCGCGTGGGCGAACGACGTCAGCTACGGCTTGGCGGCGTCGGTGTGGACGCGGGACGTCGGCCGCGCGCTGAACGCCGCGCGGAAGCTCCAGTTCGGGACGGTCTGGATCAACGACCACATCCCGCTGGTCTCAGAGATGCCGCACGGGGGCTACAAGCAGTCCGGCTACGGCAAGGACCTGTCCAGCTACTCGCTCGAGGACTACACGCAGATCAAGCACGTGATGGCGAAGATCGACTAGGAGCTACTCGGGCGCGCGTCAGGCGGCTACGCGCTGCTCGCGTGCCCAGGCGTCGTAGCCGGCGTCGATCGTCCGGAGG
>DASUZD010000032.1:0-11436 GCA_036377055.1 Gaiellaceae bacterium | reverse complement strand
GAAGTCCACCGTCCGGCCCTGCGAGTCGGTCAGGCGCCCGTCCTCCAGGATCTGCAGGAGGATGTTGAAGACATCCGGGTGGGCCTTCTCGATCTCGTCGAGCAGGAGCACTGAGTAGGGCTTGCGGCGCACCGCCTCAGTGAGCTGGCCGCCCTCGTCGTAGCCGACGTAGCCGGGGGGCGAGCCGACGAGCCGCGACACGGCGTGCTTTTCCATGTACTCCGACATGTCGATCCGCACCATCGCGTCCTCGTCGCCGAAGAGGAACTCGGCGAGCGTCCGCGCCAGCTCGGTCTTGCCCACGCCCGACGGGCCGAGGAAGACGAAGGAGCCGGTCGGCCGCTTCGGGTCCTTAAGGCCCGCGCGCGAGCGGCGGATCGCCTTCGAGATGACCTCGACGGCGGCGTGCTGGCCGATGACGCGCTTGTGGAGCTCCTCCTCCATGCGCATGAGCTTCTGCGTCTCGGCCTCGGTGAGCTTGAACACCGGGATGCCGGTCCACATCGAGACGATGTCGGCGATCTCCTCCTCGCCGATGGCGGGACGCTCGGCATCGCCCTCGCCCCGCTCCCACTGCTCCTCGAGCTCGCGCTTCTTGTTGGTCAGCTTGCGCTCGCTGTCGCGGAGGTTCGCGGCCTTCTCGAACTCCTGGGCCTCGATCGCGGCCTCCTTGGCCCGCCTGGTCTCCTCGATCTCCTCCTCGAGCTCCCGGTACACGGGCGGCGAGGTCATCGACTTGATGCGCATCCGCGAGGCGGCCTCGTCGATGAGGTCGATCGCCTTGTCGGGCAGCTGGCGGTCGGAGATGTAGCGGTCGGCGAGCTCGGCCGCGGCCTCGAGGGCCTCGTCGGTGATCTCGACCTTGTGGTGCTGCTCGTAGCGGTCGCGCAGGCCCTTGAGGATCTGCACCGTCTCCTCGGTCGACGGCTGGTCGACGCGGATCTGCTGAAAGCGACGCTCCAGCGCGCTGTCGCGCTCGAGGTACTTGCGGTACTCGTCGAGCGTGGTGGCGCCGATCGTCTGCAGCTCACCGCGCGCCAGCGCCGGCTTGAGGATGGAGGCGGCGTCGATCGCGCCCTCCGCGGCGCCCGCCCCGACGAGGTTGTGCAGCTCGTCGATGAACAGGATGATGTCGCCGCGCTGGGTGATCTCCTTCATCACCTTCTTCAGGCGCTCCTCGAATTCTCCGCGGTACTTCGAGCCCGCCACCAGGGCGGCGAGGTCGAGCGTGTAGATCTGCTTGCCCTTGAGCAGCTCGGGGACGTCGGCGGCGTTGATGCGCTGGGCGAGGCCCTCGACGACGGCGGTCTTGCCCACGCCCGGCTCGCCGATCAGCACCGGGTTGTTCTTGGTGCGGCGCGACAGGATCTGCATCACGCGCTCGATCTCGTTCATGCGGCCGACGACCGGGTCGAGCTTGCCCTCGGTGGCGAGCTTCGTCAGGTTGCGGCCGAACTGGTCGAGCAGCTTCGAGCTCTTCGACTTCTCGCCGCTCGCCGCGCCGGCGCCCTGCTGGCGGCGGCCCGGGCCGGAGAGCATGCGGATGATCTCGTTGCGGATCTTCTCCGCGTCGGCGTCGAAATCGAGCAAGATCCGAGCAGCGACGCCCTCGTTCTCGCGCACCAGGCCGAGCAGGATGTGCTCCGTGCCGATGTAGTTGTGGCCGAGCGACAGGGCCTCGCGCAGCGCGAGCTCCAGCACCTTCTTCGCGCGCGGCGTGAACGGGATCTGACCCGTCGTGACCTCGTCCCCCTGGCCGACGATCCGCGCCACCTGGGCGCGCACCTCTTCGACCGTGATGTCCAGCGACTCGAGGACCCGGGCGGCAAGGCCTTCCTCC
Organism: Gaiellaceae bacterium; assembly: GCA_036377055.1. Lineage (GTDB taxonomy): Bacteria > Actinomycetota > Thermoleophilia > Gaiellales > Gaiellaceae > DASUZD01. The sequence goes on along the minus strand of DASUZD010000032.1, from coordinate 9,596 downwards.
TCGCGCAGGAGGCCGAGCAGGATGTGCTCGGTCCCGATGTAGTTGTGCTTCAGTGCGCGCGCCTCGTCCTGAGCCAGGACGACGACTTGCCGGGCCCTCTCTGTGAATCGCTCGAACACCTTGCCCTCGACACCCCTTTCGTGTGTGAGATCCCCGGAAGGGCTTGCCCGCTCTCCCGCGGTCGAAGGTAGAGCCATGGTACCGCAGGCCCCGGAGGCTGGACTCGCGGTTCACAGCTTCTTTACCCCGCCTGATCGGCGCACCGGGCCGAGGCCTTTAGGGCCGCGTCGAAACTACGCGGCGAGGACCAGCTCGCGCTGCTGGAGCGCCGCCAGCGCTCGATGCTGGAGCGCCTTCACCGCACCTTCGGACTTGTCGAGGATCACAGCGGCCTCTGCGTTCGAGAAGCTGTAGAAGAACTTCAGCGTCAGGACGTGCTGCTGCGCCTGGGGCAGCGAGCAGATCGCGGAGAGGACCCCGTTGCGGTCGACGCGGGCGAGGACGAGCTCCTCGGCCGAGGGCGCCTCGCTGCCGCGCGGCTCGGGGACCTCCTCCGACGGATGCCAGCGCCTCGAGGCTCGGAAGTGGTCGATCGCGAGGTTGCGCGCGATCCGGAAGAGCCACGCGACGAACGGCGTCCGCTGCCACTCGAAGCGGTCGATGGACTCGATCATCCGGACGAAGGTCTGGATCGTCAGGTCCTCCGCGTCCTCGCGGTTCCCGACCGTCACGGCGAGGTACGCGTAGATCTGGTCGAAGTGCTCGACGTACAGGGCCTCGAAGGCCTCGCGGCGCCCGGCCTTCGCGTGCTCGACGAGCGCGCGTAGGTCGCCCGAGATCGCGTTTAGCTGGGCGCCGGCCGCCCGGCGCTCGCCGCTCGACGTACCCTTCATCGTCCTCCCTCGCCCCTTCGCGGGGCCTCCCGCCAACAACTCAAGCAGAATGCGGGGAATTTTCAAGTAATTCGAGGACTTGATTCCCGCCAAGAGGTCGTGGAAACGCCCCCTCGACGAGCTAGTCGAGCCTGGGGCGATTAACGCCGCGACGCGTTATTCCACCGAGCGGAAGCAGCCGAAGATCGCGCCGACGGTCAGCAGCGCGATCTTCAGGTCGAGCCAGAGGGAGAAGTTCTCGATGTAGAAGTTGTCCCATTCGGCGCGGTCCGCGATCGACGTCTTGCCGCGCAGGCCGTGCACCTGCGCCCAGCCGCTGATCCCGGACTTGACGCGGTGGCGGTCGCCGTACCGATAGACGTTGCGCTCGAACTGCGAGACGAACTCGGGCCGCTCGGGGCGCGGGCCGATGAGGCTCATCTCGCCCTTGAGGACGTTGAGGATCTGCGGGAGCTCGTCGAGCGACGACGCGCGGAGGAAGACTCCGAGCCGGGTTCGGCGGTCGTCGCCTTCGACGCCGCCTGGTCCCATGCCCTCGGGGAGGTCGAGGTCGAGGGGCTCGGCTGTCTCGGACGACTGACGCATCGTCCGGAACTTCAGGATCGCGAACCTGCGGCCGTCACGGCCGACGCGGACCTGCCGGAAGAAGATCGGGCGGCCGAGCGAGATCCAAACGGCGAGCGCCGCGGCGATCATCACAGGGGAGACGAGGAGAAGCAGGAAGGCCGCGGCAAGCCGGTCGATCGTGTACTTGACGAGGAACTGGAGGCTCTTCGGGTTGATCGGCTGCGCCGTCAGGAGCGGGATGCCGCCGAGGTGCTCGATGCTGTGGCGCTCGGGGACGCGCTCGAACAGGCGCGGGACGACGGAGACGCCGATGCCGAGCTCCTCGCAACGGCGGACGAGCCGGAGCAGCACCTCGTCGGGAGCGGTCGAGAAGGTGACGAGGACGTGGTCGATCTTGTAGCCGGAGATGACGGCGTCGAGGTCCCAGCTGGCGCCGGCGACCGGCAGCCCGACCGCCTCTCGCGGGTCGACAAGCGGGTCCTTGTCCAGGAACGCGACAGGCTTCAGACCGAGCTCGGGAGCGTCGAGGAGGCGACGTGCGGTCAGGCAGCCGATCTTGCCGGCGCCGACGATCAGCGTCCTGCGCACGTTCTCGCCGTGCGCACGAGCCTTCGTCTGCGACCAGTAGAGAGCGACGCGGCCGGAGGCGAGGTAGACGAGGGCGAATGCCCACGGGCGGAGCGACTCCGCAGCGAGATCGACGGAGTCGCCGATGAGGAGGCGGACGGAGAGGACGATCATCGCCGCGAGCGTCGTCGCGACGAAGATCGACCGCACGTCGTCGAGCGACCGCAGGCGGAGCTTGAGCGCGTACAGCCCGCGGTTCCGGAAGAGGAGGACGGTGAGGAGGCCGAACGCGATCGTCCAGAGGACGGGCGCACTCTTGAAGCCGCCCGCATGCGCTCCGACCGAGGTCGCGAGCGCGGCGACGACGAGCATCGTCGCGTCGACCGCGAGGCAGCCGAGCGCCCACGCCTTGGTCGGGGCAAGGCGCGGCTCCGCCTGTGCACGCGTCCGCTCGACCGCCTGGTTGGCGGCAGTCGTTGTCAGAGCGGTTTCGACCACTCCTCGCGTCCCTTCGGACTAAGCCGCTTGCCGGTTAGGCCTTGCTCTTCCCGAACCGCCGCAGCGCCCCACCGAGCAGGAGCAGCGAGAAGCCGCCGACCGTCATCAGGGCCAGGTCGAGGCCCGTGAACGGAAGCGCTCCCTGCTTCTTCGCCCCCGGCAGCGATGCACCGGCGACGCCGCTCTTCGGCGCGCTCAGCTTCTTGTGAATCGCCGGCGCGACGTTCTTCGGAGTCGGATACCCCTGGGCGACCGCATCGCGCAGAGCACGCTGAAGGTCGCGCTTGGAGTAGTTACCGTCCAGCCGCCCGTTGTCGGCGTAGTCCTTGTAGATCTGTTGCGGCGTTGCTGCAAGCGCACCCGGCGCTCCGACGGCGACCGCGGCCGCAAACGCGGTCACTGCAGTGAAGACTCTTCCCCGACGCATCTCGCTCTCCCTTCGATTCCCGACAGCTCCCGCCCTTATAACGACAGAGGTGCCGCTTAAGGTACGAAACCCTCCTTGACGTTTTCCCCTCTCGACAGCCGCACGACCCGGCGCCACATGCCGAGTCTCCTTATAGACGTACGTTAAACGGGTTCGGTTTGCAAGTCCTTCCCACGGGTTTTTCTCCAACTGCCGCGAGCCGATCGCTGCTGCACCTCGTGCCGATCGCCGTATTCGTCGCGTCCACGGCGGTCCTGGCCTGGCACGACTACGGCAGCATCGACGCCTCGGACTGGCTGCCGTACGCGGTTGGGCTGGCGCTCGTGGTGGCCGCGGTCACGCTCTCTGGGACTGCGCTGGTTCCAGGCCGGCTCCAGGCAGGCGGCGTCGCCGGACTGCTCGCGCTTGCCGTCTGGGTCGCGATCTCGATCTCGTGGTCGCCGCTTCCGTCGCGAGCGCGCGACGAGGCGCTGCTGACCGCGCTGTACGCGCTCGCGCTCTGGACGCCGCTCGTCACGCTCCGCAGCGCGGGCGAGCGCCGGGCGGCGACGGCGCTCGTCGTCGGCGTGCTCGCGGCGCTCGCCCTCGCGACAGAGCTCCGTCTCCGGTACGCCGACCATCCGGCGGAGCTCTACATCTTCGGCCGGCTCGACTCTCCGGTGACATACCCGAACGCGGACGCCGCGTTCTTCCTCATCGCGTTCTGGCCCGCCGTCGGGCTCGCTGCGCGTCGGACGTGGCCCGCGGTCGCTCGCGCCGCGGCGCTCGGGGCGGCGACGGCGCTCCTCGCCGGCTGGCTGCTCGCGCAGAGCAAGGGCGGCGCGATCGCGCTCGCCGTCTCCGCCGTCGTCTTCTTCGCCGTCTGCCCGGCCCGACTGCGGGCGCTCGTGCCGACGCTCGTCTCGGCCGCGCTTGTCGGCGCGGCGTTCCGGCCGCTCACCGGGCCGTACCGCGCCGACGACGCCGACCTGACTACGTCGATCCGCCACGCCGGGTCGGTCGCGCTCGTCCTCGTCGCGATCGCGGCCGCGGCCGGTCTCGTCTGGGCGCTCGCCGACCGGCGGATCGAGATCGGGGCGAAGGCGCATCGGATCCTCTCCTTCGTCACGCTCGTCGCGCTCGTCGCGGCGCTCGCCGGCTGCGCCGCCGCGTTCTCGGCCAGGGTCGACGACCCCGGCCACTGGGTGGCGAAGCAGTGGCGGTCGTTCAAGACGCTGCCGACGCACCGGGAGGGAACGACGCACCTCTTCTCGCTGGGCTCAAATCGCTACGACTTCTGGCGCGTCGCGGTCAAGACGTTCGAGCGACATCCGATCGCGGGCGTCGGCGGGTTCGGCTTCCGCTGGGTGTACCTGAAGGACGGGAAGAGCATCGAGACCCCGCTGCGGGCGCATTCGGTCGAGCTCGACGCGCTGAGCGAGACCGGCATCGTCGGTTTCATGCTTCTCGCGGTCGGAATCGGGCTGCCGCTCGCCGCCGCGCTCGCCCGTGGACGCCGCTCGCTTACCTCGGCGACCGCCGCGGCCGCGGGCGTCTACTGGCTGGCTCACTCGACGGTCGACTGGACCTGGACCCTGCCGACGGTCACGATCCCCGCGCTGCTCCTCGTCGGGATCGGCGGCGCGGCGGACTCGACGAGGTCGCTGCCGTGGCGCGCGGCGCTCCCGACCGGTGTCGCCGCGGTGGCCCTCGGGCTCCTCGCGTTCGCGCCGCCATGGCTCTCGTCCCGCTACACGACGCGCGCCTACGGCGATCCGGCGGGCGCCGCTTCCGACCTCCGCTGGGCTCGGCGCCTCGACCCGCTCGCGACCGAGCCCTACGAGGCGCAGGCCGTGCTCGCAAGCCCGCCGAAGGACATCCCGCCGCTCGAGCAGGCCGTGCGGAAGGAGCCGCGGCAGGAAGAGCTTCGCTACGCGCTCGGGCTCGCCTACCTGCACGCGGGCCGCAAGGCCGACGCGCGACGCGAGCTGCGGCAGGCGCTGGCCCTGTATCCGCGCTCGCCGGACATCCCCGGATTGCTCCGAAGCGCCCGGTAGGCTTCCGCACTTGCCCAAGGCACTCATCACGGGCGGCGCCGGCTTCATCGGATCGCACCTCGCAGAGCTCCTTCTCGCCGACGGCTGGGAGGTCTTCGCGCTCGACGACCTCTCGACGGGATCGCTGCCGAACGTGGGCCACGTGAAGGAGCGGCCCGGCTACCACCTCGTCGTCGACTCTGTCCTCTCGTCGTCGGTCGTGAACGAGCTCGTCCACAAGTGCGACGTCGTCTTCCACCTCGCCGCTGCGGTCGGCGTGCGCCTGATCGTCGAGCGGCCGGTGCACACGATGGTCACGAACGTCCAGGGCACCGAGACCGTGCTCGAGTACTGCGCGCGCTTCGGGAAGCGCGTCCTCGTCGCGTCGAGCTCCGAGGTCTACGGCGACCACCGCGAGGAGCGGCCGCTCGCCGAGAACGACCGCCGCGTCTACGGGCCGACGACCGAGAAGCGCTGGCTCTACGCCGACTCGAAGGCGATGGACGAGCACCTCGCGCTCGCGTGGCACCAGGAGCGGAGCCTCGACTGCGTGATCGTCCGGCTCTTCAACACGGTCGGCCCGCGACAGAGCGGCCAGTACGGGATGGTGATCCCGCGGTTCGTCTCACGCGCCCTCGGTGGGGTGCCGCTCGAGATCCACGGCGACGGCACCCAGACGCGCTCGTTCTGCCATGTGGCCGACACGATTCGCGCCCTCAAGGGGGTGGTCGAGAAGACCTCGCTCTCGGGAGAGATCTTCAACGTCGGCTCCACCGAGCGGATCCGGATCCTCGACCTCGCGGAGCGCGTGCTCGCGGCGACGGACTCGGCCTCGGAGCTTTCGTTCGTCGCCTACGAGGACGTCTACGGGCTCGGGATCGAGGACACGCTCCACCGCGAGCCGTCGATCGAGAAGATCGGCGCCGCGATCGACTGGCGGCCGACGCACGACCTCGACCGCATCCTCGCGGACGTGGTCGAGCACACGCGCGCACGGCCGGCGGCGCTCGAGCCCGCCTAGCGTAGGCGGTACACCTCGAACAGCGGTCGTCCCTGGCGGGTCGCGACGCTGTGCTCGAGCCGGGCTCGCCGGCCCTCCCGGCGGACGATCGCGAAAAAACGGCTCCGGGCACGTGGGAAGCTCGTCGCGCCCGGCGCATGGAGGACGTAGCGCGCCGAGGAGTCGTCGAGCTGCCGCAAAACCTCCCCGCGTACCGGCTTGCTCGCGTTCAGCGGGTCCCAGACCTCGACGGCGCGCAGGTCGCCGCCGGAGAGCGCGACGAGGTTCTGGAAGATGCCCCAGTCGACCACGACGAGGCGGTGCTCGCGGTCGTGTCGCACGAGGGAGCGCTCGAGCGTGTAGATGCCGTCCGAGAAGTTGCCTGCGCCGCCCGTGTCACGCAGACGCGAGAGGACGTGGGCCGTCGTCGTCACGCTCACCGCGACGCTCGCCGCGAGTGCGGCCGCGCCGAGGCCGGTCGCCACGAGCCGCGCCCGCTCGCGTACGAGCCCGCCGCCTTCGACCACGAGCGCAGCGAGCGCCAGGTGCGGCGCGGGGTAGGCGAGCAGAACGTGGTGCGGGTACGAGCCGCCGGGCGTCAGCGCCGAGGCGACGAGCACGAGGACGCCGGAGAAGACGACGAACATCGCCGGGCGTAGACGGGCGCGGAACCTCGGCAGCGCGTAGAGCGCGGCGACGATCGCCGCAGCGGCGAACGCCAGCGCAGGCAGGACGGGCGCGCCGCCGTGTCCTCCGACGAGAAGCCGGGAGACGGACTCGCCGTCGAGCAGCCGCACGAGCTGCTGCACGCGTAGGCCGAACTGGGTGAACGCACCGCCGCTCGGGTTACCGGTGGCGGCGTGCAACGTCCCGGTTACAGCCGACCGGACCGTGCGCGGCGGCCAGGACGCGTTGTAGCCGAGGAAGGGGAGGCAGCCGACCGCGAAGGCGCCGGCCGCCCACAGCGCCGACCGCCGGTCGAGACGCCGGCGCACGCCGTGGTAGTCGAGGAGGAGTGCGGCGGCGAGGACCGCGCCGACGATCCAGACGAAGTTCGCCTTGTCGTAGACGCCGAGCCCGAACGCGAAGGCGCCCACGACGAGCGAGCGGAGCCGCCCGCTCCTCCACCAGTCGACGAGCTGCCAGAGGCCGATCGCCTTGAAGAGGAACATGAACACCGACGGGCCGAAGTCGACGCGCGAGTAGAAGACGAAGCTCGGGTCGGTCGCGAGGAGGACGACTCCGACCGCCGCTACCGCGGGGCTCCGGAACAGGCGCCGCGCGAAGAGATACGTGAAGACGAGCGAGAGCGCCGCGACCGCGATCGTGAACACGCGCACGCTCGCGGGCGAGATGCCGAAGACGGCCGCGACGGGGATGAACGCCACGGTCTTGACGGCGCCGATGTAGCTCTGGGCCATCAGCGGCAGCGGGTGTCCGGCGAGCGACACCTCGGTTCCGGGAACCCAGGCGACAGCGCTGCCGAGCCCGCCCTTGACGAACGCGAGCGCCGTCGTGAGCTGGAAGAGCTCGTCGTAGTACAGGCCGGGGACTCGGAGGTCGTAGCTCGCGAGCGCCACGAACGAAGCGATCGCTCCGAACGCAAGCACGGCCGCGGCTCGTTCCCCACGCCGCACCCGGCGGAGTTTAGATCGTGCCGCCGACACCAGAACTAGACTCGAATCGGTTGCTGCGAGAGATCCTTGAACGGCACGTGCGCGAGCTGCCGCCGGGGCGCCGGTTGCGGCAGGAGCTCGCTCGGGCGTCGATCGAGCGCTTTGCCGACGGCCGGCCGCTCCGCGTCCTCGACGCCGGGGCCGGCGAGGGGCTCCTCGCGACTGCGCTCGGGCGGCGTCATCCCGACTGGACCGTCGCCGCCGTCGATCTCTCGCAGGAGGCGCTCTCGCTGGGCAGGGAGCTCGCCGAGGAGCGGCACGCGGCGAACGTGCGGTTCGACCAGGCCGACGTGACGAAAGCGCTCGGCACCGCGGAGTACGACGCGGTCGCAGCGCTCGAGTGCCTGCTCGAGATCGAGGACGACGAGACGGCGCTCCGGTCGTTCGCGGACGCCCTCCGGCCGGGCGGCCTCCTCGTCGCGCACGTGCCCGAGCGCAGCTGGAGGCCGCTTCTGCGCTCGAGCCGGCCGACGTGGAAGCTCGAGGTGCGGCACGGCTACGACCGGGACGAGATCGTCTCGCTGCTCGAGCGGGCCGGGCTCCGGGTCGAGCGCGTCACACCGACGACGCGGGGGACGCTCCAGCTCGCCGAGGAGCTGCGCGACCGCGTGCGGCACGCGCGGCTCGCGGTGCGCGCGGCGGCGTTCCCACTCGTACGGGGCGCGCTCGCGCTCGAGCGGGCGGGAGTGACGTGGGGGCCCGCGCGCGGTTTCTACGTCGAGGCGCGGAAACCGCTGGCGTGACGCGAGCTTCCGCCGACGCTGCGGGCACCACCGCCCCGACGGCGCGCCGTTGGACGGAGGTCGTTCGGCTGCGCTCGGCAGAAGGCGCAGGCGTCGCCGCGGTGCTGGCGATCGTGCTGCTCGCGGAGGCGCCGCTGATCGCCGGCTTCGCGCTCGGCGGCAGGAACTTCATGGGGTCCGCGACCGCTGGGAAGTACGTCGCCGACAGCGCGCAGCACGAGCTCTGGGCCGACGAGATGGCTCGGCACGGACGCTTCGTCGCGAATCTCCTCACGCCCGAGCGCACGCCGAAGGGCTGGCTCTTCAACCCGCTCGAGTTCTCGCTCGGGATCGGCGAGCGGCTCACCGGCCTCCCCTACGCCGTCCTCAACCTCGCCGCCGATCTGCTCGTGGCGCCGTTCCTCGCGCTCGCCTTCGTCGCGCTCGCACGGCGAGCCGGACTTCGTCGGCCTGCCTTCCCACTGGCCATCGCGCTGCTCGCCGGCACGTTTCAGCCGCTCGTCCTCTACGCGCGCGACCTCGGGCTTCGCGGCACGAGCCACCTCTCGGGGGTCGGCTCCGACAACTCGCCGCCCTCCGCGGGGACGTGGCTGATCCTGCCGCTCGCGGTGCTGACGCTCCTGTTCCTGACGAGCCCGGATCGCGACCTCACCTCCCGCTTTCGCCGCGCCGGACTCGCGCTGACAGTCGAGACCGCCATCTACCCGTTCCTCGCGCCGGCTCTGTGGCTCACGGGAGCGTTCTATGCACTCCTCCTGGCGCGGCGGATCGGATGGCGGCGAGTGCTTCCGGGCGCGGCGTGGTTCGCCGCCCTTCCGCTCGTGCCGCTCCTCTACTACGCCGTCGTCTTGCCGAGCGTGGACCCCGAGTTCAAGCGCTTCTCCCGCCTGAATTACGTCCCGATCTTCGGTCTCGGAAGCCTCCTGACGAGCCTGGGCCTCGGCGTCGCGACGCTCCTCGGGCTTCGGCGCCTGCTCCGCGGAAACGAGACGCAGCAGGTCCTGGGCTGCGCCGCCGTCGCCGTCGTCGTCGCTCTCTACCTCCCGCGGCACCCGGACCGCTCCCACATCCTCTACCTCGGCCCCGTGCTCGTGATCGGCGCGTTCGCCGCCTGGTGGCCGGAGCTGCGGGCGCGTCCGGTCGGGCGCTGGCACGTGCTCGCGGCGGTGGCGGTAGCCGCAGCGCTCGTCAGCGCCCCGTACTACTACCA
>DASUZD010000031.1:0-3427 GCA_036377055.1 Gaiellaceae bacterium | reverse complement strand
CGTCTGCCTCACCGCGTCGGTGACCGGCAGGGAGGTCGAGGCGCTCTACGAGGCCGGCGCCGTCGCGTGCCTGAAGAAGGACCAGGAGCTCGAGGACATCGTCGCGGCGATCCACCGCGCCGTCGAGCGCTACGCGCCGGCGGAATAGCGATCCGGTGGAGCTGACGGCCGAGAACACCGCGCTCGTCCTCGACTCGACCGCCGACTTTCCCGATGCGGCGAGCCGCTTCGCGAACTGGCGCATCGTCCCGCTGTACGTGCTCTTCGGCGACGAAAGCTTCCGCGACTACGTCGAGCTGGGGCCAGAGGCGTTCTACGCGCGCCTGCGCACCGCCGTCGAGCTGCCGACGACGTCGCAGCCGACGCCGCAGGACTTCCTCTCCGCGTTCGAGGAGCTCCGCGCCTACGAGCGGATCTACGCGCTCACGATCTCGGGCCGCCTCTCCGGGACGTTCGGCAGCGCGCGGACTGCGGCCGATGAGCTCGGGGGCGACCGCGTCCGGATGGTCGACAGCGACTCCGCCTCCGCGGCAATCGCGATGCTCGGGCTCGCGATCCAGCGCCGGCTGGAGGCGGGCACGACCGACGACGACGTCGACGCGCTCGTCGAGCGGTACAAGCGCGAGCACGAGCTTCTCTTCACGGTCGACACGCTCGAGTTCCTCGCGAAGGGCGGCCGCATCGGCCGCGCGCGGGCGATGGCCGGTCAGCTCCTGAACATCAAGCCGATCCTCACGATCGCGGACGGCGAGGTCGTCCCGGTGAAGCGCGTCCGCGGCAACCAGAAGGCGATGCAGGAGTTCGTGCGCGCGTTCACCGAGGGGACGGTCGACGACCCCGGCCTGCGGGTGGGGATCGCCCACGCCGACGCGCCGGAACGCGCCGAGGCGCTGCGCAAGATGGTGCGAGCCGAGCGGCCGCAGGCGGAGATCGAGATCGTGACGACGCTCGGCGCCGTCGTCGGCACGCACGCCGGTCCCGGCACGGTCGGGTTCTTCTGGTTCTTCGATCCGTAGCGGTGACCGAAGCGCCGATCGTCGTCCGCGGCTCCCGAGCGAAGCTGCGCCGCGCGGCGGCTCTCCTCTCGTTCATGGCGCTCCTCGGTCTCGTCGACGCGATCTTCCTCTCGCAGGGAGCCGCTCGGATCGGCTTCGTGCTCGCAGCCATCGTCCTCGCGGCGCTGGCTGCGCTCGGGGCGCGTAGCGCATCCCGCACCGACCCGGTGCTCGTCATCGGCGCGGACGGCGTCGAGCACCGGACGGTCGGGCTTATCCCGTGGAGCGACATCGCGGACGTCGCCGTCGCGCACGGCCCATCTGGGCCGCGCCTGGAGGTCCACGTGTACGACGAGACGGAGTACCTCCACCGCCTGTCGACGCTCGTCCGGCTGCTCGTCCGTCTGAGCCTGAGGATGGGCCACGGGCTTATTTCGATCTCGGAGGGAGCCCTCGACACGCGCGTCGTGTACCTCCACGCCCAGATCGAGGCTCGGGCGCCACACGCGCTGGCCCGCTGACGGGCTCGTCGGTGTGTCTCCCTATACTCGGACCGTCCTGGCTGCAGCCGCGACACCGACTCGTCCGCGAGCCGGATTTGCCGGCATGGACCCGCCTGCGGCCTGGCCGCCGTCTCGCTCGCACCCTCGGCCTGACCGGCTCGAGCGGGCGCTCGACACGCTCCCGGGAGTGGGGCCGACTGTCAAGCGGAAGCTCGCGAGGCTCGGGCTCGAGACGATCCGCGACCTGCTCCAGCACCGGCCGTTCCGATACGAGCAGCCGGTTCCGGAGCGGCGGATCGCCGACCTCCGCGGCGACGACGAGGTCGTGATCGCGGCGGGGGTGCTGAGCGTCAGCGAGGGCCGGCGTGGGCGACTGAAGTTCCTCAGGGCGCGGGTGGCCGACGAGAGCGGGACGACCACCGCGACCTGGTTCAACCAGCCGTGGCTCAAGGCGCACCTCCAGCCGGGAACCCGCGTGCGCCTCCGCGGCAGGCCGGGCCGGTACGGCTTCGACGTTCGCTCATACGACCTCGGCGAGGCGTCCGCGACGGCGGACTTCGCGCCGGTCTATCCGGCGAGCGAGGAGATTACGCCGAAGAAGCTGCGCGAGCTCGTCGAGGCGGCGCTGCCGCACGCGCGCGACTTTCCCGATCCGCTTCCGGCGGCACTGCGCGCGCGGCTCGACCTGCCGCTCGTCGCCGACGCGCTCACGGCGCTGCATCGCCCGCGCGGCGCTGAGGAGGCCGAGCGCGGCCGTAGACGGCTCGCGTTCGACGAGCTCCTCGCGCTCCAGCTCGCCCTCGCCCGGCGCGCCCGCGAGCGCGAGGCCGAGCAGGCGCCCGCGCTCGGCGAGCCGGGCGAGCTCGTTGCGCGCTACCTCGCGCTCCTCCCGTTCGAGCTGACGCCGCACCAGCGCGAGGCGATCGCGCAGATCGACGCCGACCTCGCGCGCGAGACGCCGATGCAGCGTCTCCTTCAGGGCGACGTCGGCTCGGGCAAGACGGTCGTCGCGCTCTACGCGCTCCTGCGCGCGGTCGAGGCCGGCTTCCGAGGCGCGCTGATGGCGCCGACGGAGACGCTCGCGGAGCAGCACTTCCTGACGCTCGAGCCGCTCTGCTCCGACCTCGGCGTGCCGGTCGCGCTTCTCACGGGCTCGACGAAGGCGGAGATCGCGGACGCCGGCATCGTCGTCGGCACGCATGCGCTGATCCAGGAAGGTGTCGAGCTGCGCGACCTCGCCGTGGCCGTCGTCGACGAGCAGCATCGCTTCGGGGTCGAGCAGCGCCGCCGGCTCACACAGGGCCGCTCGCCGCACGTCCTGCACATGACGGCGACGCCGATCCCGCGGACGCTGGCGCTGACGGTCTACGGCGACCTCGCCGTGTCCGAGATCGCGAAGCCGCCGGCCAGCCGCAAGCCGGTGATCACGACGTGGCTGCCCGAGGAGCGGGCGCCGGCCGTGTACCGGCGCCTCCGCCGCCTCCTCGACGAGGGGCGGCAGGCATACGTCGTCTGCCCGCTGATCGAGGAGTCCGAGACGAGCGAGGCGCGCGCGGCGGAGCAGGAGGCCGACCGCCTGCGTCGCGCCGAGCTGCGCGACTACCGGATCGGCTGCCTGCACGGCCGCCTCCGCCCGGCCGAGCGGCGCGATCTCATGCGGCGCTTCAAGGCGCGCGAGCTGGACGTCCTCGTCGCGACGACGGTGATCGAGGTCGGCGTCGACGTGCCGAACGCGACGGTCATGATCGTGCAGGAGGCCGACCGATTCGGCCTCGCGCAGCTGCACCAGCTCAGGGGCCGTGTCGGGCGAGGCGCCGAGCAGTCGTACTGCATCCTGATCTCGCGCGCGAAGGAGGAGCTGACGGATTCCGCCCGCGACCGGCTCGACGCGCTCGTCGCCTCGACCGACGGCTTCGAGCTCGCCGAGCG
>DASUZD010000030.1:0-19673 GCA_036377055.1 Gaiellaceae bacterium | reverse complement strand
CACGCCCCCCAGCGGGTCTCTGCCGCTCGCGTCGCGCGTAGCGGAGATGCTCGGCGTCTCGCGCGCCTCGGCCGGCGAGATGCTCAAGCGCCTCGAGACGGAGGGCCTGATCGAGCGCGGGAAGCGGAAGGAGGCGCTCCTGACGGCGACCGGGCGCGCTCGTGCCGAGCGGGTCGTCCGGAAGCACCGGATCATCGAGCGGCTGCTGACGGACTTCATGGGCTACACTCCTGCGGAGGCGCACGTACACGCGGACGAGCTCGGCGACACGTTCTCGGACGAGATGGTCGAGCGGATCGACAAGCGCCTCGGCGGCCCCGACCGCTGCCCGCACGGCTGGCCGGTCGACCCGGCGGTCGAGCAGGCCGAGAACCCCGAGCTCGCGCCGCTGACGGAGCTCGAGCCCGGCTCGCGCGCGACGATCGTGCGGCTCGCCGAGCACGACGGCGAGCTCCTGCACTGGTTCTACGACCAGGGGCTCGCGCCCGGGACGGAGATCGAGCTGCGCGACGCTCAGCCCGCGGCGGGCCAGTTCACGGTGCGCCTCGACGGCCACGAGCAGGCGATCGGCGAACGGGCCGCAGCTGGCTTGTTCGTGAAGCGCGCGGCCTGACCGCGCACCCCCACCCTGGGTGGGGTCCGCTCCCTCCGCCCTCGCGACCGACGCTACCGGTCAGACGCAAACGGCGCAGTGCCGACTTCGGCTCGCCGAAGCACGGTGCACGGCACGCGAGGCGGCCCCACGCGCCGCCGTGCCACGCACGGCACACGAAAGCGACGCCGCCCCGCGCCGCCAGCTAGGCGTCGTGAATCTCGCCGGCCCCGACGCGGGCCGCGGCCGCTGCGTCCACGTGCGGCAGCTCGACCTCGCCGTTGAGGCCCGCGGCGCGCCGCAGCTCCCTCGCCTTGTCGACGCGCTCCCAGGTGAAGTCGTGGTCGTCGCGACCGAAGTGCCCGTAGGCGGCGGTCTTCTGATAGATCGGCCGCCGCAGGTCGAGGTCGCGGAGAAGGGCAGCCGGCCGGAGGTCGAACACCTCGCGCACCGCGTCCTCGATCCGCTCCGCAGCGACCCGCTCCGTGTTGAACGTCTGGACGGCGATCGAGACGGGACGCGCGACGCCGATGGCGTACGCGACGTTGACCTCCGCGCGGTCGGCGAGCCCGCCGGCGACGATGTTCTTCGCGACGTACCGCGCCGCGTACGCAGCCGAGCGGTCGACCTTGGTCGGATCCTTGCCGCTGAACGCGCCGCCGCCGTGCCTGCCCGCGCCGCCGTAGGTGTCGACGATGATCTTCCGGCCCGTGAGGCCCGTGTCGCCCATCGGGCCGCCGATCACGAACTTGCCCGTCGGGTTCACGTAGACGAAGTCGCGGTCGGACCAGAGCCGCTTCTCGTCGTAGAGGTCCGGCGGCAGGATCGGATGCAGGACCTTCTCGATCACGTCCTGCTTGATCAGGTCGGCCTCGGCCGTCTCGGCGTGCTGCGTCGAGACGAGCAGCCGCTCGATCTCGACCGGGCGCTGCCGCCCGTGCGCGTCGACCTCGTAGCGAACCGTCACCTGCGCCTTGCCGTCGGGCCGGAGGTAGCCGACCTCCCCGGCCTTGCGGACGTCCGCGAGGCGCTTGCAGATCTTGTGCGCGAGCAGGATCGGGACCGGCATCAGCTCGGGGGTCTCGTTCGTCGCGTAGCCGAACATCATCCCCTGGTCGCCGGCGCCGACCGCGTCGAGCGGGTCGTTGTCGCCGGGGTCGTGCTGAACCTCGTAGGACGCGTCGACACCCTGCGCGATGTCCGGCGACTGCGGATCGATCGCGACGACGACGCCGCAGGTGTTCGCGTCGAAGCCGTGCGCGGAGTCGGTGTAGCCGATCCTGCGGATCGTGTCGCGCACGAGGTTCGACACGTCGACGTACGTCTCGGTCGTGATCTCGCCGCCGACCACGACGAGCCCGGTGGTGATCAGCGTCTCGCAGGCGCAGCGGCCGTTCAGGTCGTCGGTCAGCACCGCGTCGAGGACGGCGTCCGAGACCTGGTCGGCGACCTTGTCCGGATGCCCCTCGGTGACGGACTCCGAGGTGAAGAGGAACCCCCGCTCGGTCATCGCTACTTCACCTGGAGGAAGGCGGTAAAGCTCGTCTCGCTGCCCTTGCTCTTGCCATAGGCGACGAACGCGCGGAGCGGCGCAGTGTTGCCGCTCACGGAGCTGGGAATGGATTGCCCGCTGAGCCGCGCGAGTCCCTCGAGCAGCGGGATCCCGTCCCTGAGGTTGAGGTAGAAGAGGCCGCTGGTCGAATCGGGCATGCCGGCCGCGGACGTCGCGTCCTTGAAGGTCGCGTCGTCCTTCAGGCGCGGACCGCCGTCGCGCAGGCCCGTGATCCCGGTCTCCGAGCTCGTCAGCACGAGCTTGCCGGCGAACGCAGCGTAGAAGATCGAGAACCGCCCGCCGATCGTCAGCTCCTTCGCGGTCACGCCGCCGACGTTGACCGTCTTCGGCCTGGAGCCGCCGACGAACGCGCCGGCGCGGGTCGCGAGGTTATCGATCGTCGCCATCGCCGCGCGGGTGTCGTCGACCTTGGAGACGAGCGTGATCTCGGGGATCGGCGTCCCCTGCCGGACGTAGATCGCGACCTCGTTCTTGAACAGCTCCGCCAGCTGGTCGAGCGTGACACCGAGCGCCTGCTCGATCTGCGGCAGCTGCTGCGAGAGCGCCGGGTTCGAGCGCAGCTGAGTGATCGCGGCGTCGAGCCCGTGGAAGGAGAGGAAGAGGATCGCGCCCGCCGGCGCCTCGTCGACGAACGAAGACTTGAACGTCCCTGATCCCGGGGCCTTGCCGTTGACCTTCGCCGTCCCCTGAAGCTGGAGCCCGTCGTCCTTCGAGACGAGCGCACCGGTCACGTACGCGAGCTTGTTCCCGCTCGGCAGCGCTGCGCCGGCCGCGCCGAGGGTCCGGCCGAGCGACTGCGTGACCCGCGAGCCGCCGACGTAGAACTTCGCGACGGTCTCTCCCGGGAGCTTGCCCATCGCGTCCGTGAAGCCGCGTTCGTCCTGGAGCGACTTGCCGTCCTTCGCCGCCTTCACCGCGTCGAGCCCGGCTTGCTTTTCGGCGATCACCGTCCAGTCGCCGATCTTCTCGTGCACCGGGTGCGGAGGCTTGCCCTTCTGGAGGAGCGCGTTCAGCTTGTCCTCGTCGGCGGGCTTCGTGAATGCGACCTCCTGGGTTTTCCCGGACGCGTCCGTGATCGCGGCGACGTCGAGCTCGGAGCCGAGCGCGGGCTTCACGTCGCGGTCCCAGTCGACGCCCTGCTTCTGGAGCTCGGCGCGGAACATCGCGAGCACCTGACCCTTGGCCGGGAACTTTCCGGCCAGCGCGTCCAGCCCCTTCCACTGGTCCGACTTGAGGTCGGTGCTGATCGCGACGTAGGCGGTCGCGTCGGCGGGGACGAGGCTCGCGGCGCCGCTCGTCCCGGACGCGCTGCCGCTCTTCTTGCTCCCGCCGCCGCAGCCCGCTGCGACGAGCGCGAGCGCTGCAAGCGTTCCGGCTAGGACTCGGCGCATGGGCGTGAGATTCTACTCCTCGGTCGGCTGGCGACCCATCAGTCCACTGACGAGATCGGTGAGGCGCTCGCCTGCCAGAACCCTACAGACCCCGTCGGTGATCGGAAGCTCGATCCCCATCCGGTGCGAGAGGTCGCGGAGCACCGGCGCGGTCGTCAGACCCTCGACCACCTGACCGATCTGCACAGCGGCTTCGTCTGCGCTGGCGCCCTGCGCGATCAGCTCGCCGGCGTGTCGGTTGCGGCCATGGCGGCTCCAGCAGGTGACGATCAGGTCGCCCATCCCGGCGAGCCCGAAGAACGTCTCGGGACGGGCGCCGTACGCCTCGCCCAGGCGCGCCATCTCCGCGAGGCCGCGCGTGATCAGCGCCGCCTTCGCGTTGTCGCCGAGCCCGAGGCCGTCGACGCCCCCGGCCGCGAGCCCGATGACGTTCTTCGCCGCGGCGCACAGCTCCACGCCGACGACGTCGTCGTTGACGTAGATCCGGAACACCAGCGAGTTGATCGCGTGCTGGAGCTCCTCGGCGAGCGCGGCGTCCTCCGACGCGATCACGGCGGCCGTCGGCAGGCCGTCGGCGATCTCCTCGGCCATGTTCGGCCCGGACAGGACGGCTACAGGCCGGTCGCGGACGAGCGTCGAGAGGCGTGCACCGGTCGCGGGATCGAGGCCCTTCGTCAGGCTGAGGACTGGCGCGATCCCGGGCAGGCCCTGGACGACGTCGCCGAACGAGCGGCTCGGGACCGCGACGGCGACGAGGTCGGCCTCCTCGAGCGGCGCGTCGGCGAGCGGCGCGGCGTCGACGGTGCTGAGGTCGACGGTCTGGAGGTAGCGCGGGTTGCGGCCGGTCGCGGCAATCGTCCGCGCCTGCTCGGCGTCGCGGCAGGCGAGCGTGACGGAGTGGCCTCGCTCGGAGACGAGCCTCGAGAAGGCGGTGCCCCACGACCCGCCGCCGACGACGACGATCCGCACCGGCGTAGCTTCTCAACTTGCGGCGACGTGGCAGAGTGGCGCCGTGGCGACGATGGCCGATCTGGACGAGCTGGCGCTGGCCATGCCGCAGACCACGAAGAAGGTCTCGGACGACGGCCGGCCGTCGTACATCGTCCACGGGAAGATGTACTGCTTCCACCGCAGCCGCCGGCCCGATGCGCGCGATCCGGAGACGGGCGAGCGGCTCGACGACGTACTCATGTTCCGCGTCGCGGATCTCGAGGTGAAGGACCTGATGGTCGCCGACGAGTCGACGCCGTACTTCACGACGCCGCACTTCAACGGCTATCCGGCGGTGCTCGTTCGGATCCCGGACCTCGCGCGGCTCACCGCGAAGAGCTGCGCGAGCTCGTCGCGGAGGCGTGGCTGACGCGCGCGCAGAAGCGAGTCGCGAAGGCATGGCTCGCGGAGTACTCCGTCGTCGACGACTGAACCTGAGTTTGTGGCTCTGAGCCACTAGCGCAGTGCGCGTCGACCCGGCGAACGCCGAGAGCCGCGAGGTAGAGCCAAAACCCAGGGGCGTGACCGCCCGGTCGCCGAGTTAGTGGCTCAGAGCCACAAAGGCTGTTCGCTCTCGGAGACCTCAGCGGCGGACAAAGTCGATCGAGACCGGAACGCCCTCGAGCTCGAAGCGGCGACGCAGCTCGTTTTCGATCCAGTAGCCGTAGTCGCGCGTGACCAGGCTCGGGTCGTTCACGTGCACCCGGAAGCGCGGCGGGCGCGTTCGCACCTGCGAGCCGTAGAGCAGGTTCAGCCGTCTGCCGTTCCGCGAGGGCGGCTGGCGTGCCTCGCGGAGCTCCCGTAGCGCGCGGTTCAGCTCCGGCGTCGGCACGCGCCCCGCGTACTTGTCGTAGAGCTTCTCGACCTCGTCGAGGATCCGCCCGACCCCGCGGCCGGTGTGCGCCGAGACCGCGATCATCGGCGGGCGCTGTCGCAGGCGGCGCGCGAGCTGCGGCCGGACCTCCTCGATCGTCACCTGCTTCGCGTCCCACTTCGAGAGGACGACGAGCGTGGCGCAGTCGGCCTTGCGCGCGATGTCCGCGACCGAGAGGTCGCCCTCGACCACGCCCTCGCTCGAGTCGACGAGCACGAGCGCCACGTCCGCCCGCTCGGCCGCCTCGAGCGCGCGCAGCTCCGAGTAGTACGCGATCCCCTGCCGGTGCTTGCGCTTCCGGCGGATGCCCGCGGTGTCGACGAGCACGAAGGTGTCGTCGTCGCGCTTCAGCACGGTGTCGATCGCGTCGCGCGTCGTGCCCGGAACCTCGGAGACGATCACGCGCTCGCGGCCGAGCAGGGCGTTCAGGAGCGACGACTTGCCGACGTTCGGCCGCCCCAGGATCGCGACGCGAATCGCGTCCTCGCCCGGCGCCTCGACGCCCTCGCCCGGGAGCATCGCGACGATCGCGTCGAGCAGCTCGCCCGTGCCGTGCCCGTGCAGGGCGGAGAGCGGGAGCGGATCGCCGAGCCCGAGCCGGTGGAACTCCAGCGCCTCGGCGTCGCGCCGAGGGTCGTCGATCTTGTTGGCGACGAGGAGAACCGGCTTCCGCGACGCGCGCAGGATGGCCGCGATCTCCTCGTCCCCCGGCGTCACGCCCGCCCGCGTGTCGGTGACGAAGACGACCACGTCCGCCTCGGCCACGGCCTCGCGCGCCTGGTCGGCGATCGAGCGCGTGAGCGGCGACGCGTCTGCGACGTCGACGCCGCCGGTGTCCACGAGCAGGAAGCGCTTGCCCGCCCACTCGCAGACGAGCTCCTTGCGGTCGCGAGTGACGCCCGGGGTCTCGTGCACGACCGCGGCGCGCGTCTGCGTCAGCCGGTTCACGAGCGTCGACTTGCCGACGTTCGGGAAGCCGACGATCGCGACGGCGCCCGCGAGCGGCGGCTCGCTCACCGGGGCGGAACGGCCACCGCCGGCCGTCCGAGCGCGTGCACGTCCGCGAGGAAGTCGAACAGCCGCCGGATCTCGCGCTGGATCTCGGCCGACGCCTCGCGATAGCCCTTCGCGTTCCGCGGCAGCCCGTCGAAGCGCATCGGCTCGCTCCACGCGACCGAGACCGGCGCGAAGCTCCCGACCCGCCACGTCTGCGTGCCGTACACGCAGGCGGCGACGACCGGCACGTCCTCCTGGAGCGCGACCATCGACGCGCCCGGCCTCACCTCGCCCGGCACGCCGGAACGCTGTCGCGTCCCCTCGACGAAGAGGCCGAGCGCGTGCCCGTCGACGACGATCTGGCGCATCATCCGGACGGCCTCGCGATCCGATTCCCCCCGCCGCACCGAGAACGTGCCGAACGCGCGAATCAGCTGCCCGAGCCCGGGGACGCGGTGCGCCTCGATCTTCGCCATGTAGTAGATCGTGCGCGGCGACGCGGAGCCGAAGACCGGCGGGTCGAGCCAGTGGAAGTGGTTCAGCGCGAAGACCACTCCTCCCTGGCGGGGGACGCGGTCGACGCCGTAGTTGCGGCGGAGCGGCGCGACGGCGCGCGTCAGGCCCCCGATCGTCGGACGCCCGACCGCCCAGACCGCGTCGGTGACGTTCACGCCGGCTGTCGGGCCCGGACGAGCTCCTCGATCCGCTCGACGACGTCCTCGACCGTCAGGGTGCTCGTGTCGATCCGTTCGGCGTCCGGTGCCGCGCGCATCTGCGCGGCGTCGCTCTCGTCGCGGAGCCGGAGGTCGGTCGCGAGCGCGTCGGCGCCGATGCCCGGCCGCTCGGCCATCCGCCTCCGCGCACGGACGTCGCGCTCGGCCTCGAGGTAGATCTTGACCGTCGCCGCTGGCGCGACGACCGTCCCGATGTCGCGGCCCTCGATGACGACGTCGCCGGCGTCGGCGAGCTCGCGCTGGCGGACGCGCATCACCGCGCGCACCGGCTGGTGGCGCGCCACGACGGGCACGAGCCGGTCGATGCGCGACTCCCTGATCGACGCCGTCACGTCGGTGCCCGCGATGAAGACGCGGCCGCGCTCGTCGAACGAGACCGGGTTCTCGCGCGCGAGGTCCGCCAGCTTGCCGGCGTCGCCCAGGTCGACCCCGCGCTGCATCGCGAGCCACGTCACGGCGCGGTACATCGCGCCCGTGTCGAGGTAGCGGAAGCGGAGGCGCTCGGCGAGCCGGCGCGCGACGGTGCTCTTGCCGGCTCCCGCCGGGCCGTCGATGGCGATGATCATCGTCTGGTCACGGAGCTCAGGAGCTCGAAGAAGCCGGGGAAGCTTATAGCGACCGCCTCGGCGCCCCCGACCTCGACGCCGTCCCGCGAGAGGAGCCCCGCGACCGCCCCGAGCATCGCGATCCGATGGTCGCCGTGCGAGTCCATGCCCCCACCCCTGGGTCGGGATGGGACCCCCCTCACCCTGAAGCCATCATCGCTCTCCGAGATGCGCACGCCAAGGGCGCGGAGCGACATCGTCACAGTTTCGATTCGATCCGACTCCTTCACGCGCAGCTCGGCCGCGCCTCGAACGACGCTGTCTCCACGGGCCATGGCCGCGACGAGCGCGAACAGCGGCAGCTCGTCGACGAGGCGCGGCACCTCCTCCGGGCCGATCTCCGTCGCGACCAGCTCGGCCGAGCGCACCTCGAGGTCGCCGACCGGCTCGCCGCCCGCGCTGCGGCGGTTGAAGACGGCGATCCGCGCGCCCATCCGCTCCAGCACGTCGAGGAAGCCCGTCCGGGTCGGGTTCAGGTTGACGCCGTGGATCCGGAGGTCCGAGCCCGAGAGCAGCGTCGCCGCGACGACGAACGGCGCGGCCGAGGAGA
Organism: Gaiellaceae bacterium; assembly: GCA_036377055.1. GTDB lineage: Bacteria > Actinomycetota > Thermoleophilia > Gaiellales > Gaiellaceae > DASUZD01. Next base: position 11,368 of record DASUZD010000030.1, on the reverse strand, counting down.
AGTCGCCCGGAATGTCGAGCGACAGTGGCGGGAGCGCGTCGACCGGCTCGACGGCGATCTCGTGGCCGCGGCGCCGCACACGCACGCCGAGCGACGTGAGCACCCGCTCCGTGTGGTCGCGCGTCGGCACCGGCTCGACGACCTTCGTCGACCCACCGCGCGCGTACAGGCCGGCGAGCAGCACGCACGACTTCACCTGCGCGCTCGCGACCGGGAGCTCGTACCGGAGCGGGCGCAGCTCGGCGCCCTCCACGACGACAGGTGCGTGCCCGTCCGTCGTCTCCACGCGCGCGCCCATCTCCCGCAGCGGTGCGGCGATCCGCACGGGCCGAGCCGAGAGCGACTCGTCTCCGACCAGCTCGAACCTCCGCCCCTCCTGCCCCGCGAGCAGCCCCGAGACGAGCCTCATCACCGTCCCGGCGTTGCCGCAGTCGAGCGGACCGTTCGCCTCGCGGAGCCCGCGCAGGCCGACGCCGCGGACACGCACGACGTCGTCCCCGAGCTCGGACACCTCGGCGCCCAACGCACGCGCGACGTGAATCGCCGAGTCCGTGTCCGCCGCGTGCCCGAACCCACGCAGCTCGCTCTCGCCCTCCGCGACCGCGCCGAGCAGCACGCCCCGCTGGCAGATGCCCTTCACCCCCGGGACGGCGACGTCGCCGACGAGCGCGGCGCCCGGTTCGACCTTCATTCTCCGCCGAGCTCGGGCGACACGTCCACGCCGTAGCCCTGCCGCTCGAGGAGCGCCGCCGCGCGCGCCGCTTCGTCCTCGCCGGCGACGAGCAGCGTGAGCAAGCCGCCCCGCTCCGGCGAGTGGTGCTGGAGCTCGAAGTCCTCGATGTTGATCCGCTCCGCGCCGAGCGCCTGCGTGATGCCCGCGAGCACGCCCGGCCGGTCGGGAACGCGGACGAGCAGCCGCTGGAGGTGCCCGGGATCTGGGTATGCGTCGGCCAGCAGGCTCCGGCGGTTTCCGGCGGCCTCGCCGATCCAGCGCGCGAGGAAGCCCGCGTCCCCGGCCTCGAGCGCGGCCTCGAGCTTCTCGACCAGTCGCCGGTGCTCCGCGAGCGCCGCGCCGAGAGCCTGCGCGTTGTCGAGGAAGATGTCGACCCAGATCCGCGGGTTCGCGCCGGCCACGCGCGTCATCTCGCGGAGCGACCCGCCGGCGGCGGCGAGCGGCTCGTGGCCCTCGACCCGCGTCCCGCCGGCCTGGTTCAGGAGCAGGTTCGCGAGCGCGTGCGGGAGGTGGCTCGTGAGCGCGAGCAGCCGGTCGTGCGCGCCGGGGTCGACCGCGACGGGCACGGCGCCCAGCGACGCCACGAACCCGTGCAGCGTCCGGTAGCGGTGGGGATCGGTCGCCGCGGCCGGCGTCAGGAACCACGTCGCGCCGTCGAAGAGCTCGGCCCGCGCGTGCGCCGGCCCGTGCGCCTCCGAGCCCGCGACCGGGTGGCCGCCGATGAACCGCGGGTGCGTGACGGCGGCGCAGACGGGCCCCTTCGTCGAGCCGACGTCGGTCACCGTGCAGGCGTCTCCGCTCGCGCCGACGACCGCCGCGACCTGTGCAGGGAGCGTCGCGACGGGGGACGCGACGACGGCGAGCTCCGCCTCCGCGACCGCTGCGTCGAGGCGCTCCAGTGCGTCGTCGACGGCGCCCCGCTCGACCGCGAGCGCGAGGGCGTCCGGATCCGGATCGAAGCCGATCACCCGCTCGACGCCCGCGCGCTTGGCGGCAAGGCCGACCGAGGCGCCGATCAACCCGGTGCCGATGAGGGCGAGGCGCGCGACGATCACCCGATGACGCGGCCCATCAGCGAGCAGAGCGCGCGGAGCTCGGCCGCGAAGTCTTCGAACTCGGCGGCCGGAATCTGTTGCGGCCCGTCGCAGAGCGCCTCTTCCGGCGCCGGGTGCACCTCGACGATGACGCCGTCGGCTCCCGCGGCGACCGCGGCGCGCGCGAGCGGCAGCACGAGGTCGCGCCTGCCGGCCGCGTGCGACGGGTCGACGATCACCGGCAGGTGCGTCTCCTGCTTCAGCACCGGCACGGCGCCGATGTCGAGCGTGAACCGCATCGCCGTCTCGAAGGTCTTGATCCCGCGCTCGCAGAGGATCACGCGCGAGTTCCCCTCCTTGACGATGTACTCGGCCGCCATCAGCAGCTCTTCGATCGTCGAGGAGAGGCCACGCTTCAAAAGGACAGGCTTGTCCGCGCGGCCGACCTCGCTGAGGAGCGAGAAGTTGGACATGTTGCGCGCGCCGATCTGGATCACGTCCGTCGCGGCCACGACCGCCTCGACGTGGCGCGGGTCCATCAGCTCGGTGACGAGCGGCAGGCCGGTCTCCTCACGCGCCTCCTCGAGGATGTCGAGCGCTTCCTGGCCGAGGCCCTGGAACGCGTACGGCGACGTGCGCGGCTTGAACGCGCCGCCGCGGAGCATCGTCGCGCCGCTCGCGGCGACCGCGCGCGCGGTCGTCAGCGTCTGCTCCCGGTACTCGACCGTGCACGGACCGGCGATCAGGCCGAAGTAGCCGTCGCCGATTCGGCGGCCGCGCGCCTCGACGACGGTCGGGTCGCGCACGAGCTCGCGCGAGACGAGCTTGTACGGCTTCAGGATCGGCAGCACCTGGTCGACGCCCGCAAACCCCTCGAGCGGTAGCGCGGCCAGCAGCTCGCGCTCGCCGATCGCGCCGATCACGGTCGCCTCGCGCCCGGGCGTCACGTGGGCATTCGCGCCCGCCTCGGCGAGACGCGCGACCACGTCGTCGACCTGCTCGGACGTCGCGTGCGCGCTCATCACGATCAGGAGCTCGGGTGAGCCGGTGACGGCCATGAACGGCAGTGTAGAGGCGGTCTTCCGAGCCCTTGACCCGAGGCCGTTCCGTCTCTGCTCAGGAGGTGCCGTAGAGGCGCCGGAGGAACCTGACGAGTCGGGCGAGCCCGAACAGACCGAGGAGTCCGACCACGAACAGAACGACACCGTAGATAGCCGAACCCGACCAGCCTGCATTCGTGTTCCTCGTGACGTCGACGGTCGTGTACACGGTCGACGGATGGTGAGGATCGACGAGGACGTTCACCGGCGCACCCGGCCCGAGACCGGCGAACTGGTGCTTGTCCTGGGCGTACATCCACTCCCGTGTGCGGCCGCCGAAGCTGACCTCGAGCGTGCAGCCACGATGCGCACACTTCACGATCCGGGCGGTGGCGGGCTGTCCGGCGGTGCGCAAGTGGTGATAGGTGCGCGGCAGCGAGACCAAGCTCTGCCAGGCCGTCACGCCACCGAACCCGACGAAGAAGACGCAGACGCAAAACGTGACGACGAGAAGGGTGCGGAGTCTCCAGCTGCGCGACGGCACGTCGGGACGATCGCCCGGCCCGACGGCCGGGTGCGCTTGCTCCACGCCATCCGTGAGCGAGGTCGGGCGCACGCGGCTTCAGCCGCCTCCTCGAAGCAACAGCACCCGGGCAAAGCACAGGCCGGTCCACGCAAGGAAGGCGTACACGCCCTGGAGATAACGACGGCGACGGTCTTCGCGGCCGGATCTGCGCGCACGACCGGCGAGCACGGCGCAGGCGGCGACCTCGACGACGCCGATCACCGTCATGACGACCCAGAAGGTAACTCGTCACACCTCCGCGTATGGCTCATCGGATCTGACGTGGTCGACGGCCGGCTCAGGCCGCCGCCGAACACGGATCTTGCTGTTTCTCCTCCTGGAGCTGCTTGATCTCGTATTCGATGTCGGTCAGCGTCGTCGACAGGGCGTCGAGCTGGAATTGGAGTCTCTCGAGCAGGTCACGTGAATGGGCTGCTCGCGCCGCCCAGGCCAGGCGGTTCGCATCCCACGAAATCGTCGCCGCTTCGTCGAGCAGCTGCGCCAAGTATTTCGACGACCCGAGCAAGGCGGTCGCGCCGTCGATTGCAGCCCAGACGTAGTCGCCGTCCTTGATCTCCTGTCCGGTCGAGATCGCGCCCGTGACGAGCGAGATTCCGCCGAGCACGGCGGCACACGGCTCACACCCCACAATGGAAGATGCGAGCGCGAGGTTGGCTGAGACGGTCGAGATTTCGTCGGCGTGTGAGGACACTTCGTTCCAGGCCCACTTGACCGCGTCCCAGACACAGTCCCAGGGACTCGTCCAGCCGCAGCCGAGCCCGAGCGGGTCGGCCCAGTTGAGGGGATTCTCCTCCGAGTACCCGTACGCATCCTGCGTCAGCGGCGCGAGCGGATCCCGGGTCAGGAACTGGGCCGTTTGCGGGTCGTAGTAGCGGGCCCGGAGGTAGTAGAGGCCGGTTTCGGTGTCTTGGTACCGGCCGTTCCAGCGAAGCGGCGTGTCGCTCGTGCCCGTCTTGTTCACGAGATTGCCATAGGCGTCGTAGGCAAAGGTGGCGGCTGTGTTGCCGCTTTGATCGGTCAGGAGACGGGTGGAGCCGAGCTGGTCGTGCTGGTAGTAGAGAGCTGTTCCGGTGCCGTCGATCTGTTCGATCGCGACGCCGGTGTCGTCGTAGACGTAATTGGTCGAACCGTCGGTGAGCGGTAGCGGGATGCCGCCGGAGAGGCTCCACGCGAACTTGAGCGTTGCGCCGTTGCTGGTCTTGGTCGCGCGGAGCCCGTCGCCGTCGTACGTGTAGGTGACTGCGGCGCCGCCGGGCTTGACGCCGCTCAGGCCGCTCGTGGTCACCGGGGTGAGGCGGACGGTGGTGGTGCCGTCGCCGAGCTCACCCTCGGCGTTCCGGCCCCACGCCTTGACCGTGCCGTCGCTGAGCGCGGCGAGGCTGTGGACGTAGCCGGCCGCGAGGACGGCCACGTTGCTGAGGCTGATCTGCACCGGCGTGGTGCAGGTCTTGCCGCAGGCGCCGCCGTCGCCGAGCTCGCCGGTGTTGTTGTTGCCCCAACCCCACACGGTGCCGTCCTTCTTCAGCGCCAGCGCGTGCGTGCCCCCGGCGGCGATCGCGGCGACGCCGCTGATCGCGACCTGGACCGGCGTCGTCGACTGACTGCCCCTGACGGAGGTGTTTCCGAGCTGGCCGTAGCCGTCGTCACCCCAGGCCCAGACGGTGCCGTCGCTCTTGAGCGCGTACGTGTTGTCGCCGCTCGCGGCGATCGCGGTCACGCCGGTCAGCGCCACCTTCTGCGGCGTCGTCGTCGAGCTGGTCGAGCCGATGCCGAGCTGGCCGTGCTTGTCGTAGCCCCACGTCCAGACGGTGCCGTCGCTCTTGAGCGCCACGGAGTGGCCGGCAAAGCTCGGGAGGCCGCCGCCCGCGATCGCGACGACGCCCGAGAGGCCTTGGACGGTGACCGGCGTCGTGCGGGTCGTGACGGTGCCGTCTCCGAGCTCGCCGGCGCCGTTGTACCCCCAGGTGGCCACGGTTCCGTCCGAGCGCAGAGCGAGGCTGTGGTAGTTCCCCGCGGCGACCGCGGTCACGCCTGTGAGACCGCTTACCTGCACCGGTGTCGTCCGGTTCGTCGTGGTGCCGTCGCCGAGCTGGCCGAACTGGTTCTGACCCCAGCTCTTCACGGCCCCGCCGCTCGTGAGCGCCAGGGAGTGGAGATCTCCGGCAGCGACCGCAGTCGCGCCGCTCAGCCCGCTGACCTGCGCCGGGGTCGTCCGGTTCGTCGTCGTGCCGTTACCGAGCTCGCCGTCGGCGTTGTACCCCCAGGCCCAGACCGTGCCGTCGTTCCGCACGGCCAGGCTATGGAACTGGCCACCGGCGATCAGCCCGGTCGTGCTCCCGCCGCCACTGCCCGAAGACGACGAGGTGAGCCGGTTCGCCTGGTCGTAGGCGTACGTGGCGCCGTTCAGGCCTTTGAGACGATCGCCTTGCTGGTTGTACGTGAGCGTCGTGGCCGAGCCGCCGGAGGGCGTGTAGCTCGTTGCTTCGTCGGCGGCGTCGTAGGCGACGGTGGCGCCGTTGGCGAGCTTGGTGATGTTGTCGGCGGCGTTGTACGTGTAGGTGTTGGAGTTGACGGCCGTGAGTTGGTCGAGGGCGTTGTAGCCGTACGTCTCGTTGCTGCCTTGGCCGGTCCCGGTCGGCGTGGTGCTGGTCACGTGCCCGTTCGCGTCGCGCGTGTACGTAAAGCTCGCGAGCGTGGGGCCGCCGGACTTCGTGTCGCTGATGCTGCTGAGCTGATCGGCGGCGTCGAAGCTCCTGGTCGCCGTGACGCCGTTGGCGTAGGCGATGCCGGTGATGTTGCTGTCTGCATCGTCGGTGAAGCTGGTCCGGTTTCCGAGCCAGTCGGTGATGCTCGAGAGTCGGTTGGCGTTGTCGTAGCTGCGGCTGACGGTCTTTCCGTTCGGGTAGGTGATGCTGACGAGGTTGTCGTTGAGGTCGTAGCCGTAGGAGACGTTCTGGCCGGCGCCGTTGGTCTGGCCGGTGCGCCGGTTGAGTTGGTCGTAGCCGTAGGTGGTGGTGCCGGTTCCGTCGGTCATGCTGGCGCGGAACCCGTTCGCGGTGTACGTGTAGCCGACGTTGGGCGTCTTGCCGTCGCTGTAGCTGATCGAGGTGAGCTCGTTGGCGGCGTCGTAGCCATAGCTCGTCTTCTGGCCGCTGGGGTTGGTGAGCGAGGTGCGGTTGCCGGCGAGGTCGTAGCCGAAGCTGGTAGTGCGGTTGAGCGGATCGGTGATCGAGCTGAGGCGGTTGAGCGCGTCGTAGCTGTAGCTCGTGGTGTGGCTCGCGCCGTCGGTCTGGCTCGTCTGGTTGCCGCCGCCGTCGTAGCCGTACTGGAGCGTTGTCGCGTTGGGACGCGTGATCTTGGTCAGCTCGTTGTCGGCGTCGTAGCTGTAGCTGGTGGTGTTGTTCTTGCCGTCACTGCTGGTCGCGAGGTTGCTATCTGCGTCGTAGCTCTCCTTGCTGGTGTGGCCGAGCGGATCCGTGGTCTGGATGAGCCGCCCGAGCGCGTCGTAGCTGTAGCTGGTCGTGTTGCCGCGCGGGCTGACCGCTGAGATGCGCTCACCCAATGGGTCGTACGTGAGAGTGGTCTTGTCGCCGAGCGCGTCGGTGATGCTGGCCAGGTCGCCCTGGCTGTCGTAGGTGAGCGTGCTTACGTGTCCGTTCGGGTCGGTGACGCTGGTGATGTCGCCCGGGTGGCCGACGTCGCCGTAGCCGGAGGTGATCGTCTTCGTCTGCGTGCCGTTGAGCGGCCGCGAGACGGTGAGCAGGTTGCCGTTCGCGTCGTAGGTGCGGGTGGTCGTGACGTTGGTCGGATCGGTGACTGTGAGTGGCTCATTGAGGCTGTTGTAGGTGGCGGTCGTCCTGCGGTTGAGCGCGTCGGTGAAGCTGATCTGGTTGCCGCTCGCGTCGTAGGTCGCGGTGCTCGTGTGGTTGTCCGGGTCGGTGATCGAGGTGATGCCCAGCGTCGCCGGGTCGTAGGCGTAGCTGGTCGTGGCGGCGACGCCGGTGCCGACGCCCCGTGTCTTCGAGAGCAGCTCCAGGTTCGCGAAGTTGAGGTTGGTGACGTTGCCCTTGGGATCGGTGACCGTCGTGGTGCCGCCCGCGGGCGAGGCGGTGTTCCCCGAGTACGACCACGTGGTCGTGCGGTTCATCGGGTCGGCCTGGCTCGTCACGCGACCGGAGCCGTCGTACACGTTCGTCGTCACCCCGCCGCGCGGGTCTTTCATCGTCAACAGCCGGTGGTTCGCGTCGTACGTGAACGACCAGACGCCGTTCGCCGGGTCGGTCGCGCTCGCCAGGTTGCCCGATCCGTCGTATGCGAACGACTCCGTTCGCGGCCCAGGCCCGGTCACGCTGGTGATGTGCGAGCCCGTGTAGGTGAACGTGAAGGTGCGCCCGGCCGGGTCGGTCACCGAAGCAAGCTGCGAGCCGCTGTAGCTGAGCGTGGTCGTATAGCCGTTCCGGTCGACCTCCTTCAGCAGCTGCCCGGCCGACGAGAAGGTGTAGTGGACGAGGTCGGCGTTGCGCGTGAACGTGTAAGTTCCGTCGCCGTTTTTCACGAGCGTCGCCAGTACGCGCGGCGCGGCCACGTAGCCGCCGGAACCGTTCGGGTTGAAGGTCACCGTCGAACCGTTCTCTTGGCTAACCGTGACGTTTCCCGAGCTCGGGTCGACGGCGAGCGACATCTTGTAGCTGTCGGTCCAGCCGAAGCCGAGCGGGCCATCCGTGCCGGCGGTCGCCGAGTTGTACGTCCGCTGGAAGTCGAGCGGGACGCCGCGCCCCGGAACACGAAGATCGTCCCACTGGTGCCAGAAAGCGCCGGTCGCGCAATTCACGGGCTTACCGCACGAAGCTCCGACCGGGTGCTCAGCGGGGTTCGAGGAGGGACCGCCCTGCTCCGACCCGCCCGGGCCACCGGTGAAGACCGTCGCCCCGGTCAAGGATTCCTCGAGCGTGAAGTACCCGGACCCGCCCGGCGCGATGCCGGGGTTGAAGTTGACGACGCCGCCTGTCGCCGAGGGGTTGATGTTCGAGAAGCTCGTGCCGGGCCCCTCGTAGCCGGTCGGGCCGAACGGGCAGCCCGCCGGCGGTGGAGCGAAGGGCGTCCTCCCGCCGGAGTTGACCCCCGAGCAGAGCCCGTCGCCGTCGAAGCCGAACAGGTCGGTGTTCGCCGACAAGACCAAGCTCCCGATGGTGGAGCTCGAGTTGTTCTGCACTCCGATCAGGGTGTCCTCGACCCCGTCGAACGGGCCCTGGCTCGGATCGCTCTGCACCTGGGTGCCGCTGTCGGTGACCGTCACCAGAACGCCGCAGCTCGTGTCGTTGCCGACCGCCGGGCACTGCGTGAAGGCGGCCAGCCTCCGAGGCGAGTCCTCCATCTGCGCGAAACGCGGCGACACACCGGCTTCGCGCCTGACCGCCTCGACCCGCCGGCTGCCGGACTGACCGAAGCGGTGCTTGAAGGCGAGCACCGAGACAACGACCCTTTTCACCGGCCGCCCCCGATCCGGCCCTCCCGCCAACCGACGGCCACCGACGCGCGTTCCGCGGACGCCCAGCCCGCCGACACGCATCCCGAAAGCCGACCCGGCGCTCGAAAGCCCCAGCAAGAGCACCAAAGACGCGCCGAAGACGAGCGCGTAGAGATGCCACCGCTGCGTTCGGTTTGGCGCGGTTGTTCGTGGCCCAGGCGCAGCCGAGCGCCGAGGTCCAAACAGGGCAGACGCCACGCGCGAGCACGGCCTGAGCTCCATCAGTGCCTCCCCTCGAGACGGCGAGAGGGGGACGGCCTCCCTCCGCCAGCCGGATTGCGAACCTACGGCAGCGACCTAAGCACATTGGGGAACGCGCGTCAAACAGGGTCTGATTTTTCGGACATTCCCTCGTCCAATCAGGCCTGGCGCGCTATCCTCGCGTTGGCCGGCGACAGCCTCCCTGGATTGCGAACCTAGGGGCATGCGGTCGCCGGCTTTTCCCCTGCCACGCCGCACTCGCCCTTTCGACGAGCGCGAAGGACGGGTAACCTCCCGCCCTGTGACTCCCGCAACGCGCAACGACTGGCCCTGGCCTCGCGAGCGCGGCGGGAGCCTGCGCGCATAGCGCAGCCGACAGCCCGCCTCGCTCGACCTCGACCTCCCTTCACGAGAGAATGGACCCTCGACCCATGCGCATCTTCAGCGGCATCCAACCCACAGGCGCGAAGCACCTCGGCAACTACAGCGGCGGCTTCCGCCAGTACGTCGCCATGCAGCAGGAGGGCGACGCCTTCTTCTGCATCGTCGACCTGCACTCGATCTCGGTCGAGCACGACCCCGAAGCGCTTCGCGCAGCGACCGTCGACCTCGCGGCCTTGCTCTTCGCGGTCGGGCTCGATCCCGAGCGCTCGACCGTCTTCTGCCAGAGCCACGTCTCGGCGCACGCCGAGTCGGCTTGGCTGCTCTCGGCCGTGACGAGCTTCGGCCAGCTCAGCCGGATGACGCAGTTCAAGGACAAGTCCGAGCGACGCGAGTTCGTCTCCGCCGCGCTCTTCACGTACCCCGTCCTGATGGCGGGCGACATCCTGCTCTACCAGACCGACGCCGTGCCGGTCGGCGACGACCAGCGCCAGCACATCGAGCTCACGCGCGACATCGCGGAGCGCTTCAACTCGCGCTTCGGGGAGACGTTCACGATCCCCGAGGGCCGCATCCCGGAGGCCGGCGCGCGGATCATGGACCTCCAGGAGCCGGAGCGGAAGATGTCGACGACCGACGGCACGCCGCAGGGGACGGTGCTGATCGCCGACCCGCCCGACGTCCTGCGCAGGAAGGTCCGCTCGGCGGTCACCGACTCGGGGCGCGAGATTGTGTACGACCCCGACGGCAAGCCGGGGATCTCGAACCTGATCGAGATCATGTCGGTCGCGACTGGCGAGTCGTTCGACGAGATCGAGGTCCGCTACGACGGGCAGGGCTACGGGCCCTTCAAGACGGACGTGGCCGAGGCGGTCGTCGAGCTGTTCGACCCGATCCGTCTCCGCTACGAGGAGCTCCGCGGCGACCCGGTCGAGCTCCAGCGCCTGCTCGCCCGCGGCGCGGAGAAGGCACGGAACGCATCGCAGCCGACGCTGGACCGGATGTACGACGCGATGGGCTTCGTGAAGGCCGAAGCGGGCCGATTCTTCGGCGCGGCGCGGCCTCGGGGTCTCTGAGCCGACCCACAGGACCTATTGCCCAACCACGCTTGACGCTTTAGATTCCCGAGGCGTCAACTCTCAGGGGAGAGATGCTATGTCTCGGTTGATGCGCCCGGCCGTCGCGGCCTGCTTGATTCTCGTGCTCGTGATCTTGTTCGGCGGGAGGGCGAGCATCGGTAGCTCTGCACCTCCGTCCGGCAAGCCGACCGCCTCGAAGGTGCTCTTCTTCACGTCCGACGGCATGCGCCCGGATCTGATGGAGAGCTACGCCGCCGCTGGACAGATGCCGACCTACAAGGCGCTGATGGACGCGGGCGTCCGCGGAGCGAACGGGCTCCTCCAGGCGTTCCCGCCCAACACCGGCGTCGGCTGGTACACGCTCATGACCGGCACCTGGCCGAGCGAGCACGGCTCCACGAACAACACCTTCCACCGCACCGGCGACGCGTTCGCCAACTCGACCTCGTTCTCGGGCGCCGGCGTCCTCCAGGCCGACACGCTCGCGGCCTCAGCCGAGCGAGCGGGCAAGAAGGTCGCGCAGGTCGATTGGGTCGGAGGCAGGCAGTCCGGAATCGCCGGCCCGACTGTCGACTTCGCGAACTTCTTCTCGACCCGCGGCGTCCTGACCAAGCCGGTCATCGCCGACGAGCAGGCCGGAGCGGCGGCGTTCGGGATCTCGTACCAGGTCGCGAGCTTCGCGCCTGCGAGCGGCTGGACCAACGTCCCCGCCGGCGATCCCGCCGCCCCGCCGCAGGAGACGACGCTGACGGTCGCGAGCACCTTCGCGGCGCAGAACCCGACGCGC
>DASUZD010000029.1:0-18557 GCA_036377055.1 Gaiellaceae bacterium | reverse complement strand
GCGGCTCGCCGCCCGCACGGAGTTCGGCTCGCCGCAGGCGCTCTCGGTCGTGCGGACACGCGGCGGCCGCTGGCTCGCGGTGACCACGCCGGAGCTCGGGAACCGCACGCTCGGCTGGATCGACGCTCGTGCCGGCGGGCTGTCGTTCGCGCGCACGCGCCTCGAGATCGAGGTCGACCTCTCTCGCACGACGCTCGTGCTTCGCAGCGGGCGGCGCGTGCTGCGGCGTGCAAGCGTCGGCATTGGCCGCGCGGGCTCCCCCACTCCGACCGGCCGCTTCGCGGTCACGGACAAGCTCGACGGCGCCGCCTACAGCCCGGTCTACAGCTGCTGCATCCTCGCGCTGTCGGGGCACCAGACGAACCTGCCCGCAGGCTGGCGCGGCGGCAGCCGGATCGCGATCCACGGGGGCGCGCTCGGCCCCGTCTCGGCCGGGTGCCTCCACGCGAGCGAGAGCGACCTGCATGCACTCATGCGCCTCGTCCCGCTGGGCACGCCGGTCGTCATCCACGCCTGAGACGAGCTCACCGCCCGAGCAGAAGGCCTGTGAGGCTCCCGATCAACGGGGTCAGGATTGCGAGGCCGGCCTTGAAGTTCGCGGCCGGGCCGATGTTGAGGGCGAGCAGCTCGTCGAACGTCTTCCGCTTGGCGCAGACGTCGGCCCATTTCGAGTCCGTCGGCGACGGAAGCTCGAAGTAGTGCTCGCGGAGCCGATGTCCGACAGCCCGCAGCTTGAGGTGCACCGGCACGTACACGAGCGCGAGCAGGAGCGAGAAGTAGATGCCGTACGTGAGCACGTACTCCTTGGGAAAGCTCCCGGGATCCTTCCGCTCCGACAGGTCGCTGTACGCGGCGATCGCTCCTCGCTCGCCGGCGGCGCCGAGGATCGCGAGACCGACGATCGCGCCGAGGAAGAGGAACAGGTTCTGGAGCGTGTCGCGGGTCTCCAGCACGTCCGTCACGCTCCCGTCAGTGATCGGCGCCGCCTCCATTCCCCGGAGCTTCTCCTGCGTCAGCCACACGCCGACCGCGGCCGCGAGCCCGAAGAGGCCGCCGAGCACGCTGATCGCCGCGAGCTTCTCGCGATGCGCCGGGAGATAGTCGGGAAGGTGCACGAGATGGTTCGACGCGACGATCCCTACGGCGATGAGGACGGCGAACTCGAGGGCGAGCAGTGCGATCCTGCGCCAGGCGCCGCTCCCGTATTGAGCCAGTGTCCGGAGCACGCGCGCCAGAGGGATCAGCGACACGAACCACAACGCCGGCTGGATGGAGATGAGGACGATCCACAACGCGTACGGGCCCGTCCGTACTGCGTGCCACTGAGGGTCGCTCCACGTCTGCCACAGGCGGTCCGCGAAGAGGTCGGCGAAGCCGACGACCCCGCCGAGCGCGGCGAGCGCGAGCGTGAGCCAGAGCGGCGGGATCAGGTCGCTTTCGGCCATCGCGAGGGCGCGATTATCGTCGGCGAGCGCCGCTCGCGTGCCGGCCGGTGGCCGAGGTAGGCTCGCGCGCCGTGGTCGGTCTTCGAGTGGCGCTCGGCGCGGTTGCGCTGTGTCTCGCCGTGCCACAGGCGGCGGTCGCGCGCCCGCTGCTCGGCGTCACGGGCAATCCCGATCGCTTCCAGCAGCTGACGGGGCAGCGGTCGACGGTCGTGCAGAAGATCGTCGGCTGGGGGCAGGGCGACTCGTGGGGGAGCCCGTTCGCCGACCTCTTCGCGACGATGGGCGAGGTCCCGCTGCTCTCGATCACGATGGACGCGAAGTCGGGCGCCCCGGCGATCGACTCGCGGCGGATCGCGAGCGGCGCCGGCGACTCGTACCTCGCGGCCGTGAACGCCGCCGTCGCCGAATGGGGCGAGCGGATCTACGTGCGCCCGTTCTTCGAGGCTGACGCGTTCTGGTCGAGCTACTGCGCGTACACCCAGGCCGGGCGGGCGAAGGGGGTGGCAAACGCGACCGCCGCGTTCCGGAGGGCGTTCGCGCGGACGTACCTGATCCTCCACGGCGGCCCGGCGTCGCGGATCAACGTCTCGCTCCTCCGGCTCGGGATGCCGCCCCTGCGGGTCGGTGACCTACCCGAGAACCCCGCGCCGCGGCTGAAGGTGATCTGGAGCCCGCAGGCGTACGCCGTCCCGGAGCTCGCAGGCAACCAACCGCAGCGGTACTACCCGGGCGACGCGTACGTGGACGTCGTCGGCAACACGATCTACGGCGAGCCGCGAATCAAGTGGGCCGAGCAGGAGACGTACTACAAGCGCTTCGCGAAGAAGCCGTTCGCGATCCCGGAGTGGGCGCTCTGGCAGACCGACGACCCGCAGTACATCCGGGACATGGCCCAGTTCGCGCGGACGCACGCGCGCCTGGAGCTTCTCGTCTACGACAACGGCCGGCCGGGCTCGCTCTTCGACCTCGCTCTGCGCCCGAAGAGCCTCGCGGCGTACCGCTCCTCGATCGTGCCGCTCGGGCGTTAGTCCTCCCAGGTCTCGACGAAGCGCACCTCGATTCGGCTCGTCGGCCGCAACTGGTCGAGGAAGATCGCGAGGATCTCTCCTTCGCCCGTTGCAGAGGGGGCGGCGACGCCCTCTGCGCCGAGCGCGTGCACAGCCATGCCGATGCGTCGGCAGGCATCCTGGGACTCGGCGCGTACGTCCCGTTCCGACAAGCCCACGGCTCGTCGGCGTTCGACGCTGCGCAGATCGAGCGCGTCGCCGAGGTCGACGTCGAACTCGTGGAGATCGCGGGGTAGGAAGTCGTCGAGACGGAGCCCTTGGCGTCGCGCCGCTCGCTCCCATTCCGCCTTTACGGTGGCGCGACTCAGCCCGAGGTAGAGAGTCAGCCAGCTCTCTGGCGGGTTCCAGCGCCCGCCGTGGATCTTCGCCCCGAGCCCGCTGCGAGCATCGGCTCCGACCGCCACATGCCGGAAGCCCGTTGCGCTGAGCGGGACGAAGCCGACGCGCGCGACGCGCGCACGCAGGTCCGTCGACGCCACGCCTTAGACGAAGACGCCCTCTGCGAGCGCGTCCACGGCGCCGAGGACGCGCCGGTACTCACCCTGACGGAGCAAGTCGACGGGCTTGTGGTGGTCGAGGTCGCGATTCGGGGTGAAGAGCCAGTCGTGCGCAGCAGCCGGGCGAACGGTGCCGGCCAGTCGCTCGAGCACCGGCACCACCTCGAGCAAGCGCTCCCGGGCCTCGGCGCGCGGCTCGACCTCGCGCCGGAGCCAACGGGCTACGGTCCGTGGGTTGGCTTCGACGATACGCGCAACGTCGCTGCGTTCGAGCTCCAGCGCAGTCGCAGCACGATCGAGTCGTTCCGTGACGGTCATTTACACGACATTGTCCGGACAATGTCGAGTCATGTCAATCTGGCGGGACGCTTTGGAGGGTGGCCTGAGCAGCCGCCAGCCGCGCGAGCGGCACGCGGTACGGGGAGCAGCTCACGTAGTCGAGCCCGAGCTCGTGGCAGAACGCGACACTCTTCGGCTCGCCGCCGTGCTCGCCGCAGATGCCGAGCTTGATTCCGCCCTTCGCGCCGCGGCCGCGCTCGACCGCGATCCGCATCAGGTCGCCGACGCCGGACACGTCCAGCGTCTCGAATGGGTTCGCCTCGAGCACGCGGTCCTCGAGGTAGTGCGTCAAAAACTTTCCCTCCGCGTCGTCGCGGGAGAAGCCGAGCGCCGTCTGGGTCAGGTCGTTCGTGCCGAATGAGAAGAAATCTGCCCACTCCGCGATCTCGTCGGCGCGCATGCACGCGCGCGGGAGCTCGATCATCGTCCCGCAGAGGTACTCGACGTCCGGCGCCTCCTCCTCGGCCACGCGCACGGTCAGCTCGCGGAGTCGGCGGAGCTCCTCGGCGAAGCCGACGAGCGGGTGCATGATCTCGACCAGAGGCGCGTCGCCCGTCCGCTCGTGGACCGCGCGCGCGGCTCGGACGATCGCCCGCACCTGCATCTCGTAGATCTCGGGCCATTGGAGCCCGAGGCGGCAGCCGCGCGTGCCGAGCATCGGGTTCGCCTCCTGGAGCGCGCGGATCCGGCGGCGGAGCTTCTCGTCCTTCGCCTCCTCGAGCGGCGGCAGGAACTCGTGCAGCGGCGGATCGAGCAGCCGGATCGTCACCGGCAGCCCCGCCATCGCCTCGAAGATGCCCTCGAAATCGTCCTGCTGCATCGGCAGGAGCCGGTCGAGCGCCGCGCGCCGCCCCTCCTCCCCGTCGGCCATGATCATCTCGCGCACGACCGGAAGGCGGTCGGTCGCCATGAACATGTGCTCGGTGCGGCAGAGGCCGATCCCCTGCGCGCCGAACTCGCGTGCCCGCTCGGCGTCGTCGGGGGTGTCGGCGTTCGCGCGCACCTTCAGGCGGCGCAGCGCGTCGGCCCAGCCGAGGATCGTCTCGAAGTCGTCGTTCAGCTGCGGCGGGACGAGCGGGACCTCGCCGATCATGACGCGGCCGCTCGAGCCGTCGATCGTGATCGTGTCCCCCTCGCCGAGCTCCTCGCCGCCGAGCGTCGCCTTCTTCGCCTTGGCATCGACGCTCAGCTCCTCGCAGCCCGCGATACAAGGCTTCCCCATCCCGCGGGCGACTACCGCCGCGTGCGACGTCATCCCGCCGTGGGCGGTCAGGATCCCCTTCGCCGCGATCATCCCGTGGATGTCGTCCGGCGTCGTCTCCCAGCGGACGAGGATCACGCTCTCCCCCGCGTCCCCTCGCTCTGCGGCCGTGTCCGCGTCGAACACGATCGCGCCGCTCGCCGCGCCCGGCGACGCGTTCAGGCCCTTCGCCGCGACCTCGAACTTCGCCGTCGGGTCGATCATCGGGTGCAGGAGCTGGTCGAGCTGCGCCGGGTCGATCCGCGCGACGGCCTCCTCCTTCGAGATCAGGCCCTCTTCGACCATGTCCACCGCGCACTTGAGCGCGGCCGCGGCCGTCCGTTTCGCGCTCCGCGTCTGGAGCAGGTAGAGCTCACCGTCCTCGACCGTGAACTCGACGTCCTGCATGTCGCGGTAGTGCTTCTCCAGGCGCCGCATCGTGTCGAGGAGCTCCTCGAAGGCGCGCGGCTGGCGCTCCTTCATCGCCTCGAGCGGTTGCGGCGTGCGGATGCCCGCGACTACGTCCTCGCCCTGCGCGTTCGCGAGGAACTCGCCGTAGAGGCCCTGCTCGCCTGTGGATGGATCGCGCGTGAAGCAGACGCCTGTGCCCGAATCGTCACCCTTGTTCCCGAAGACCATCTGGACGACGTTCACCGCCGTGCCCAGGTCGTCCGGGATCGCGTGCGCGCGGCGGTAGACCTGCGCCCGTGGCGTGTCCCACGAGTCGAAGACGGCGCGGACCGCGCGCCGGAGCTGCTCGCGCGGGTTCTGCGGAAAGTCGCCGCCCGTCGAATCGCGGTAGATCCGCTTGAACGTCTCGATCAGCTCGGACAGGTCGTCGGCGGACAGGTCGACGTCCTGGCTCGCGCCGCGCGCGGCCTTCAGGTCGGTCAGCGCCTGCTCGAACCGGTGCGCGTCGATGCCGTCGACGACCTCGCCGTACATCTGGATCAACCGCCGGTACGAGTCGCGAGCGAACCGCGGGTTCTCGGTGCGCCGCGCGAGGCCCTCGACCGCCTCGTCGTTCAGCCCGAGGTTGAGGATCGTGTCCATCATCCCCGGCATCGAGACCGCGGCGCCGGAGCGGACGGACACGAGCAGCGGGTCGTCTGAGTCGCCGAACCGCTTGCCGGACTTCTCCTCGAGCGCCGCGAGATGCTCGTCGACCTCCTCCTCGAGCCCGTCGGGCAGCTGGCCGCCGCCGCTCATGTACGCGCGGCAGGCGTCCGTCGTGACGGTGAAGCCCGCCGGAACGGGAACGCCCAGCGCGGTCATCTCCGCGAGCCCTGCGCCCTTTCCTCCGAGAAGCTCCTTCCCGCCCTCCGAGTCCTCGTCGAAGTCGTAGACGAACCGCGTCGCCACCGCCATGAGCGGGGATCTTCCCACAGGCGTCACGGCGTTACTCCCCGGATGTGCTGCGATATGGGGGCGAGTTACTCCTCGAGGTCGCGAATCCAGACGTCATCCGGAAAGAGGCGTTTCCACGTTGCGATGAGCTGCGACCGCTCGTCCGGGTGCGCCGCGATTAGGTTGAGCAACTCCTTCTTCGACGCCACATTTTGGTCGCGGTTGAAGGTTGCCCGGTTCGTCGCGTGCTCGGGATCGAAGGCACCGCCGAAATGGTCTCCAAGGCGGTCCGGGAAGATCTCCCGGAGGGCAACGGCACGGGCGCGGGCTTCGTACGGGCCCGTGGCGTCCATCACGATCTCTGCCGCCTTCAGTTCAAAATCGTCTTTCGCCTTGACGTGCTGCAGGTAGACGCTTCCGGCCACGGCGGCGACGGCCGCGATAGCGGGAATGAAGATGCTTAATCGCGTCAAGAAGCTTTGCCGCGCCTTTCGCTCTTCCACGCGCACGCGCCGCTCTTCGAGCTCAAGCTTGGCGCGCTCAATGGCGAGCATGTCGTCGTCTGGAGTCGCCATGATCTCCTCCTCGGGTGCCGCAGGGTGCAGACACGCGATTCTCGCGAACGAGCGAGGGTCGTTCAAGCCGTGAGCGCCTGGGATCAGCCAGATCCGCGGCGGCGGTTCTGGCGCTCGGCGACCCATGCCGCGGCCCGGATGGCCATCCAGACCGGCGGCAGCAGTACGTAGAAGACCACGAGCGCGGCGCCGAGGATCGTCCACCACATCGCCCAGTAGCGGAGCGGAACGGGCCCCTTCGGCGCGGGTGCCGTCACGAGGCCTGCACCTCGGCCTTGCGCTGCTCGACGATCCGGATCACGCGCTGTGCGGTTTCTTCGATCGAGAGCTCCGAGACTTCGATGACCGGGCAGCCGAGCCGCCGGTGGATCGCGGCCGCATGCTCGAGCTCGTCGTAGATGTCGACCAGCTGGGCGTACGCCTTCGGGGACGTGCCGAGGTTGCGGACGCGCGCCTGGCGGATCTCGGCGAGCCGCGCGGCGTCGATCGTCAGGCCGACGACCTTCGCCGGGTCGACCTCGAAGAGCGCCGGCGGCGGGTCGATGCCCTTCACGACGGGGACGTTGGCCGTTTTCCGGCCCAGGTAGCCGAGGTACATCGAGAGCGGCGTCTTCGACGTTCGGGACACGCCGACGAGGACGATGTCGGCGTCCGCCAAGCCGCTGCCGATCCCGTCGTCGAACTTGACCGCGAACTCGATCGCCTCGATCCGCTTGAAGTAGGCCGAGTTGAGCCGCGGGCGCGAGCCCGGCGCCATCGCGGCGGCCTGGCCGGAGACGCGCCGCACCGCGTCGATCGGGTGGCCGAGCAGGTCGCAGTAGTGGACGCGCGAGCGCCGGCAGAGGTCGCGCATCGTCTGGCGGAGCTCCTCGTCGACGAGCGTGTAGACCGCGACCGCGCGCCGGCCGCGCATGCGGCTCACGGCGAGCCGCAGGTCGTCGACGGTCTCGACCCGCGGGTGCCTGATCTCCTCGAAGTCGAGGTCGGGGAACTGCGCCTCGAGCGCGATCACGAGGCGAGCCGCGGTCTCCCCCGTGGAGTCGGAGATCACGTGGAGCTCGACTGGAGCCTTCGCGCTCACGGCTGCAAGGCTAACCGCGTCCGCACCGCGCCAGCGCCCGCGCGTAGAAGCGGAGGTACTCGAGCATGTGTGCCCGCCAGTACGAGCCCTCGTGGCCGCCGGGCCAGACGTGGAGGATCGCGCCGTGCGCACGCGCGAAGGACTCGTCGGCGGAGCGGAAGGGGTCGTCGGCGCCGACGTCGATCCACAGGGGGCCGCGGTAACGAAACGGCGAGCCCATCACGTCGTGGCGGGCGAAGTCGGCCGCGTCGTCGAAGGCTCCGCCAGGAGTCTCGCCGCCGGTCCGCCAGAGCGCCGCCGAGTGCCCGCCGACGGCGCAGAATCGCCTCGGATGGAGCCGGGCGAGGTCGAGCGCGCCGAAGCCCCCCATCGACTCGCCGCCGATCGCGACCCTGCGACGATCGGCCGGCAACCTCGCCACGGCCGCCGGGATCGCCTCGCGCACGAGCGACGAGCCCCACGCGCCCTCGCGGCGATCGTGCCAGTAGCTGGCGTCGTCTCCGTCGGCGAGCAGCACCTCGGGCGCGCGCGGCCCGAGCGCCTTCAGCGCGCCGAAGAGCCCCTGGCCGAGGAACGCGCTCGGGCTCGAGCCGCGACCGTGGAGCAGGACGAGCAACGGCCGCCCCGGCCCCGCGCCGGCCGGCCTGATCGCGATCTCATGCAGGTCGCGGCCGACGAGACGGCTCGTCAGCGTGAACCCGTCGACGTGCGCGCCTTGGGGGTCCGGAGAGCGCGTGCCGAGGAGGAACGCGACGACCGCGACGGGCACCGCGAGCCCGACTGCAAACCAGAGCGCGCGCACGGCGACGACCGTATCGACGGAAAGATCACATGCGGTAGCGGCCTGGTTCGTCCGGGGAGGATCAGCGCGGTATCTGCGCGAGGTCGCCGAGCCGGCTCGAGACTGCGTCGCGGACGTCGGCGAGCAGCCGCAGGCGGTTTCGCCGGAGCTCCCGGTCGTCGGCCATCACGAGCACGTCTTCGAAGAACCGCTCGAGCGGCGCCGCGAGCTCCTCCGCGGCCGCGACCGCCGCGTCGAAGTCGCTCGCGGCTGCGGCGCCTGCCTCGAAGTCAGAGAGAGCACGCGCGACGGCGACCTCCGCCTCGTCGTGGAGGAGCTCGGACCGCAGCTCGGGGAGCTCCTCCTCGTCCGCCTTCGCCACGATCCGATGCGCGCGCGTGAACACGGTGTGCAGGCGGTCGAGCCGCTCGTCGGGGAGCGAGGCGAGGACGCGCGCGAGCTCCGCGACCTGGCCGAGCTCGGGGACGTCCGAGGCGCGCGCCGCGCGCACGAACTCGACCGGCACGTCGAGCAGGCCTTCGAGGCGCTCCTCGACGAAGTCCCGCACCTCCGGCTCGAGGAGAGCGCGCGGGATGCGGAGGCCACCTTCGAGCGCGAGCCGCGCGAGGCCGATCGCGGCCCGGCGGAGCCCGAACGGATCGCGCGAGCCCGTCGGGCGGTGGCCGAGCTCGAAGGCGACGGTCAGCGTGTCGATCTTGTCCGCCGCGGCGAGCACCTTCCCCGCCTCCGTCTCCGGCAGCGGCCCCCCGGCGGAGTCGGGCAGGTACTGCTCCTCGATCGCGGCGCATACTGCCTCGGGGTACCCCGCCAGCCGTGCGTATTCCGCGCCGATCGCGCCTTCGAGGTCGGGAAACTCGCGCACGAGCTCCGAGGCCTGATCGGCCTTGGCCAGCCGGGCGGCCTCGCGCGACGCGTCTCCGCCCCCGAGGCGATCGACGATCCGCGCGATCCGCTCCGTCTTGTCCGCGAAGGTGCCCGCGCCCGCGAAGAACGTGATCGCCGGCAGCGCCTCCGCGAGCGCGTCGATGCCGCGCTGGACGTCGCGCTCGAACGTGAAGCTCGCGTCGTCGAGGCGGCTCTCGAGGACGGCCTCGTTCCCGGCCCGGACGACGTCCGGGTCACCGCCGTTCGCGACGAACGCGAACCGGTTCCCGCCGAGAGGGAAGTAGCGCTGGTGCGACTGCATCGTCGTCACGATCACGCGCTCGGGGAGCTGGAGAAAGCGCTCGCCGAACCGGCCCTCGAGCACGATCGGGCTCTCCACGAGGTGCACGACCTCGTCGAGCACGCCCGCCGGATCGCTCCACCCGCCGAGCGCGTCGAGGCCTTCGGTGATCTGCCGGAAGCGCTCGGCGCGGTCGGGCTCGACGCCGCCCTCCTCGCGAAGCGTCTCGGCGTACCTCGACGCGGACGGGATCTCGACACGGCCGTGCGTGAACCGGTGCCCGTACGTGACCTGGCCGCTCGGCACGACGCCGACCTCGACGGCCTCGTCGTCGAGCAGCGCGCAGATCCAGCGAACCGGCCGGGGGAAGCGGAGGCCGCTCTCGTCCCAGCGCATCGTCCTCGAGAACGCGAAGCCACGGACGACCTGCTCGAGCCGCTCCGGCAGAACCTGCGCGAGCGGGCGGCCCGGGATCGTCACGCCGAGGAAGCCGTCCCGCGGCTCGAGCTCGGCGACGGCGACGCCATGGCGGCGCGCGAAGCCCTCGGCCGCACGCTCGGCGAGCGCCTCCGGCGGGCCCTTGACCCACTCGTCCGGCGTTCGCTCCTCGAGCTCGCGCAGGATGACCGCAAGCCTGCGCGGCCCGGCGTAGAGCTCGTCGGGGCGCCGGCCGAGGTGCCGCTCGCAGAGCTCCGGGAGCTGCGCGGCGCCCTCCGTGCACGCCCACGCCGGCAGCTCCTCACAGCCGATTTCAACCAGCAGCGTCGGCATCGACCTCCAGGTAGAGCTGCGCCACGGCGCGGGCCAGGTCGCGAACGCGCGCGATGTACGCGGCTCGCTCCGTCACCGAGATCGCGCCCCGCGCGTCGAGCAGGTTGAAGACGTGCGAGCACTTCAGCACCTGGTCGTACGCAGGCAGCGGCAGCCGGCGGTCGAGCAGCATGCGGCACTCCTCCTCGTGCTCGCCGAACCGGCGCATCAGGACGTCCACCGGCGCGACCTCGAAGTTGTAGGTCGACCACTCGCGCTCGTTCTCCAGGTAGACGTCGGCCCAGGTCACCCCCGGCGCCCATTCCAGGTCGAGCACGGTGCGCTTTCCTTGCACGTGCATCGCGAGCCGGTCGAGCCCGTACGTGATCTCCGCAGGCACGAGCTCCACGTCCATGCCGCCGAGCTGCTGGAAGTACGTCCACTGTGTGATCTCCATCCCGTCGAGCCAGACCTCCCAGCCGAGCCCCCAGGCACCGAGCGTCGGGCCCTCCCAGTTGTCCTCGACGAGGCGGACGTCGTGGCGGACGAGGTCGATGCCCACGTGCTCGAGCGAGGCGAAGTAGAGGTCGAGGACGTCGGGCGGGGCAGGCTTGAGCACGACCTGGTACTGGAGGAACTGCTGGAACCTGAACGGGTTCTCGCCGTAGCGACCGTCGGACGGCCGCAGCGACGGCTCGACGTACGCCGTCTTCCACGGCTTCGGCCCGAGGCAGCGGAGGAACGTCGCCGGGTTGAAGGTCCCCGCGCCGACCTCCGTGTGGTATGGCTGAACGATCACGCAGCCGTAGTCCGCCCAGAACCCTTGCAGGGCAGCGATCGTCTCCTGGTAGGTGGGCGCCACGGGGTCGCCGAAGATCCTAGGCGGGCGGCACGCGCTCCATCACGCGCTCCGACGGCTCGGCGAACCCGAGCTTGCGGCAGAGCTCATGCGCGTCCTGAGTGTGGAGCAACCACTTCCGGTCGGCCCAGGCGCTGCCGTCGATCATCTCCCGGACGAGCTCGAGCCCGAGCCCGCGGCCCCGGAGCTCGGGCAGCACGTAGACGTCGGCGAGGTAGACCGCCGCGATGCCGTCGGTGAAGGCGCGCGCGAAGCCGACCTGCCGTTCGCCGGCGTAGAGACCGACAACGCGCGACGCCTCGCGCACGGTCCGCTCGACGGTCTCGCGCGACCGCCCGATCGCCCAGTACGCGTGGTTCGCGAGGAAGTCGTGGACCGCATCGAGGTCGACCCTGGCGGAGTCGTCGTCGAGCTCGATGCCGTCTGTTAGCTCTCGCCGCACGCGGCGCGCGAGCCTACAGCAGGACCATCCACTTCCACTTGTCGCTGCAACCGCAGTGCCGGTTGGTCACGCCGCACGTCCGGCAGTGCCAGTGGTTCCACCAGATCCACTTGAGGTGGTTCACCTCGACGAGGAAGAGCACGAGGATGCCGATGAGGATCTGCATCTGCGTCATCCGCGCAGCCTCTCAGGAGCGACTGCGGCGGGCAATGGGCCGATCGGCCCATTTCTTCAGGCCCTCCGGACTATGCGCTCAGCGTGCGCAGCCGGAAGCCGCCGTGGTACTCGTACGAGGCGGTGACGACGCCGAGCGCTTCGCGCGCCCCGCGCTCGCTTCGGACGGCGCCGGCGGCCTCGTCGAGCGGCCGCCTGAGGAGCCCGTCGACGGTCGCGAGCCCGGCGGCCGAGAGAGCGATCGCGCCGTCGGCGCAGTCGGGGCAGACGGCGCCGCCGGCCCGTGGCGAGTACCCCACGAACGGGCCGTCGGAGCCGCAGTCGGCGCAGCTCGAGAGGTGCGGGAGGTAGCCCGAGAGCCAGAGGAGCTTCAGCTGGAACGCGAGCGCGAGCGGGTCGAGCGCAGGCCGCCGCCCTCGTCGTGGGGGCAGCTCGTCCAGAACGTCGAGGAACCGGACGAGCGCCTCGAAAGCGCGCTGGTTCGCCTCCTCCTCCGTGAAGAGCCGCAGCATCGCCTCGAGCCCGACGAGCCCGACGCCCAGCCGGTACGGATCCTCGCGCGCGGCGCGATGCGAGCGGACGAGGTCGACGCCTGTGACCGTGTGCAGCTCGCCGGAGCCGCGGTGGAGGATCGCGTCGACGTGCGAGAGCGGCTCGAGGCGTGCGCCGAAGCGCGACTTCGTCCTGCGGATCCCCTTGGCGACGGCGCCGACGCGACCGTGGGCGAGCGTGTACAGGTGAAGCACGCGATCCGCCTCGCCGAGCCGGAACGAGCGGAGGACGACCGCCTCCGTCTTGTACGAGCGCCCGGCCATCCTGCGGCCAGTCTAGTTTCGGCCTCGGCCTTTGCCGGCCTCGCGCCGGAACGTTTTCGAGCGTTTCCTCGTTTCAACTCAGGTCGTGCCGAGGATTCGGATGTATACGACGCGCTGGTGCGGGTACTGCGTGCGCGCGAAGGCGCTGCTCGAGGGCAGGGGGCTGGACTACGAGGAGGTGTCCGTCGACGACGATCCGGCTTTCCGCCAGCGCCTCTTCGACCTGACCGGCAACTGGACCGTGCCGCAGATTCTGATCGACGACCGCCCGATCGGCGGCTACACCGAGCTCTGGCGCCTCGACCGCGCCGGGGCGCTCGACGACCTGCTCGCGGCCTGAGCTCCGGCCTCGGGGCTGGCCTGAGGGCGGGCAGGCTGGCAGCGCGGGCAGTACCAGGTTCCGCGCCCGCCGGCACGGGTCTTCTCGATCGGCGTGCCGCAGCGGTCGCAGGGCTCGCCCTCGCGGCCGTAGACCTTGAACTCGTGCTGCATCTCGCCGGATTCGCCGTCGGGCGTCGCGTAGTCGCGTAGGGTCGCTCCTTGCCGCGCGAGCCCCGCGTCGAGCGCCGCGCGGACGGCGCGGTGCAGCCGCCGGACCTCGTTGTCGTCGAGCTCGCGCGCCGGCCACAGCGGGTGGATTCGCGCCCGCCAGAGGGCCTCGTCGGCGTAGATGTTCCCCATCCCGGCGAGCGTCCGCTGGTCGAGCAGCGCTGCCTTGATCGGCGCGCGGCGGCCCGCGAGGCGCTCGCTCAGGCGCTTCGCGGTGAACCCGGCGGCGAGCGGCTCACGTCCGACCCGCGCGGCTAGGTACTCGTCGAGCTCCTCGGGCTCGAGCAGGAGCCAGGTGCCGAACCGGCGGACGTCGCGATAGGCGACGTCCGATCCGTCTTCTAACCTGACAACGGCGCGTCGGTGCGGGTCGTCCGGGAGCCCTTCCGCCGGCGCGTGTCGAAAGCTCCCCGTCATCCGGAGGTGAACCAGGAGACCGCGACCGCTCTCGAACCGAAAAATCAGATACTTGCCGCGACGATCGAGCGCCGCGACGCGCTCGCCCGTCAGCTCGGCCTCGACGACCTTCAGGTCGAAGGGCCGCGTGAGGCGCGCGTCGTCGATTTGCACGTGCGCGAATCGCTGCCCGACGACGACCGGCTCGAGCCGGCGGCGAACCGTCTCGACCTCGGGCAGCTCGGGCACTAGGCCAGCGTAGCCGTGCCCCGATGGGCTAGGAGGTGAGGACGTCGAGCAGGATGCGGCGCGCGGGCGGCGACTGGTCGGCGATCACGTATGCCGCTCGCACCTCGGCGACTGCGCGGTCCGCCGTTGCCTGGTCCCGCGCGTGAACCTCGGCGAGCGGCTCGCCTTCGGCGACTGTGTCTCCACGCTTGCGGAGGCAGCGGACGCCGACGGCGTGGTCGATCACGTCGTCCTTCGCCGCACGTCCGGCGCCGAGGTGGAGGGCCGCCGTGCCCACGGCGATCGCCCCGAGCGACTCGACGTGTCCTGCGCGCTCGGCGACGACCTCGCGGACCACGGGCGCGCGCGGAAGCACGGCCTCGTCGGGGTCCCCGCCCTGCGCGCGGATCCAGCGCTCGTACGCCTGCGCCGCGCTGCCGTCTCGCACGGCCTCCTCGGCGCGGACGCGACTCTCGGCGTCGTCGAGTCCGAGGTCGGACAGCGCGAGCAGGCGCGTCGCGGCAGCCAGGACGAGCTCCGTGAAATCCGGCGGGCCTTGCCCGCGCAGTGTCTCGACCGCCTCGCGCACCTCGAGCGCGTTTCCGACCGCGCGCCCGAGGGGCTGGTCCATGTCGGTCAGCAGGCACACGACCTCGCGCCCGGCCCGGCGGCCAAGCTCGAGCATCGCCTCGGCGAGCGCGTGCGCGTCCGGCAGCGACTTCATGAACGCGCCGTCGCCGACCTTCACGTCGAGGACGACGGCGTCTGCCCCTGCCGCGATCTTCTTCGACATGATGCTCGCCGCGATCAGCGAGACGTTGTCGACCGTCGCCGTTACGTCGCGCAGCGCGTAGAGGCGCTTGTCGGCCGGAACGAGGTCCGCGGTCTGCCCGACGATCGCGAGCCCGACCTCGCGCACCTGCGCGACGAACTCGTCGCGGCCGAGCTCGACCCGAAAGCCCGGGATGGACTCGAGCTTGTCGAGCGTCCCGCCGCTATGGCCGAGCCCGCGGCCGCTCATCTTCCCGAACGGCACGCCGCACGCGGCCACGATCGGGCCGACCGCGAGCGACGTCTTGTCGCCGACGCCGCCGGTCGAGTGCTTGTCGACGACCTTCCGGCCGAGCGCGCTTCCGAGGTCGATCGTCTCACCGCTTCGGATCATCGCGTCGGTGAGCGCGAACGTCTCGCGACTCGTCAGGCCGCGGAAGTACACGGCCATGCAGAACGCGGCCATTTGGTAGTCCGGCACCTCGTCGCGCGCGTACGCGAGCACGAGCTCGGCGATCTCGTCGGGCGAGAGCTCGAGCCCGTCGCGCTTGCGCTGGATCAACTCGACGGGGCGGATCATCGTCGCGCCGTCTCCGCGACGAAGACGACCGAGCGCCGGCTCGCGACGAGCGGCCCGTCGAAGCGCGGCAGCTCGTCCGCAAGCTCCGCGCGGGTCACCGACGAGGCGACGTAGCGGTGCGCCGCCTCCCAATCGGGGAAAGTCACCGTTCCGGCGCACTCCCGCCGTTCGACGCGCGCGAAGTGCCGGCGGAGAGGCGGCTCGCCGTTCTCGGTGCTGAAGGGCTGGACGCGTCGCGCGCGCTCGCCGAACTGCGACCAGAGCTCGTGGAGGCTGTTCTCGGAATTCGTCACGGCGACGAGGCGGCCGCCCGGCCGGAGCACGCGCGCGAGCTCCGCGAGCGCGCGATCGAGATCAGGCACGTGGTAGAGCATCCAGGCAGCTACCGCGCAGTCGAAGCTGCGAACCGCAGCTTTTGGACGTCGCCGACGCGCGTGTCGACGCCTCGCGCCAGCGCCAGCTCCACCATCCGCTCGGACTGGTCGACGGCGACGACCTCGGCGCCCGTCTCTTGCACGATCCGCTCGGCCAGCTCGCCGCGTCCCGAGCCCACCTCCAGCACCCGCCGCGGTGCCACCTCCGCGACCGCGTCGAAGGCGACCTGTCTCGGATCCGGTCCGCTCGCGCCCGACCACGCGGCGGCCCGAGCGGCGAAGCGCGACTCGTCGGCGTACTCGTCGCCGACGAGCGCGGGGTCGTTGAGCGCCTTCAGGGCTCGACGATCGGCTGGCCGGGGATCCCGCGCGACGGCGGCTTGCCGCCGAGCCAAGCGTTGACGGTCGCGCCCACGTCGGCGAACTCGCCCTCGTGGATCCGGCCGGCCGCGTTCTTCCCCTGCACGTACGCGAGCAGAAGCGCGTGCTCGCGCGAGTGGTCGGTCGAAGGCGTCGTGGGATCGCAGCCGTGGTCGGAGGTGAGGATGAGCAGGTCGCCGGGACGGAGCGCCTCGAGCAGGTCGGGCAGGCGGCGGTCGAAGTCCTGGAGGCACCGGTGGAAGTTCACGGGGTCGTTGCGGTGGCCCCAGAGCATGTCGGTCTCGACGAGGTTCGTGAACACGAGCCCGTTGTCCAGCTCCTGGAGGAGCCGCTCGGTCTGGGTGATCCCCTCGACGTTCGACTTCGTCGGGTGCGACTCGTCGATGTCGCAGCCGGCGAAGATGTCGTGGATCTTCCCCACGCCGTGCACCGTCGCGCCGGCGTCGCGGATCAGGCTCAGGTAGTTCGGCCGCTTCGGCTCGAGCGAGAAGTCATGCCGGTTCGCGGTGCGGACGTAGTTCCCCGGCTCGCCCGTGAACGGCCGTGCGATCACGCGCCCGACTGCGTGCTTGCCGACGAGGACCTCCCGGGCGATGCGGCACGCGTCGTACAGCTCTTCCAGCGGGATCGTGTCCTCGTGGGCCGCGACCTGGAAGACGGAGTCCGCCGACGTGTAGACGATCCACTTACCGGTCTGCTGGTGCTCTTCACCGAGCTCCTGGATGATCTCCGTCCCGGACGCCGGCCGGTTGCCGAGCACGCCGCGCCCCGTTCGGTGCATGAACGGGTCGATGACGTCGTGGGGAAACCCGTGCGGGTACGTCGGCATCGGCTGCGGCGTCACGACTCCCATCAGCTCCCAGTGGCCGGTGGTGGTGTCCTTGCCTTTCGAGCGCTCGGCGAGGCGGCCGGCGACGGCTGGCGCGCCCGGCTGGGGCGGGCAGCCCTCGAGCGGCTCGACGTTGCCGAGCCCGAGCGCCTCGAGATTCGGCAAATCGAGCCCTCCGACGGCGCGCGCGACATTGCCGAGCGTGTCGGAATCCTCGTCGCCGTAGCTCTCGGCATCCGGCAACGCTCCGGCTCCGACGGCGTCCAGCACGATCACGCAGGCCCGCGGCACGCGGCTATTCTAAGCTGGTGGCTACCGCCCTCGGCCTCGTCGGAATCGCCGTTTTCATCGTCTGCGTGATCGCGCTCGCCGCAGGCGTGACGTGGCTCGTGGTGCGCCTCTCGCCGCCGCCGCGCAAGGCGAAGCCGCCGGCCGAGGCCTCGAACTCCTAGACCGGCGACAGGGGAAGCACGTCCTCGAGGGGCGTGTAGTCGAGCCCGTGTGCCTCGGCCACGGCCTCGTACGTGACCTTTCCGTCGAGGACGTTCACACCGCGCGCGAGCGCGGGGTCGCGCGCGACCGCCTCGGTCAAGCCGTGGTCGGCGATCGCCTCGACGTACGGAAGCGTCGCGTTCGTGAGCGCCTTGGTCGACGTGATCGGGACGGCCCCCGGCATGTTGGCGACGCAATAGTGCGTCACTCCTTCCACCTCGTAGACCGGCTCCGTGTGCGTCGTCGGCCGTGAGGTTTCCGCGCAGCCTCCCTGATCGATCGCGACGTCGGCGAGCACGGCGCCGTTCTGCATCGTCCGGAGCATCTCGCGCGTGATCAGCTTGGGCGCGCGGGCGCCGGGAATCAGGACGGCGCCGATGACGACGTCGGCCTCCGCGATCGACTCCTCGACCTGGAGCTTCGACGACATGACGAGGCTGACCCGGCCCGACAGGATCTCGTCCAGATGGCGCATCCTGTCGATGGATCGCTCCAGAATCGTCACGTTTGCGCCGAGCCCGAGCGCGATCACGGCGGCGTTGTAGCCGACGATCCCGCCGCCGATGACGACGACGCGACCGGGGGCGACGCCCGGAACGCCGCCGAGCAGAAGGCCCCGCCCGCCGAGCGGCTTCTCGAGGAAGTACGCGCCGGCCTGCGCTGCGAGCCGGCCGGCGATCTCGCTCATCGGCGCGAGCAGCGGCAATGCGCGCGAGTCGCTCTCCACCGTCTCGTACGCGACCGCGGCGATCCCGCTCTCCACGAGCGCGCGCGTGAGCGGCTCGTCGGCCGCGATGTGGAGGTACGTGAAGAGGACGAGCCCGTCGCGCAGCCGGCCGTACTCCTCGGCGATCGGCTCCTTGACCTTCAGCAGCAGCTCGACGTCCGCCCACACGTCCTCGACTGAGGCGATGCGGGCGCCGGCAGCCTCGTCCGCCGAGTCGGGGAACGAGCTGCCGTCGCCCGCTCCTTCTTCGACGATCACCTCGTGCCCGCGCTGGACGAGCTCACGCGCGCCGGCAGGCGTCAATGCGACGCGGTATTCGTCGGGCTTGATCTCCTTGGCGACGCCGATCCGCACGGCCGCCGAACCCTACCGCTTCGAACCAGGCGCAACTCTCGGCACGAAATCGGCACACCAGCGGCGGTCCACGGCCGTTAGCGTGAGCACCCAGGGAGCCGGGTTTGCTCCCACCCCCAAGGGGCGGGTACGTCCTTCTTCGGGGGCTTCGCTAGCCGCGCTCGCGCAGATACAGGAGCAGGCCGACCAGCGTCTTCGCGTCCTCGATCTCCGGCAGATGGTGCTCGAGCTCGCCGACCGGCCACCGGATGAGCTCGACGTCCTCGTCGTCCTCCGGG
>DASUZD010000028.1:0-7150 GCA_036377055.1 Gaiellaceae bacterium | reverse complement strand
GTAGAGGACGTGCGTTCGGCCGAACACACGGAAGACGCCGACGCGTCGCGCCTGCGACTCGATCGCCTGCGGCGCCATCCGCGGCGGCGCCCCGAGCGAGAGGTCGAAGAACTCGCGCCGGATCTCGTACGGCGCCTTCTTCCCGGTGAACGGAACGTCGGTCCGGCCGGCGAGTCCGAAGAGGAAGCGCCTGATTCCGAAGGCCGGCGTCGCGACGAGCGCGCACAGCACGGCGACGACGAGCAGCGCGGCGACGACGTGCCGCCGGGTCACACGCCGCCGACGGCGCGCCGGGGCTCGGGGGAGAGCGACCACCGGCTTGCTGATGCCGGCGCGACGGAGGACGTCGTTCCAGTCGCCGAAGACGCCCGTCGGCGGCGGAACGAGCTCGCCGATCGCGTCGAAGAGCAGCTCGTCGCTCACGGCCTCAGCTCCGGAAGCGTCCGCCGCAACGCCGCGTGCGCGCTGTGGAGGGTCGCGGACACGGTTCCCGTCGCGACGCCGAGGATCTCGCCGATCGCCTCGTAGCTCAGGTCGGCGTAGTGGCGGAGGAAGAGTGCCTGCCGCTGGCGCTCCGGGAGAGCGGCGACGGCGGCGCGGAGCTCCGGCCACTTCTCAGGCGTCCCGTTGGACGGCGCGGTCGCGACCGGCTCTACGACCGGGCGTTGCTTGCTCTGGGTGAGCGCGACGTTCGTCACCGTTCGCCAGGCCCAGGCTTCGAGCGTGCCCTCGCCGCGGTAGTCGAAGCGGGACCGAAGCAGCCGCGCGAAAGCCTCCTGCACGGCGTCGGCCGCGGCCTCACGTGAACCCACGATCGCGGTCGCGACCCGAAGAAAGCGCGGATACCCGTTCCGGTAGATCTGCTCGATCGCACGAACCGACGCACCCCCGGCCTCGCGGTCAGCCATCACCGATAGAGACCTCCGCGCGCACGACTTTGTTTACCGCCGCGCCGCTACGGTGGGTCCGTGAGCGACACGCTCGTCTTCATCCCGGCGTGGAACGAGGAGCAGAGCCTCCCGGCCGTGCTGGACGAGGTTCGGCAGGAGCTGCCGGCGGTGGACGTGCTCGTCGTCGACGACGGGTCGACCGACTCGACGGCGGAGGTCGCGCGCGACCGCGGCGCCGAGGTGCTCTCCTTCGGCGAGAACCGCGGGCTGAAGGCGGCGATCGCCGCGGGCTACCGGCGCGCGCTCGACGGCGGCTACCGCTTCTGCGGCCGGCTCGACGCCGACGGGCAGCATCCGGCGCCCGAGCTCCGGCGCCTGCTCGAGCGCGTGCGGGACGACGAGTGCGACGTCGCCGTCGGCTCGCGGTTCGCAAGCGGCGACGGCTACGCGGCCTACCGCTACCGACCGAGCACGGCCCGGAGGTTCGGCACCGCCGTCCTGCGCCGCGCGATGGCGCTTCGGCTCGACCAGCCGTTCGGCGACGCGACGAGCGGGATGTACGCCGTGAACGACAAGGCGCTGCCACTGCTCGCGGAGCCATACGAGACAGGCGCCCCCGAGGTCGAGGCGCTCCTGCGCGTGAGCGAGGCCGGGTTGCGGCTCGAGGAGGTGCCGGTGAACATGCGGGAGCGCATGAGCGGCGAGTCCAAGCTGCGCGGCAAGAAGGCCGTCAAGCTCGTCCTCACCCTCACGGGCGCGCTCGCTGTCGGCATACTGGCGCGGAGGCGGAGATGAAGTTCGAGGGCATCCACCACATCACAGCGATCACGGGCGACGCGCCTCGCAACCTCGACTTCTACACGCGCGTCCTCGGCCTGCGGCTCGTCAAGAAGACGGTCAACCAGGACGATCCGACCGTTTACCACCTGTTCTACGCGGACGAGGTGGGGAGCGCCGGGAGCGACCTGACGTTCTTCGAGTATCCGGGCACGCCCCAGGGGCGGGCGGGCGCCGGGATGGTGCACCGGATCACCTGGCGCGTGGCGTCGCCAGAAGCGCTGGACTTCTGGGCCGACAGGCTCGCGGCCGAGGGTGTCGACGTGGAGCGCGAGGACTCGCGGCTCCGCTTCCGCGATCCGGAGGGGATGGGTCTCGAGCTCGCGGTCGTCGAGACGGACGACGAGCCGCTCATCGCCGACCATCCGGAGATCCCGGCCGAGCTCGCGCTCCAGGGCTTCGACAGCGTCCGCGCGTACACGACCTCGCCCGAGCGCAGCCGCGAGCTGCTCACGGAGACGCTGGGCTTCGAAGGCGGGCCCGAGACGTGGGAGGTACGTGGCGAGAAGCGCGGCTCGTTCTACGCCTACGACGCCGCACCCGCCGAGCGCGGGGTGCCCGGCGCCGGCACGGTCCACCACGTCGCGTGGGCCTCGCCGATGGACGAGCACGAGCAATGGCACCGGCGCGTCACCGAGGCGGGCGTGCACCCGACGCCGATCATCGACCGCTTCTACTTCAAGTCGATCTACTTCAGGGAGCCGAGCGGGGTCCTGTTCGAGATCGCGACGATCGGCCCGGGCTTCGCGACCGACGAGCCGCTGGAGCACCTCGGCGAGCGCCTCTCGCTGCCGCCCGCGTTCGAGCACCTGCGCGCGGAGCTCGATCCCGTCCTGACCCCGCTACCCGACCCGCGGGCGGCGCGCGTCAGGTCCTAGAGCGCTCTCAGACATCCCTCAGGGGACTCACAGCAGCCGGACCTAGCATCGAGGCCGTGAGCGCGGCCTCCGCATCGACCCCCTCCCGGCTCCAAGCTGCCCGCCAGCGTGCCGCGGATGCGAAGGCCGCGCTCACGGCGGGTGCGGTCGTGCTCTTCTCGGCGGCCGGCATCGCGGCCGCCGCGACGCATCCGGGCCATCAGAAGAGCTCGAGCTCTTCCGTGCGGCAGCAGTCCGACGACTCGGTCGAGACGGACGACCTTGGCGGCGGCACGCTGGCCCCGGCCTCGTCGCAGCCCCAGGCGTCCACCTCGCTGTCGTGAGCTCCGTCGCGCGATTTCGGGCGATGGGCTGCGAGATCGTGGTCGCCGGTGCGACGGCGGCGGAGCTCGACGCGGTGCGCGCGCTCTTCGACGAGCGCGACCGGATCTTCAGCCGGTTCCGCGCCGACAGCGAGCTGAACCGTGTGAACGCGGTGGCCGGTCGGTTCGTGCGCGTCTCGGACGAGTTCGGCCGAGCACTGGCCGTCGCGCTCCGGCTCGCGGCCGCGACGCGCGGCGTCCTCGACCCGACGCTCGGCGCGGCGATCGAGGCGGCCGGCTACGACGACGACTTCGACCGGATCAGCGCCCTCGACTGCGGCCCCGCCCGCGCGGGTGTCCCCGGGTGCTGGCGCCGCGTGCGCGCGACCTCCTTCGGAGTGCAGGTTCCTCCCGGGGTACGGCTCGACCTGAACGGCGTCGTCAAGGCGATGGCGGCCGACGACGCGCTCGCGCTGCTCGCCGGCGACGGCTACGTCTCGGCGGGCGGCGACCTCGCGGCGCGCGGCGCGCTCACCGTCGCCGTCCCCGGCGGCGGCTCCGTCGACCTGGTCTCGGGCGGCCTCGGGACGAGCGGAAGCGGCAAGCGCCGGTGGGTTCGCGGCGGCGAGGTCCGGCACCACCTGATCGACGCGCGCACCGGCCGTCCGGCCGAGTCGCCCTGGGAGCAGGTGACCGCCTCCGGCCGCACGTGCCTCGCCGCCGACGCGGCCGCGAAGCTCGGGTACCTGCTCGGCGACGACGGCCCTGAGGAGCTCGACGCGCGGGGGATCGCCGCACAGTTCGTCGACCCGGACGGCGTCGTCGTCGAGAACCGTTCCTGGCGGCGTGCGGTGGAGGAGCCGGTGTGCACCTGACCTCGAGCCCGGTGGACTGGTACGCGGCGCGCGCGGCCGGGGTCGTGGCGTACGTGCTCCTCTCGGCGCTTGTCGCGCTCGGCCTCGTCCTCTCCGGGCGGCATCGGCTTCCCCGCTGGCCGCGCTTCGCCCTCGAGGACGTGCACCGCTTCGCCGGCATGCTGACCGGGACCTTCGTCGCGCTCCACGTGGCGACGATCGCGATCGACTCGTACACGCCGTTCTCGATCGCTGGGCTCGTCGTGCCGTTCGCGTCGAGCTACAAGCCGCTGCCGGTCGCTTTGGGCATCGTCGCGGCCGAGCTCCTCGTCGCGCTCGCGCTGTCGAACGCGCTGCGGAACCGCGGGCTCTCGTACCGCGCGTGGCGGGGCGCGCACTACCTCGGCTTCGCCGTCTGGGCTGCCGCGACGGGATCACCGCCGGGACGGATCGGGGCAGCACGTGGCTCCTGCTCCTTTACGCCGTGTCCGTAGGGGCGATTCTCGTCCTGCTCGCGGCGCGTGCTCCACACTACGCCGGGTGGAACCCGAGGAATCGCTCCGCGGCCAGCTCCTGATCGCGTCGCCGGCGCTCCTCGACCCGAACTTCGCGCGAACGGTCGTCCTCGTCGTGGAGCACAACGACGAGGGCGCGATGGGGATCGTGCTGACGCGGCCTTCGGACGCGCCGGTCGCGGAGGCCGTGCCCCCGCTGGAGGACCTCGTCGACGAGAGCGAGCCGGTGTTCGTGGGCGGCCCGGTGGAACCTGCCGCGGTGGTCGTCCTTGCGGAGTTCGACGACAAGGACGCGGCGGCGGCGATCGTCTTCGGCGACCTCGGCTTCCTTCGCGCCGACGCCGAGCCCGCGATCCTCGGCACCGCCGCCCGGCGCTTCCGCGTCTTCGCCGGCTACGCGGGCTGGGGCGCGGGACAGCTCGAGGCCGAGCTCGCGCTGCCGTCCTGGATCGTCGAGACACCGGAGCTCGAGGACGTGTTCACCGACGACCCCGAGAGCCTCTGGAGCGCCGTGCTGCGCCGCAAGGGCGGCCAGTTCGCGCTGATCGCGACCATGCCGCCCGACCCGTCGATGAACTGACATGGCGCGCGTGTTGGTCGACGGGGAGAACGTCCGGCGGTCGGCGTGGCCGAACGTGTCGCGCGAGCGGCTGATCGAGCTGGCGCGCGAGTGGGCGGCTGCGAACGGCCACGAGGTGGTGGTCGTGTTCGACGGCGGAGCGCCGGAGGAGGCGGACGACGTCGTCGGGAGTGGGGAGGAGACGGCCGACGAGTGGATCGTTCGCGAGGCAGGACGGCTCGGAGCGTTCTGGCTCGTCACCTCCGATCGCGCGCTGCGTGCGGCCGCGGGAGCGGAGCGGACGATCGGCGGCGGCGCCTTCCTGCGCGAGCTCAGCGGCCCATGACGAGGCATGCGTCGTGCGAGGACGGCGCAACCTGTGTGCGGTGAAGCAGGGCTCCGGCGCCGCCCAGGATGCAGAGCGTGCCGCGCTCGAGCGACGGCGTAACGATCAGCCCGAGGCCTTCCTGGACGTTGTACGACCCAACGGGCACGCGCGTCGTGCGGATCGCGCGTCCATCGCCGAGCCGGTGGACACGGAGCGTGCCGTCGTCGCCGCTCGTGACGTAGGCGAGGTCGTCCGTGAACGTGACGTGCTGCGGCGGTGCGTCGGCGGGAAGCGTGAAAAGCGGCCTCCGCTCGCGACGGTCGTAGATTGCGAGCTGCCCGTCGCTTCCGGACGTCACCCAGACGTGGCGCCGGTCGAGCGAGAAGCCGACGTCATGCGCGAGGAACGGCGGCTGTAGCGTCCTGAGCAGTCGCGGTGCGTCCGGCCGCGCGACGTCGACGACTGCGACTCGCTCCGCCTTCGAGCCGAGCGAGACCCATAGCGTGCGGCCCTTGTGATCAATCGTCACGTGGCGGGCGGGGCCGTCGAGCCGGAGCCGCCCGAGTACCTCGCCGCGGACGACGTCGACAGCGACGACCTCACCGCGGCGGGAGTCGGTCACGAATGCGAGGTGCCCCGACGGGTGCGCGGCCGTGTACCGCGGTTCGGCGAACTCGCGGAGCACGTGGCGGATACGTAGTGGCCGACTGTCGAGGATCGTGACGGCGCCACCGGCGGTGTGGGCGACTACGCCGAAGCGGTAGCCGACCGCCTCGACGCTCCGCGGACCCGCAGTGGTGTGGATGCGGCGGAGGATGCGGCCGGTCGTCGGGGAGAGCACGGCGACGTGCGATTCGGTGTCCGCCGTGACGAAGACGTACGGCGATCCGCCGAGGCTGGCCGCGAGGGCCGCCCGTGCAAGCCCCGCGGGAGCGAGCGGAGCGACGGCGGCCGCGGCGAGGAACTCGCGCCGGTTCACGGTCGAGATACGGGGTCTCGGCGTCGGGAGGTCCGCGCCAGCTAGGGCCGTGGCGCCCACGTCCGGGGTCTGACCCCGGACGTGTCGCGAAAGGCGGCCAATTCTGTGGCGAGATGCGCAACGCGCAGTCTCGCGCGGCCCGCCGAGGCTACGGTCGGGCGATGCCTCGTCCGCCGCGGATCGTCGTCCCACACGGGATCTACCACGTCTACTCCCGCGGGAACCGCCGGCAGGTGATCTGCCGTGACGACGGCGACCGCCTCTTCTTCTTCGCGCTCTTCGAGATCGTCGTCCGGAAGTTCGAGTGGGTGTGCCACTCGTACTGTCTCATGCCGAATCACTACCACTTCCTCATCGAGACGCCTCGCGCAAACCTGTCCGAGGGGATGCAGCGCTTCAACGGCAGGTACGCGCTGTCGTTCAACGCGCGGCACGGGCTCGACGGCCACCTGTTCCGGGGACGGTTCGGCGCCACGTCCGTCGAGACCACCCTCCATCTGACGGAGCTCTCGCGTTACGTGGTCCTCAATCCGGTTCGTGCGGGTCTGTGCGACGAGGCCGCCGACTGGCCGTGGAGCAGCTACCGCGCGTACACCGGCCTGGCGCCGCGACCGGCATTCCTCACGGTCGACCTGATTCT
Organism: Gaiellaceae bacterium; assembly: GCA_036377055.1. Classification (GTDB taxonomy): domain Bacteria; phylum Actinomycetota; class Thermoleophilia; order Gaiellales; family Gaiellaceae; genus DASUZD01. The sequence continues at coordinate 368 of DASUZD010000028.1, read as the reverse complement.
CGCGCAGTTCGGCAGCGACCCGGCGCTTGCCGCGAGGCGTTATGCGGCGTTCGTCGCCGACCTCGCCCCGCGCGAGGTCTGGTCCCCTCGGGCCACGGCCGGGGTCTGACCCCGGACGTGGCGGTCCGAGTCGACCCCGCAGTGTCAGGAAAAGTCGATCACGCTTCGGATGCCGTCTTGCGCCTCCATCAGCTCGAATCCGCGGTTGACCTCCTCGAGCGTCAGCTTTGTGTGAGACGAACGGCTCGACGTCGATCTCGCCCGCGAGCCAGCGATCGACGAGCCGCGGAACCCCGTCCCGGCCCTTCACGCCGCCGAACGACGACCCCGCCACGCGCCGCCCGGTGATCAAGAACCGCGGGATCACG
>DASUZD010000027.1:0-10978 GCA_036377055.1 Gaiellaceae bacterium | reverse complement strand
CACCTTGACGAGCGCTCCCGCGGTGACCGCCGAGACGACGAGCGCGGCGACGGCGGCGAAGACGCGGCGGTCGCGCGCGCGCGCGAGGGCGTACGCGCACACGAACGGCACCGCCCCGAGCGCGAGGTGCACCTGGCCCGAGAGCGGGATCGAGGCGACCGCCGCGACGGCGAGCACGACCGACTGGCGCTCGATCGCGTAAAGCGCAAGCGGAAGCAGGATCGAGATCGGGCCGAGCAGGTGGCCGGTGCTCTGGGCGGCGCGGTAGGGCGCGATCGCGAACGCGAGCCCGCCGACGAGCGCAGCGCCGCGCGGGAGGCCGAGCTCCCGGAGCCAGAGGCAGGTGAAGCCGCCGGCCGCGACGTACCCGAGCAGCACGAGGAGGTTCCAGCCGCGCACGACGCCGAAGATCGCGCCGAGCGGCCAGAAGACGAGCCCGAAGGGCCAGCCTGCGAAGTTCGGCACGGGCGCGGACTCGGGCCGGAAGCTGTACGGGTCGACCCACGGCGTGTGGCCGTGCTCGAGCTGGTCGCCGACGAGCCAGAAGTGGTAGACGGTCTGGAGATGGTCGCCGGGCGCCGCCTCGCCGTGGCCGGGCGCGCCTCCGGCCATGAAGCTCGACCCGGCGTCGCGCACCGCGGGCCACGTCGTCGCGACTCCCGCCGCGAAGTAGAGCGCGCAGGCGAGCGCTACAAAGCCCGCGCGGCCTCGAGCAGCTCGTCGAAGTCCGGCACCTCCGAGGTCCCGTAGCGCCATGCGCGGCGGACCGTACCGTCCGCGTCCACGAGGAACGCCGTCCGCTCGGCCACGTCCTTCAGGCCGCGGAACTCCTGGGCGATTCCGAAGCCCTGCACGGCCTCGCCGTTCCAGTCGGAGAGCAGCGGGAAGTTGAGGTCGAGCGTCTGCCGCCACGCGATGTGCGTCCACGGCGAGTCGCGCGAGATCCCGAAGACCTGTACGCCTGCCTCCTCGAACTCCGCGCTCCTGTCACGCAGGAGCTCCATCTCGTTCGTTCAGGTCGAGGACCAGTCGAAGAGGTAGAAGAGGAGCAGCGCGGGGCGGCCCTCCCCGAGCTCCGCCACGGAGACCCCCTCGCCTGGCGCCCCCCAAACCGTCGCCTCCGGAACCCGGTCGCCCGCCGTCAGCATGCTGCGCACACTACTCCGCTGCGCAGCACCAGCCGCCGACCTGCGGGAAGCCGCCGCCGAACTGGCGCCGGACGTCCGAGACCGCGCGTGCCTTCTGCGGGCCGTGTGTCCGGAGGAAGAGCAGCTGGTTCGCGTCCGGCCACGCGACGAGCAGCCAGCGCCCGTCGGGCGACCAGGTCAGGTCGCCGAAGTGGCCCGGGCCTCTGTAGAGGCGGCGCTCGAGCCCATTCGGCAGCGGCACGACCGAGATCGAGCTGCGGTTGGCGCGCGCGTCGTAGGTCGCGAACGCGAGCGTGCGGCCGGAAGGCGAGAACGCCGCGGCGGGAATCGAGTGCGGCACGACCCCGAGCGAGCGCGTCGAGATGCCGACGACGCGAACCCCGTCGGGCCGGTAGACGCTGATCAGGCCGCTCGACCGCGCGACGACGAGGCTTCCGTCGCGCGACCACAGGAGCTGCTCCGGGTCGCCCTCGCGGAAGCTGCCAAGCTCGCTGCGCGTGTCTGCGTCGATCACGTGCACGGCACCGCGGGCGCCCACATACGCGAGCACGTGCTCAGGCCCGACGGGGCGCCACGCCGGCGGGACCGGGCGGACGCGCGGGACGAGCATGCGGTCGCCCTTGCCGTTCCCGATTACGAGGCGGAGCTGCGTCCCGTTCAGGTACGCGACGCGGTAGCCCTCGAACGACCAGCTCGCGCCGGCGATCCGGCCGCGGCGCGCGAGCGACCAACGCACGTCGCCGTGCGGGGTCAGCGCGGCGAGCTCGTGCCCGCGCGTCGCGATCACGTACTTCGCGGAGGGCGACCATTCCGCGGTCGTCCAGCCGTGCAGCAGCCGCTTCGACCCGTCGGGCTGGACGATCCAAGGGCCGACGCGCGAGTTGACGATCAGCTGGCCCTGCGCCGGAAGCCGGAACAGCGCCGGCTCGGCGCGCTGGACGCCGACCACCTTCTCGCGCCCGATCGCGTCCCGGAGCGAGCCGACGACCGCACGGCCGGGCGGCGAGAGCGCGGCGGCGAGGACCGCCAGACCGGCGGCCACGGCGACAAGCGGTCGCGCGTGCCGCCGCGGCCAGGAGACGGCCTCGCGCTCCTCGAATGCGGTGCGGACGACGTTCCACGTGCGCTCGCGCGCGCCGTCCTCGTCCGGCAGCGGCACGGCGCGCAGGCGGCGGCGGACGTCCGTCATCGCTCCTCCTCTTGGAGCCGACCGGCGAGCGCGTCGAGCCCACGGCGGAGGCGCGAGTTCACCGTCCCGCGCGGAAGATCTAGCAACGACGCGATCTCGCCCGGCGTGTACTCGAGCAGGTAGCGCAGCACGATCACCGCGCGGTGCTCCGGCGAGAGCTCTGCGAGCGCGGCGACCGTCGTGTCGTCGTACGGGCCGCGGCTGACGGGCGCCTCGACGGCCGGGGCCGCGACCTCGAGCAGGCTCTCGGCGAAGACCTCCCCGCGGAGGCTGCGCGCGCGGGCCCAGTCGATCGCGCGGTTGACGACGATCCGGTGCAGCCACGGCCCGAAAGGACGGCGGCGGTCGAAGCGATCGAGGACGCGCATGGCGGCGAGAAATCCCTCCTGCGCGATGTCCTCGGCGGCCGCGGCGTCGTGCACGACGAGGTAGGCGGCGCGGTACGCGCGCGACCAGTGCTCGCGGAAGAGCGCCTCGAAGTCCGCAGCGGAGCCGCTCTGAGCACCTCGCATCCAGGCGCGCTGCTGACGGCGCGACCCCGCCATGCGCCGACTCTACGAGACCAGTGCCTCCGGAGGTCCACTGCGCAGATACGTGCGGGACCGCACGGCGAGTCCGGCACGTAGCTCAGATCGGTGCACCTCGTGCTCTCGCTGCTCGTCGCGGCGCTCATGTCGGCGCCTCCGCCGCCGTGCGCGCGGCACGTTCTCCGCGGGCCGGCGGGCCTCCCCGCGCCGGTCGTGCTGACGACGAGCTGCGCGTCGTTCACCCTCGCTCGAGACGGCTCCGTCACCGCGGCGTCGCTGCCGCCGCTCCCGACCACGCGGATTCGTACTGACGGACACGTCGTGCTCGGCGCCTGGCACTCGGCGCGGCGGTATCGGCTCTACGACGTCGTGCTCCGACCCGGCCCGCGTGCGATCGCGCTCGGCTACCACGCTCGGCTGTACTTCTCCGTCCACGGAGAACCGGAGCGCGAGGTCGGCCATGGCATTCCGTTCGCCTGGACCCGCCGGGGGACGCTCGTAGCGCTCCGCTTCCGCGGCCGCCGCACCGATCTCGACGTTCGGGACGCCGCCGGCCGGCGCCTCCGCGTACTCGCTCGGCGGGTCAGGAGCTACGCGCTCGACCCCGCGAGCGGAACGCTGCTCTACGTCGATCGCCGCGGCACGCTCTTCCGCAGCGACGGCAGGTTGCGGACACGGCTCGGCCGGACCCTGCCGGGAGCGTGGATCGACCCGCTCTCGGACGGGCTCGTCGCCGTCCTCACTCGCCACCGGATCGCCGTGCTGCGCGCCGAAGGCTCGCTCCTCGGCCTTGCGCGCTTCGCGGGAGACGTCGCGGTCCCAGTCGCCGGCGCGGGTGGAGTCGCGTTCACGGTGACTCACGGCTATAGGGGCTACCGCACCCGCGGCTTCGACGACGTCGAGCTGCTGCGCGCGGACGGCTCGGTCGTCCGCGCGCTCCACCGCCGGCTCCGGTTCGCGCTCTGCGCCCGCGGCGCCGACCTCACGTGGAGAGGCGGCTGGCTGCTCTACCACAGCACCGAGGGTGCTCTCGCTGCGATCGACAGCCGGACACGTCGCACGATCGACCTCACGCGGTTCGCGGCCCGCCTGCCGGGCTTCGACCTCGGCGGGGAGGGCGACGCCGACCTCCGCGCGTCGTGGGCGGGACCTCCTGCGCCTCCCAGCATGTAGTGCCCGAGAAAGGAGCTGCCATGACCCGCATCGTCCCGCTCGCCCTCCTCGCTCTCGCCCTGCTTCCCGCCACCGCCTCCGCTCGCACCGACGACGGCTGTCCGCCATCGTCCTGCGGTGCGCAGAGCGTCACCGCGCCTGGTTCGCGCCTTCTCTTCGTCCGCTCCGCCGGCTCGCTCGGCCCGCTCGCCGCGTACGACCTCGTGACCGGCGAGCGCCGCTTCTCCCTCCCCGCAGGCCTCCTCTCGTACGACGGCAGCCGCTATTTCGCGGCCCGCTTCTCTAGCGGCCGCACCGTCCTCACGCGGCTGAGCACGACGACCGGCCGCGCGCTCGGCACGCACACGATCCCCGGTCAGTGGCTCCTCGCCGGCATCTCCGCGAACGGGCGCTGGCTCGTCCTCGGCGCGCGCAAGAACAACGGCACGAGCACACGCCTCGCTGTCTACTCGGTCGAGGCTGCGCGCGTCGTGCGAACGATCCCGCTCGCCGGGTGGTGGGAGGTCGACACGATCTCGGACGACGGCCTGCGCCTCTTCCTCATCCAGCACTCGGGCAGCGTCTACTCCGTGCGGCTCTACGGCGTCGCGGCCGGGAAGCTCCGTCAGGGGTCGCTCCGCGTGAAGGGCCAGGACGAGACGATGACCGGAACCGCCTGGAGCGCGGTCGGCTCGCCGGACGGCGCGTACCTGCTCACGCTCTACCTCGACACCGAGCACTCGAAGTCGTTCGTCCACGCCCTCGACCTTCGCGGCGCGTCCGCGCGCTGCCTCGACCTCCCGGGCGGCGGCTCCGACGACTTCGTCACGCTGAGCCAGTACGTGCTCGCGCTCGCCCCAAACGGCACGAAGCTGTTCGCCGCGAACCCGGCGCTCGGCGTCGTGACGCAGCTCGACCTTCTGCGCGGGACGATCGCGAAGCCGGTTCGCTTTCGCGGCACGGGCTCGGCCTCGCTCGCGTCCGCCGCGATCGCCGCGGTCTCGCACGACGGCCGCACTGTCTACTTCTCGACCGGCGGCGCGATCTGGGCGTACGACGCCGCTTTCGGCCGCGTCCGCGGCCCCTACTCGGCGGGCCGCGTCGCTGGGATGGGCTTCAGCCCCGACGACCGGCGACTGTACGTCGTCCGCGCCTCCGGGAGCGTCGTCGCCTTCGACGCGGCACGAGGAACGACGCTTCGCCGTTGACACTCCCGCCGGGCGGTGAGACGCTCCTCCGGCGGTGGCCGGGAAGGGCGCGCTCGTTCCGCTCGCGTTGGCGGCGTTTGCACTCGCGCTAAGCGCGCCGGCGTCCGCGGCCGAAGGAGGAACCGCGATCGCGAACGCTCCGCTCGTCCAGTTCGGCGAGCCCGAGGACGGCATCGGCGCGCACGACATCCCCGGCGGAGGCTCCTCCGGCACCGACTTCGGCCACGCGTTCTGGCGCGTGCGCGTCTTCGCCGGCGATCGAATCGCCGGCAGCGGCAGCGAGGGAACGCCGGGACTCTGCCTCGACGCGATGTGGCTCTACGCCCCGTCGGTCCGCGACGCGACGCTCCAGACGGCGAAGGCGACGTTTCAGACGCCGGTCAAGCACGCAGGCCCGAGCTGCGACTCGCACTCGTTCCGCTGGAGCTGGCGCAACGTCCCGTGGACCGGCGTCGCGACGCTCTGGGCCGACTTCGGCTACCAGCAGACCTTCACGTTCGTCGCCCGCGTCAGCCACCGCACCCTGACCCGGCTCCGGCCGGTGCCCCGAACGTTGCCGTCGGCCGGCGCATCGGTGCTCCTGAGGGCCTCCGTCACTTCCGCGGCCGGAAGGCCGGCGGGCCTCTGCGCCTTCGACCGGCGCTCCGAGGGCCGAGGACGCTGGCACGAGGTGCGCCGCGTGACGCTCACCCGGCAGTCCTGCGCGGCGAGAATCGCGCTGGATGCGAATCGGTCGGTGCAGTTCCGCGTTCGCTTCCTCCCGGACCGCGGCTGGCTCCCGAGCGCCGCGACGACGGGACGAATTCCGGTCGGTTAGGGCCTAGGCCGGAACCGCCGCGTCCTCGGTCGCGTTCGCGATCTCGGAGACGACCTCGACGATGTCGCGGTTGGCATTGAAGACGCGGAGCTGGCGGTCGGCGCCGTTCCCGCGCGCGAGGATGTCGCGGACGCCCTCCAGCTCGCGCTCGGAGCCCAACTCCCGCGCGTGCGCGTCGAGGTCTCGCAGCGTCCGGCGGACGAGCTGCGCGACGGACACGCGGTTCCGCCGGCCGGTCACGAGGTCCATGACCGGCGCCTCGAGGCCGTACCGCGCGGCGAGCCACTTGTTCTCGGTCGTGAGGATGCGGTGGTACGACGGGATCGTCTCGCCGCGCTCGTGCAGCTCGCAGAAGTGCTTGACGAGCGCCTGGCAGTACGCGGTCAGCGCGACAGCGTCCTCGACGCGCGTGACGGCGTCGCAGATCCGGATCTCGATCGTGCCCAGCCGCGGGTGGAGACGGATGTCCCACCAGATGTGCGTGTAGTCGGCAATGCAGCCCGTCTTCTCCAGCTGCCCGACGACCTCCGCGTACTCGCTGTAGCTGTCGAACCGCGGCGGGGGGCCCGAGCGCGGAAACGCCGCGAAGACCATCTGCCGGCTCGACGCGAGCCCGGTCGGCTCGCCGCGCCAGAACGGCGACGAGGCCGACAACGCGAGCAGCGGCGCGACGTGCACGAGGAGGCCGTTCACGACCTGGATCGCCTTCTCGGGGTCGTCGACCGCGACGTGGACGTGCATGCCGAAGATCAACTCGCGTCGCGCGACGTACTGCATCTGGTCGACGAGGTTCCGGTAGCGGTCGCGGGCCGTGATGCGCTGCCGCTCGAACAGCGAGAACGGGTGCGTCCCGGCGGAGCCGACGCGCATCCCGCGCTCGCGCGCGATCTCGCCCACGTAGCCGCGCAGCTTGCGCAGCTCGTTCTCGACGTCGGACGCCGTGCGGCAGACCGGCGTCGCGATCTCCAGCACCGACTGCATCAGCTCCGGGTTGATCCGGGATTCGAGCTCGTGTCCGGTCGTGGCCGCGAGGACCGTGTCGATGTGCTGCACGAGGTCGAACGTCTCGCCGTCGAGGAGCATGTACTCCTCCTCGACTCCAAGCGTGTACGGGTCGCTCTTGCCGAAGGCGTGGTCGAGCACGCTTCCGCCCGCGGCGAAGCTCTTGCCGGTGATCGAGGCGGGATAGATCTGCTTCACGGTGGCGTCAATCTTCCCGCGCGCGAGTTATGCAATCAACGCGTCGGCCTCGATCTCGACCAGCCAGCGCGGGTCGAGCAGGCTGGCGACGACGACCATCGCGCTCGCCGGCCGCACGTCGCCGAACATCTCGCCGTGCGCGCGGCCGACCTCGTCCCAATGCTCGGGCGCCGTCAGGAAGATGCGCGTCCGGACGACGTCGGCCGGCGTCGCGCCGACCTCGAGCAGCGCGCCGGCGATGATCAGGAGGCACCGCTTCGCCTGGCCGTACGGCCCCGGTGGCGGATCGGCGCCGTCCGGCATGATCGGCGCAGTTCCGGACACGTGGACGTGCTGGCCGACGCGCACTGCGCGCGAGTAGCCGACGGTGGCGGCGAACGGCGACTCCGCCGGGACGAGCCAGCGCTCCATGAAGGCCACTAGTATCGCGCGCCGTGCACGCGCTGCGGCAAGTGGACGAGTGGCCGGCGAGGAACGCGGCCGTCGCCGTCGTCGGCCCGGAGGGAACGCGAGCGGCGCACGGGCCGCGCGAGCTCTCGCTCCCGTGGGCGTCGGTGACGAAGCCCGCGACGGCGCTGGCCGCGCTCGTCGCGGCCGAGGAGGGCACGATCGACCTGGACGACAGCGCCGGTCCTCCCGGCTCGACGATCAGGCACCTGCTCGCACACGCCTCGGGGCTCGCTCCGGACGGGCCCGCTGCGATCGCGAAGCCCGGGGAGCGTCGGATCTACTCGAACTCCGGCTTCGAGCTCGTGGGCGAAGTAATCGCCGAGGCCGCCGAGATGCCGTTCGAGGCGTATCTTCGCGGCGCGGTGCTGGAGCCGCTCGGCATGTCGGCGCGGCTCGAGGGCTCTCCCGCATCGGGTCTCCGAGGGTCGGTCGACGACTTGGCCGCGCTCGGTCGGGAGCTGCTCGCGCCGTCCCTCGTGGCGCCGGAGACGCTCGCCGAGGCGACGTCGGTCGCGTTCCCGGGGCTCAACGGCGTCCTGCCCGGGTTCGGGCGCATGGCGCCGAACGACTGGGGGCTCGGCCTCGAGCTTCGCGACGCGAAGGAGCCGCACTGGACCGGAGCGCGGAACTCGCCAGCGACCTTCGGCCACTTCGGCCGGACGGGGACGTTCCTATGGGTCGACCCGGAGGCGCGGCTCGCCCTTGCGTGCCTGACGGACATGACGTTCGGCGAGTGGGCGCGGGAGGCGTGGCCTCGGCTCTCGGACGCGGTCCTCGCCGAGGCAGTGCCCGGCTAATCGGCGAACAGCGGCCGCACGAGCTCCTCGAACGTCTCGCGGTCACAGCTCGCGACCGTCACCGGCGACATCGCGTGGATGGTCGCCGTCCGCGGAACGCCGAGCGCTGCCGCCACCTCGCCGAAGTATTCGCCGGGTCGCAGCACGCGCCGCGGGCCGAGGCTCTCCGTCGTCGCGGCCACGATTCCGTTCAGGACGACGTAGAAGCGGTCGTCGTCCTCTCCCTCGCGGACGATCATCGCACCGGCGGGAAACTCTTCGCGCGTCATGCGCCGCGCGAGCGTCGCGAGCGTCTCGCCCGGCAGGCCGGCGAGGAGCGCGACTCGCGTCAGCTCGTGGACCGTCGCCGGGACGTGCCGAGGGCTCACTCGTCGTCTTCCTTCGCCGCCGCGTCCGGATCGTCGTGGCCCGCGCCGCGCATTGCCTCCTCGTCCTGGCGCCGTTCGTGGCCCTGCTCGTGCTCTTCGTCGGTCGGGGTCGGGGGATCCTCCACGGCGAGCCTCCTGACGATGATGTAGGTGGATGTAGATGTAAATGTAGGCGGATGGCGATGCTGCATGGCTGGAGGTTCTGCCCGCGGTGCGGCGCCGAGGTCGAGGGCGCGCCCGACCGCGTCGAATGCCAGGCGTGCGGCTACGTCGTCTACGCGAACCCGGCGCCGACGGCGTCCGCGCTGGTCGTCGACGAGCAGGGACGGATCCTGCTCGCGCGCCGGGCGGCCGAGGTCGAGCACGGAAAGTGGGACCTTCCGGGCGGCTTCGTCGACGAGGACGAGCACCCGCTGGACGCGACGGTTCGCGAGCTGGCCGAGGAGACGGGCCTCGAGATCGAGCCGGAGCGGCTCTTCGGGATCTGGATGGACCGGTACGGCGGCGGCACCGACGCGCGATCGACGCTCAACCTCTACTGGCTCGCTCGCGCGGTCGGAGGCGAGCCCCGGGCCGCCGACGACGTCTCGGAGTTGCGCTGGTTCGCGAAGGCCGAGCTCCCGCCCGAGGAGGAGATCGCCTTCACGAACGTCGCAGAGGTGCTAGCGGCCTGGCGGGACGAGCACGCGTAGCGTCCGTGGTTCGATCCTGAACTCGATCGGCGTCTCGAGCTCGGCCGGCTCGCCGTCGACCGCCGCCGCGAGCACCGGCCCGTCGCCGCCGATCGTGAACCGCTCGCCGCTGCGCTCCCGCCATTCGCTGCGGACGAGCCCGGTGAGCGCGTAGAGGTGGAGCAGGCCCTCGTCGAGACGCTCGCGCTCGCCGATCGAGAGCAGCTCGAGGAGATATGCGTTGTTCGCGACGAGGGCGACCGGCGTCTCGATCGCACGGCCGTCGACCGTGAGCGCGAACTGCTTCCGCTCCCGCAGGAGAATGGCGAGGGCGCGCACCCGCGCGAGCGCGTCGCGCCTGCGGCGGTGCTCCTCACGCCGGTGCACGAGCTGCGCATAGAGGCCGAGCGAGACGTTGTTCAGGAACATGCGGTCGCCGGCGCGCGCGACGTCGATCCGCCGCTCCCGCCCTCGGAAGGCGGCGAGAGCGCCGACCGGGTCGTCGCGGTCGAGCCCGAGGTCGCGGGCGAAGTGGTTGCGAGTCCCGTACGGGACGCAGACGAAGGGGAGGTCCCGGTCGCGGGCGACAGCGGCGACGGGCGCGAGCGAGCCGTCGCCGCCGGCGATCCCGATCGCGTCGGCGCTCGCGCCGCGCGCCAGCTCGGCCGGATCCTCGCTCTCGCGCAGGACGTGCACGTCGATCCCGCGCGCGACCGCGGCCTCGGCCAGCTCCTCCGGGGCAGGACGAGCGTCCCCGGCGCGCGGGTTGACGAGTAGGAAGGCGGCCACCGGCCGCGCAGCGTAATAGGTCTCGCCGCGCGCAAAGTTGAGCCGTTCGGCCTATGGCGTCCGTCCGAACTCATGCCGATCATCCGGCTCATGAGCGAACGCGGTCTTCACTACATCGAAGACGACCTCAGCGAGACCTGGCTGGAGGATTGGGCGGGCGCCGGTTTGGCCGAGATCGAGGCCTACCTCGCGAAGCACGCCGCCTTCCTCTCCTTTCTCGACTCGCACGAGGTCTAGCCCACCTGCGCAGAACCGCGCGATGCACTAGCATCCGCGCCGCGTGAAGCTCGGCTACCTCATCCGCGGGTTGCCAGGGCACCCGCTCCACCCCCCGCTCACCGACGCGACGATCGGGATCTACACATTCGCGACGATCGCTGCGCTCGCGGACGTCACCGGCATCTCGAACAACGCCGCCACGCACGGCTGGTGGCTCGCGCTCCTCGCCGGCCTGATCGTGACTGTGCCGACGGCGCTGAGCGGCCTCGCAGACTGGCTCACGATCGAGTGGGGGACGGAGCTCTGGAAGACGGCGACGCTCCACCTGACGGCGATGGTCTCGGCGACGGTGTTCTTCGGCATCGCGGCGCTCACCGGGCACAGCAGCTTCAAGGAGGGCAACGTCCACGCGGGACAGTTCGTCCTCACCGTGATCGGGTTCG
>DASUZD010000026.1:0-17344 GCA_036377055.1 Gaiellaceae bacterium | reverse complement strand
CGCCAGAGCCGCGCCGCGACCTGCATCGCGCGGACAGAGTCGCCGCCGAGCGCGAGGAACGAGTCCTCCGCCGAGACGTCGTCGACCTCGAGGACCTCCTTCCACGCGCGAACGAGCTCGCGCTCGAGCCGCGTCTCCGCGGACCGCCCGCGGCCGCCGAGCGGGAGGGCCTCGGGCAGCGCCTTGCGGTCGATCTTGCCGTTCGGAGAGCGCGGAAGCGCTTCCACGCGGACGAACGCCTGCGGGACGAACGGTCGCGGCAAAAGCTCCTCGGCCGCGGCGCGGAGGTCGGCGTCGGAGAGCGTCGCACTCTCGGCCAGGACGACGAAGGCGACGAGCTGCGCGCTGCCGCCGAGCTTCTGCGCCGTGACCGCGCTCTCGCGGATCGCGGGGACCTGCCCGAGCGCGGCCTCGACCTCGACCGGCTCGATGCGGACGCCGCGGACCTTGAGCTGGTCGTCGATCCGCCCGAGGAACTCGAGGTCCCCGTCGGCGTTCTCGCGGACGACGTCGCCGGTTCGGTAGAGGCGGCCGCCGTTCCCGGTGGGGTCGGGCACGAAGCGGTCGGCGGTCAGCCGCGGCGCGCCGAGGTACCCGCGGCCCACGCAGACGCCGCCGAGGCAGAGCTCGCCCCGCTCGCCGGGCGGGACAGGCCGAAGCGACGCGTCGAGGAGGAGCGCGCGGACCCCGGCGCCGGGCTTCCCGATCGGCGGCCGCCCCGGCGAGCCCGGCCGGCACTCCATCGTCGTCGCGAGCACCGTCGTCTCCGTCGGGCCGTAGCCGTTGAAGAACCTCCGCCCCGGCCCCCAGCGGTCGACGAGCTCGCCGGCGAACGGCTCCGCGACGCTCACCACCATCCGGACGTCGGGGAAGTCCTCCGGGTCGAGGACGCCGAGCAGGGCCGGGACGACGCAGACGACCGTGACGCGGCGGGCGCGCATCAACTGCGTCAGCGCCGCGGGCGAGTGCAGCGTGGAGATCGCGCCGCCGCAGACCGCCGCGCCCGCCGCGAAGGCGACGAAGAGCTCCCAGACGGTGACGTCGAACCCGAGCCGGCCGAAGTGGAGGATGCGGTCGGAAGAGGTGATCTCGAGCCGCCGCGTGAAATCGTCGACGAGGTTCGAGACGGAGCCGTGCTCGACGCAGACGCCCTTCGGCCGGCCGGTCGAGCCGGAGGTGTAGAGGACGTACGCGAGCGACCGCGGCGAGATCTCGAGGCCGGGGTCGGGAAGGTCGTCGCCGTCCAGCGCGCCGTCGACGCGGAGCACGTGCGGCGCGCGGCCGGCGTCGAGGCTGCCGCCGCGGACGAGCAGCACGACCTCGGGCCGCGCGTCGTCGAGCAGCTCCTCCAGCCGTCGGGGCGGAATGTCGGTCTCGAGCGGCAGGTACGCGCAGCCGGCCTTGAGCGTGCCGAGGATCGCAGCGACGAACTCGGGCGCCCGCTCGCCGACGATCGCGACGAGCGCCTCCGGGCCTGACCGCAGCGCGATCAGCTGGTGCGCGATCCGGTTCGCTAGCCGGTTCAGCTCGGCGTACGTCAGCTCCTCGTCGTCGTGCGTGAGCGCGATCGCGTCGGGCGTGCGGCGTACCCAGTGCTCGAACGGACTGTGAACCGGCACGCTCAGGGCTCCGACGACGCCGCGCCGGCGGGCATCCCGGCCTCGACCTCGCGGAGCGCGTCGAGCAAGAGCTCCCGGTCCGCCTTCGTGACCGCCTCGGCGTGCGAGGCGTCGATCGCGGCCGCGATACCGGCGAGCGTCGGAACCTGGAAGAACTGCGCGACGCGGATCTCGACTCCGAAGATGCTGCGTACCCGCGCGAGGACGCTGAGCACCTGGAGGCTGTGCCCGCCGAGCTCGAAGAAGTTCTCGTCGACCCCGATCTCCTCGAGCTCGAGGACGGGCTTCAGGATCTCGTCCGCGACGCGCCGCTCCGTCTCCGTCCGCGCCGACACGACCGCGCGAGCGGCCTGACCGGCGTTTGCGTCGCGTGCCGCGAGGATGGCCGCGACGTCGACCTTCCCGGAGTCCGTGAGCGGCAGCTGCTCGAGGACGACGAACTCGCTCGGAATCATGTTCGGCGGGAGCCACGACGCGACCGCGGCACGGAGCGAGCTGACGCTCGGCGCCTGCCCCGCAGCGACGATCGCCGCGACCAGCTTCGTCAGGCCGCCCGACCCCTCGGTGGGAACGACGAGCGCCTGCTGCACCTGCGGGTGCTTGCGCAGCGCGTCCTCGATCTCGGCGAGCTCGATCCGAACACCGCCGACCTTGACCTGCCGGTCGCGGCGCCCGAGGAACACGAGGTCGCCCGTCGGGAGCCACCGTGCGAGGTCGCCCGTCCGGTACATCCGCGCTCCCGGCGCGCCCGAGAACGGGTCGGGCACGAAGGCGGAGGCCGTCAGGCCCGACCGGCCGAGGTACCCGCGCGCCACGCCCGGGCCGCCGACGTAGAGCTCGCCGGTGACGCCGATCGGGACGGGCCGCAGGTGCTCGTCGAGGACGTACGCACGATGGTTCGGCGTCGCCCGCCCGATCGGCGGGGAGGCCTCCCACGTGCCTGTGCACTCCTTCACGACGACGCCCACGGTCGTCTCCGTCGGGCCGTAGCTGTTCAGGAACCGCCGGCCATGCGCCCACCGCGTCGCGAACGCTCCCGAGAACGCCTCGCCACCGACCGCGAGCAGCCGGAGCGCGGGAAAGTCGCCCGGCTCGAGCAGCTCGAGCACGCCGGGGGTGCCCATGTAGACGCTGATCTCGCGGTCGCGCAGGAGCGAACGCAGACGATCGAGCGACCGCCGCGTCTCGGCCGTCGCGACGCACACGCTCGCCCCCGTCAGCAGCGAGGCGAACACGTCGAAGGTCGAGACGTCGAACGCGAGCGAGGAGACCTGGGCGAAGCGGTCGTCCTCCGTCAGCTCGTAGAGCTCCTGCGCGCCCCGGACAAACGCGCAGACCGAGCGATGCTCGACGAGGACGCCCTTCGGGCCGCCCGTGCTGCCCGACGTGTACATGACGTAGGCGAGCGAGGCGGGCGCGACCGCGGCGACCGGCGCCGCGTCGGGACGGGCGTCGATTTCCCCACGGTCACGGTCGAGCACGACGACGCGCCACGGCCCTGCGGGGACGCGCGCGGCGAGCGAGCTGTCGGTGACGACCACGGCCGCCGCGCAATCCGCGAGCATCGCCTCGAGCCGCGCGTCCGGCACGTCGGGATCGACCGGGACGTACGCGCAGCCGGCCTTCAACACGCCGAGCAGCGTCACGACCGTCCCGGCCGAGCGCTCGACGAAGACGGCGCAGCGGTCCTCGGGCCGCACGCCGAGCGCGAACAGGTGCTGCGCGAATCGATTCGCCTCCCGCCGCAGGGCGTCGTACGTGAGCTCGCCGCCGAGCTCGTCCACGACGGCGACCCGATCCGGGACACGCGCCGCGACCGCGTCGAAGCGGTCGACGATCGTCGCGGGCTCGTCGGGCAGCGCGGTGTCGTTCCACTCGTCGACGACGAGACGGAGCTCCGCAGCCGTGGCGATCGGAAGCGCGGAGACTCGGCGGCTCGGGTCCTCTAGCGCCGCGCCGAGCAACAGCGCGAGCCGGTCGAGCAGCCGCTCGACGCTCTCCTCGCCGAAGAGCACCGAGCTGTACTCGACGACCGTGCGGACGTCGGTCCCGACCTCGACGTCGATCGCGAGGTCGAGCCGCGCAGTCGCGTCGTGCACGAGCTCGAGGCTTGCCGAGACGCCGTCGCCGAAGTCGAGCCGCGGCGCAGGCTCGCGGAGGCCGACCGAGGTCATGAGCAGCGGAAGGCGGTCGTTCCCGTCCTCGGGCGCGACCGCGGCGGCGATCAGCGGGTACGGCAGGCGCGAGTGCCGCCGCGCCGTCGCGACCGCGTCTCGGACCCGCGGGACGAGCTCGCCGAACGTGGGGTCGCCGCGCAGGTCGAGCCGAACGGGGAGGAAGCTCTGGAAGTTGCCGACGAGTCCGACCTCGCCCGCCGGTCGCGCGTCGACGTCGAGCGCGAGCGCGAGGTCGTCCTGGCCGCTGTGCCGGTGCAACAGGGCGGCGTGCGCCGCCTGGAGGACGACGAGCGGGTCGACGCCCGCGGCCGTCGCGTAGCGCTCGGCGCCGGCGGCGAGCGCGGGCGGCCACGGCCGAGCGAGCACGCGCCCCTCGGACGTGAGCCAGCGGTTGTAGAGGCTGTAGGTGCGCTCGAACGGAAGCTCGGTGCCTTCGAACCCGTGGAGCGCCTCGCGCCAGTGGTCGATCATGGAGCGAGCCGCGTCGCTCTCGCACCAGCGATGCTGCCAGGCCGCGTACTCGAGGTAGCCGTGCGAAGGCTCCGGGAGCGACGGCTCCTCGCCTGCGACGAGCGCTCGGTAGAGCTCTCCGAGCTCGCGCACGACGACGACGAGCGACTGCCGGTCGAGGACGATCTCGTTCGCGACGAGGAGGAGCGTCCGCTCCTGCGGGCTGGTCTTGACGAGCAGCACGCGCACGAGCGCGCCCTGGAGATCGAACGGCGCGCGCGCCTCCGCGTCGCAGAGCCGCACGAGCTCGGCCTCCCGCTCGGCCTCAGGGAGCTCGCCGAGGTCACGCGTCCGGAACGCGCTCGCCCCCGACTCGCGCACGACCTGGAAGGGCTGCTCGTCCTCGACGCGCACCACGACTCGGAGCACGTCGTGTCGGGCGAAGACGGTGCTCAGCGCCAGCTCGAGCAGCTCTTCGTCGAGCGGGCCCCGCAGGTGAAGCGCAGCGCCGACGTTGTACGTCGTGCCCGGCTGCGACATCTGGAGCAGCCAGACCTGCTCCTGCTCATGGCTGAGCGCGGACCGCGTGGGTTGCCCGGCGGCCTCCGCGAACCGCCGCAGGACGTCGCCGCGCCGCGCTTCGGCCAGCCGGCGGACCCGGGAGATCGACTCAGTCACGTCGTCACGACCCTCGGCGTCAGGCGGTCTGGACCCCGGACGCGCCCGCCGCACCGTTTTCCTCCAGCCAGCGGCGCAGGCTCAGCGGGCGCATGTCGGTCCAGACCTCTTCGATGTAGTCGAGGCACTGGTCCTTCGTGCCTGGCGACCCGACCACCTCCCAGCCTGCGGGCACCTCGCGGTCGGCCCACCAGACCGAGTACTGCTCCTCGTGGTTCCGAACGACGACGTATGGCTCTTCGACGGTCTCCAAAGCATCTCCCTCCTGTGACGGGAAGGTCTGTACCAACCGAGCGCGGCGCGCGTCGACTCTCGCGCCGATCGCGAGCCGAATCGCCGCGTCAGTCTGTGGTGAGCTGCGCCTCGGCCTCGCGGTCGAGCGTCTCGACGACCCAGGCGTCGAAGTCGCGCGCGCAGCGCGCCGCGGCCTCGTGCCAGCGCTCCTGTCGATCGCGTTCGACCGCGAGACGCAGCACGAGCGCCGCGTCGAGGTCGTCGTCGGCGTTCGCGGATGTGCCCGCGGAAGAGCGAAGGCGGCGCCGGAGCTCGTTCCTCGACCAGCGCGCTGCGGTCGCGCGCTCGAGCCACTGATCCTGCTCCTCGTCGTCCAGCGCGCAGACCTCGGCGTGGTGCGCAAAGCTGACACTGTCCCGCCGGCGGGACAACGGAAACCGACGACACACCATCGCGTAGTTGCGGAGCGTCTGGTAGTCGAGGCCCGTGAGGGCCACGCCCATCTTGTAGCGGCGCCCGTACTTCTCCTGCCCGAAGGCGAGCCAGTCGCCGAGCCACCACTGCGACGCGGACGCGTAGGTGCTCAGGCGCTGGCCGAGATCGTGCCAGTCCTCGAACGGGAGCCGCGGATGGAAGCGCATCCCGACTGCGTTCGGGACGGCGCCGCGCAATCGAAATCGCGGCCGTCCCTCCTCCGGTGCTTCGACGGCACTCGTGCCGTCTCCAAGGCGGACGTCCTCACTTACAGCAAAAACCACGCCGCGACCCCCCTTCGCGTCGATGATCGAACCCCTATCGAACTGCCAGCCGCGGCATTCTCCACACGACTGTCGGCTTGTCAAGAGTAGAGGCGATGTCGTCTGATTGCCGAGCGATCAGGCAGCGGCAATCCAAGCTTTCCGGTCCGCGAGGAGCTGAGTGCCTTGCCACGGATCGGCGGCAGGAACGAACTCGAAGTGCTCGCGCGGGAGCTCGGAAGTCCACTCGCCTTCGACGACGAGCTCCGCCGCGAGCGCGCCGAGCCCATCGGCGACCTGGGCGCCCCTCCCGTTGCCACCCGTGACGACTACGAGGCGCTCGGGCTCCAGGACGTCGACGTACGGCCGTTCGTGCGTCGTGTAGCCGTCCGCGCACCGACCGACGCTCCAGGAGCGCACGCGGACGTCGGGGAACAGGTCGGCGAATGCGCGGCGCAGGACGGCGGCCTGGTTCGCAGTCTCGCCCCCGCGGTACCACTGGACGACGTCCTCGGGCGTCTCGAGCCAGCAGTCGTCGAGCGTGTTCGCGCCGATCTTGATCCTGGCGCGCCCGTCCGGGTACGTGATCGGCGGGAGCGCGTAGACCTCGCCCAGCTCGGGATCGTCGACGGCGCGCGCGACGCACGGCAGCCCCGCGGAGAGGAGCTCGTCGTCCACCTCGGCGAGCAAATACGTCTCGGACTTCGCGCGGAGCGCGGGCGCGACCGGAAGCAGGTTCGGGTCGATCGTGAACGCGCCCGCCGCGACGACCGCGGCGTCGGCGCGTACGCAGCTTCCGTCGTCGAGCTCGACCTCGACCCCGTCGGCGGCGACGTCCACGCGGCAGGCGACTCTGCGGACCAGCGATGCGCCCGCCGAGGCCGCCGCGGCCGTGGCGAGCGCGACGTAGCGGCGCGGGCTGAAGTGACAGCCCGAGGGCTCGAACAGCACGGTCTCGCTCTCCTCGAAGGCGAGCTCGGGGAACCGTGCGCGCCGCTCCGCGACGGGGAGCTCTCGCACGTCCAGCTCGAGCCACGCCCGGAGTGCCGCCGCGGCCTCGACGACCGGCGGAGCCTCGGCCTCGGGGATCGCGAGAACGCTGCCGCACACGCGCACGAGCTCGGCGTCCAGCTCGCGCATGCCGGCGAGCGACGCGCGGACGAGCTCGATCCAGACGGGGTCGAAGTTGAGCTGGGCGACGATTCGCCCCTCGTCGTAGTGCGCCCCGAAGGCCGTCTCGCTCGGCCGCTCCGGCCCGATCAGGACGACGTCCGCGCGCTGCGCCGCATGCCTCGCGACCGCGGCGCCGAACATCCCGCAGCCGACGACGGCGACGCGCCGGCGCCGGCCGTTCCTGGTCATCGGGCTCGAAAGCGACACGCGCCCACGGTGCCGGATCGCGGCCGCCACGGGCAAGTCTCGGGCCGGGACGGGGCCGAGATCACGCCTGTGCGCCGATCGCCGACGCCGCGATCGCGGTCTTCCACTCCTCGACCTTGGCGCGCAGGCCGCGCCAGCCGTCGCTCAGCAGACCCGACGTGATCGGGAGAAGCACGCGCTCACGAGCCTCGGCCGCCGCGCGCTCGAACTGCTCCAGCGTCCGTCCAGGCCGGCCGAGACCGGGGAGGGAGACGAGCGAGCGCGGCATCCGTCGCAGCAGCTCCAGCGCCTCCTCCGGACCTGCGCCCACGACCGCGCCGACCGGCCCCAACGTCGCGTCCGGCGCGAGCTCCTCGTTTGCGGCGGTGATCTCCTCGGCGAGCCACTGCGAGGTGGTGGGGCCCGCCTGCGTCACGGCGGTCTGGAGCGGGTCCGAGCCGCGGTCGGACGTGCGAACGACGACGAGGACGCACGCTCCCGAGCGAGCGCCGGCGTCGCAGGCGGGCCGGACCGACTCGAACCCCATCGGCGCAGCGACGGTCATCGCGTCCGCGCCGAGGCCTCTCCCGTCGCCGAGGTACGTGGACGCGAGCGCCTCCATGCAGTCGGACGCGTCGCCACGCTTGGCGTCGACGACGGTGAGGGTGCCGACGGCGCGGCATTCGTCCACGAACCGCGCGAGGAGCCCTACGCCGTCAGGCCCGAGCCGCTCGAAGAACGGAGTCTGGACCTTGACGGCGGCGACGCGGCCGACGGCCTCGGAGAGGAGCAGGTCGCAAAACCGCCGCGCGCCGTCGAGGTCGTCGGGCAGCGACCAGGCCCGCAGCCACTTCGGCGACGGCTGCACTCCGAGCACGAGGTTCGTGCGCTCCTCGCGCAAGGCCTGCCACCGCGCAGCAAACGTGTCGGCGATCACGGCGACGACCGTAGCGGCGGAGGGGACGCGAAACTAAGAAACGCGCCGCCGCGTGCTCGACGGCGGTCGGGGCTGAGCGCTGTCTACTGCAGGCGGTTCGACTTGTTGCTGATCTCCGCGATCCGCTGGGCGAGGCAGCTGTTCGGGTCGATTCCGAGGTCGTCGATGTCGCGTGACAGGGATGGCCGGACGTCCCCCGGGCGCAGCGGGCTCGGGTCCTCGAGTCGGCGCCGTAGGCGCTCCAGCACGCGCACGACGATCGCCCGGTTCTGTTGGGACCAGCCGGCCTGTAGCTCCTCTGGGGAAGGGGCCCCGCGTAGGGTCGCGACGGTCTCGTCGATGAGCGCGATGACTGTCGGCCGGTCGGGGTTCTTCATCGCCTTCGCGACGGTACGCGGGGACCCGCCGGGGGGATCGGTCGCCCGCGGCTGCCTCTCGAAGAGCTCCGCGTCGGCACGCTGCCGATTGCGCGAACTCGGGATCCGCACGTCGAACCAGACGTGGGCCTGCTGTCGCTCCCGGAGCGCGGACTTGCCGGGGCGGTGCGCGTGAACAAGCCGCTCGTCGCGGTCGGGCGGATCTCCTACGGCCTCTACCTCTGGCACATGCTCGCCTTGTGGACGGTCGGATCCGGCCATGAGTGGCTTGGAGTCGCGCTCGCGTTCGCCCTCGCGATCCTCTCGTTCCGCTACGTCGAGCAGCCGATTGTCCGCCGCAAGCGGTCGAGGCCGGCGCCGACGCTGCCCGTTCCCGCGCTCGCGCCCGCGGGCTGATCAGCCGGCGCCCATCGCTTTGTAGGGGTCGCAACCGCGGCCGTGGAAGCAGTCGTCGACGAGCCCGACGAGCGTCCGCTGGTTCCACGCGTTGAAGAAGTCGGCGTGCGCCGAATACAGCCCGCCCGAAGAAAGCGTCAGCCCCTTCGCCGAGGTGACGGGGTAGCGGATCAGCAGGCGAATCGCCGGCACCTTGACCGGATGCGAGCGCGGGCAGACGAAGTGACGGCTGTACGCCATGTGGCTCTTGTGGTCGAGGCTGTCGAGGTGCTTGCCGTCCCAGCAGTCGGGGAAGTTGACGCGCAGCTCGAGGCGCGTCTTCGAGCGCACCTTCATCGGGACGAGCCTCGTCGAGCCCTTTCGCAGCGTGAACACCGTGCCGCTGACGGTCCCGCACCGCGCGGGCGGCGCGGCTGACGGCTCCGAGCGGATCCCGGTGTTGCCCGCGCAGTCCCAGTAGGTGACGAGGCTGCTCTGCGGCGTTCCGGCGTGCGCGTCGCCGGCGATCATGCGTAGCCCGCTCGGGAACGCACGCATCTGGCGGTAGCCGAGCACGACGTAGTAGAGCTGCGCCTTCTCCGGCCTGACCTCGCGACCGTCCCGAAGGAGCGTCGGGACCCAGTACGCGGCCCGGTCCGCGGGCGGCCTGCACGTCGTCGAGGAGCGCCGCAGCCGGGCGAACGTCGAGTACGCGTTCGTCGAGACGTTGCCGAAGAACGTGTGCAGGTGCGACAAGCCCGGATGTCCGGGCAGGACGATCGGGTCGTCGTTCGCCGTGTGGCTGAAGCGGCAGTTGCTCCAGAAGTTGTTTCCGTGGAGCCCGGGCGTCGCGCCCGGCGAGCCGGCGGCCGAGGCCGCGAACGCGACCGCCGCCGCCGCGCCGAGGGCGGCGAGGTACGAGGTCTTCATCGTGCACCCTCCATCAGAAGTATCCGAGGTTGGACCCCCGCGTAGACCAGCCGCGCCTGCTCCGACGCGTACTCGAGCCCGCGGCATGGGTTGCCGAGGAACGCGGCCTGCACGGCGGCGTCGACGTCCGCCTTCGTCGCGTCGGCGGCGGTGCCCGCGGGGAATGCGGCGAGACGCGTCAGCGCCACCCTCTCGGCCTGCGTCAGCTCCGCTGCACTGCACAGCGCTCCCGGCTCCTCGCGGACCCGAACGGGCGACGTCGCGTCGGCGGCGCCGCGCGTCCGCTCGTGGAGCAAGAACGCCTGGTACGGCGGCAGGCCCGCGTCGTGCTCGACGATGAACGTCGAAGGCGATCCGTCCTGCACCCGCTGGGCGTGGACGTACTCGCCACGAGCGTCGTCGGTCGAGCCGCGCCCGAGGATCGTCCACTTGGTCGGATCGAGCTGAAGCCCAGGGCCGATGTCGCTCGCGACCGCCACGGCCGCGAACGCGAACGCGACCGCCAGCGCGAAGCCGGCGGCGCGGACCGTGCGGCGCCGCCTGCGCGTCCGCTCCACGCGCAAGGCGTGGGCAGCCACGAGATCTCGTCCGATCGCGTCCAGGTCGATCATGCGGAAACTCCCTTCAGTAGGCGCGACAGCGAGTCGAGCGCGCGCATGACGCGGATCCGCGCAGCGACGGGCGAGCAGCCGAGCGAGCTTGCGACCTCCGCGTACGAGAGCGCTCGAACGACGCGAAGCTCGACCGCGTCGCGCTGGCCGGCCGGAAGCTGGGCGAGTGCCGAATCGAGGGCGGGTCGCAGCCGCTCCGCGTCGAGCCGCTCGGTGACGGCGTCGAGATCGGCCTCGTACCCGCGGACGGGCATCCCGAGGCGCCGCCGCGCGCCCGACTCCACGCGCTCGCGCTCGAGCGTTCGGCGCAGGACGTTGCGCGCGATCCCGTAGAGCCACGGGGCGGCCGATCCGTCCGCGTCGTCTCGGAACCGGTGCAACGAGAGCGACGCCTCGGCGAAGGTCTCGGCCGTCAACTCGCCCGCGATGCGCGCGGGCGAGCGTGCCGCGAACCACCGCGCGATCGCCCGCGCGTGCCGCTGGTACAGCTCGCCGAACGCCTCGGCGTCGGCACGAGCGGCCCGGATCAGCTCCGCGTCCGTCCTCACGTCCTGCTCTATGCGCCGGCGGGCGAAATGCGTTTCGGCGCGGCCGCGATGCGCGGCAAGCGATTCGGCGGGGCGCGGGTCGATGGCCGTGGTACCTCTCCTCCGGCCCCACGGTTCCGCGTCGCCTGGGAACGCGCCGCCGGGCGAACGGGTAGACGTCCCGTGGCGGTCGTCCGGAACGCAATCCGCGTCCTCCTCGGCGCCGGCGCCGCCGCGGCGGCGATCGGCCTCGGCGTGGAGTCCCGGAGCCCGCGTCCGGTGCCGCTCGCGCGTTTCGTCTCCCGCATCTCGCCCGCCGAGAACAAGGTGCGGCTGACCGACGCCGAGCTCGCCTCGTACCGCCGTTGGGCGGAGCGCGTCCGGGCCTGCATGGCGAAGGCAGGCACGCGTGTCGGAGCTCCGACCGTCGGCAGCGACGAGATCCTGATCGCGCTCTCGCCGGCGCAACGCGTGCGCGCGAGCAAGGCGGGCTTTCGATGCGCCGCCGCGGCGGGAGGGCCGCCGGAGCACTCATCCTTCGTCTTCGAGCACGACGGCAAGATCCACGTCTACCGGCCGCGCGCGTGTCTCCTGCCGGTCGTCCCGGCGAAGTCGTGATCGCCGTCGCGCGGCAGCTCGCGATCGCGCTGCTGACCTTCCTGGTGGTCCTGCTCGGCTGGCGCGTCGCGCATCCGGCCGCCGGTCTTCGGGGACGGGCGCCGGAGGCGCCGACGTTCTCGATCCCTGCGCTGACGGGGCAGGGCCGGGTCGACCTGAGCTCGTACGCCGGCCGCGTGATCGTCGTGAACTTCTGGGCGGCGTGGTGCGGCCCGTGCCGCGACGAGCTTCCTCTGGTCGAGCGCGACTGGCGGCGCTGGCGCGGCGACGTCGTCACGTTCGTCGGCGTCGACGTCCGCGACACCGCCGGCGCCGCGTGGCGGGCGCTCGCCTCTGCGGGCGTCACCTATCCGGTCGGGCACGACCACTCGTACACCGTCGAGCGGCTGTACAGCGTCAGCGCGCTGCCCCAGACGTTCGTGATCCGGCCGGACGGGCGCGTCGCCGCGCAGCTCGCGGGCGCTGTCGACGCCGATCGCCTCGACGCGGCGATCGCCCGCGCTCTCGGGGAGCGCTAGGCCGCGACCACGCCGCGCAGGCTCAGCTCCAGCCGGAGCCGGTCGATGGCGCGCGAGTGCCGGCTCTTGACGGTTCCCGGCGGAAGCTCGAGTCGGCAGGCCGTCTCTTGCTCGGACAGGCCGAGGAAGTACCGGCAGATCACGATCTCGCGGTGCGCCGGCGAAAGGCTCGCGAGCGCAGCGGCGAGCTGCGCGCGAACCTCGTACGGTCGGCGTTCGGGCGCGTCGGCGAGCACGATCTCTGCCGCGGCGCGTCGCGCGACCGCGAGGGTGCGTCCGCGCGCCCGCCAGCACGTCCGGGCCTCGTTCGCGACGATCGTCAGGAACCACGGCCCGAAGGGGCGGTCGAGGCAGAACCGATCGAAGGCGCGGTAGGCGTTGAGCGACGCCGCCTGGACGACGTCCTCGGCGTCGTCGAGGTCGCGAACGATCTGCCACGCCAGCCGAATCGCGGCTGCGCGATGCCGGCGCAGCAGCTCGTCTAGATATTCCGGTGCGGAATAGGTCAGTGCAGAAGGTTCGACGCTCGCGCGCTCCGAAAGTTGGTATGCAGCGAGCGCTGGAACGCGTTTCGTTCGCGCGGGCTACGAGGGTTTTACGAAATCGGGGGCCGGACCGGCGCGAGATGCTTCCTCCTTCTTCCTACAGGCGGCCCGGGCGCTCACCTGGGCCGTCTGTTTTTTACGCCGCGAGCGGAACCGCCTGCGCACGTGCTCGACCGCTGAGGGGGCGCGCCGCTCAAGCCACACATCACAGTGGCGTACCGACCGGGTCTACTTCCAGCCCTTCAGCCTTCGACGCCGCCGAGGGCGACGTTGCGGCTCCGGCGCGGTCCCTTACCGGCTGGACGGCCGACCTCACCCTACTCGCTTCGTAAGACCCTCCTACGGCAGGGCGACGCGCGAGACCGTGCTCGACAGGCCGTTCGCCACCCAGACGCTGTCGCCGCCGATCGCGACGCCGCGCGGCTGGTCGCCCACGCGGTACGTGGCCGTGATCTCGAGCGCCTGCGGGTCGATCCGCAACAGCGTCCCGTCGTTGAAGTTGGACACCCAGACCGACCCTCCGCCGATCGCCACGCCTTGAGTCCCGACGGGCGCGCGTACGCGGCCGGCGACGACCCCCGCCGCGGCGTCGATGCGCGAGACCGCGGGCGCGCGCAGCGACGTGACCCAGACCGAGCCCGAGTCGTCGATCGCGAGGAAGTCGGGATCCGCGGGAACCGGGATGCGTGCGACCACCGTGCGCGCCCGCGGGTCGACGTGCTCGACCGACCCGTCCTCGTTCGAGACCCAGAGCGTTCCGTCGGCGGCGAGGGCCGCGTCCTCCGGGTTGCCGCCGAGCCGGATCGCTCCGACGAGCTTGTTCGTGCGCGTGTCGACCTGCTCGAGAAGGCCGAGCGTGAAGTTCGGGAACCACGCGTAGCCGCCGCCGACGGCCGGGTTGATCGCCTGTCCCCCGAGCACGACCTTCGCGACCACTGCGTTCGTCGCCGGATCGATCCGCGTCACGACCCCAGCCTCGTAGTCGCCGACCCAGATCGCGCCGTCGCCGAACCCGATCCCGTACGGCTGGCCGCCGACGTCGATCGTGGCGGCGACGCGGTTCACGGCCGGCTCGATCCGGGACACGCTGTGGCCGCGGAAGTTCACGGCCCAGACGGTTTGGGCGCCGTACGCGACCCCGACCGGCGTCGTCCCGACGCGGATCGTCGCCGTCACCGGCAGCTGCTTCCGCGCGACGACGACGCGAATCGCCGCGATCGGGCCGCTCCGGCCTCGCGGGTCGACCGCTCGCACGCGCAGGACGTGGCGCCCGATCGCGAGCCGCTGCGAGTAGCGTCGCTGGCACGGGTGGAGCGTCCTCGAGTCGAACGCGCAACGAAATCTCTTCCGCGCGGTCGCCACGCCTGGCTCGCGCGCCGAGAACTCGAAGAGGGGCGCGCGGCTCGTCGTCTCCCGCGGCCCGTGCACCGTCGGCGCACTCGGACCCGCGGCGAGCACGAGAGCGGTCAGTAACCTGATCAGCGGCTCCATACTCTGGACCGGAACATACGAGACGGAGGCGACGGTGGTTCCAGCGCGACGGCGACGAATCTCGACAACGGAGGCGGCGGTCCTCGGGCTGCTCCGGCTCGGCGAGTTCTCCGGCTACGACCTGAGCAAGATGGCGCGAGGCAGCGTCCGGTACTTCTGGGCGCCTGCGCAGAGCCAGATCTACGCGATCCTGCCGCGGCTCGTCGACGACGGCTTCGCGTCACGCCGCCACGTCCGGCAGGAGCGGCGGCCGGACAAGCAGCTCTACCGGATCACGGAGGCCGGCGAGCGGGCGCTCGACGACTGGCTCGCCGACCCCGATGCGGCGCGCGCGCCGGTCAAGAACCCGTTCCTCCTGAAGCTCTTTCTCGGCGAGTTCATGAGCCGCGAGGACGTCGTGACTCACGTCCGGCGAGGGCGCGACGCCGCCGCGGCCGAGCTCGCCGAGCTCGAGCAGATCGCGCCGAACGTCGACGCTCACCCGTACGACGGGTACGTCCTCGAGTACGGGCTCGAGGCGAACCGCGCGTTCATCCGCTGGGCCGACAGCGTGCTCGCCGAGCTCGAGCCCGCGGGTGCGGAGGCTCGTGCGCGCAGGTAGGTCGCTGCGGCTCTGCCTCAGGCGCCCGGTGCGTTCACGACGCAAGGAGGCGTGTGCGCCGTGTGCTTCTCCTGCCCGCACGAACGCATCGGAGCGGTTTCGACACGCGCGCCCGGATGCTGCGCCGTCACCGACAAGAGCGTCTCGTTGCCGCTTCGCGGGAGATAGTCCCAGCGCTCCGCGATGCTCCCGGTGGGGAGGCCCGCGCACGTCATCGCGACGCCGTAGTACGTCTCGGGCTGGACGTCGTACGTGCAAGTGCCGCCGCCAGACGGCGAGACGACGAAGCGGTGCAGCTTCGTCCCGCCGACGGAGACCTCGCCGACGTCGCGCGCGGTGCCGTCGGCGAGATCGGCGCGGATCTGGTCGGCGCTCTCGGCGAAGTCCGCCGGACGGGTCCCTTCCGCGATGCCGCCGGCGAGCGTCCGGACGTAGACGACGCCGGCCGGGTCGTACTGCGTCATGGCGTCGCCGCTCGCGCCTTGCTCGATCATCGTTCCGTCGTCGTCGCGAATGATCGATCGGAACGCGTACGGCGGTGACGTCGCTCCCCACAGCTCGGTTCGTCCCGAGATCGCGCCGCTCGGATCGTGCGTCACCGACGTGAAATGGACGATCGTCCCGGCAGGGAACGAGCCGACGGCCGCGCGGGCAGCGTCGAGCGCCCCCGGGCCGGAGCTTCGCGTGAGCGCGACCAAGGCGGCCGCCGCGACCACCGCCGGGACGGCGGCGAGCTTGACGACACGCAGACGCCGCCCGCGAGGGCGCCGCGATACGGGGCCGTAGCGGCGCTCCCACGCCTCGTCGAGGTGGTGTCCCAGCGTTTGCAGGTAATCGCTCGTGCTCATGTCTCCTCCTCGTTCGTCACGGGCGCAAGCTGGGCCCGGAGAGCACGTAGCCCTCGCGACAAACGCAGACGAACGGATTGCTCCGACGTCGCCGTGGCACGCGCGATCGCCGCGTAGTCGAGCTCCGAGACGACGCGGAGTGTGACCGCCCGTCGTTGCGCCGGCGGCAGCTCGGCGAGCGCGGCCTCGAGCTGCTCCCGCAGCCGGTTGGAGTCGACCCGATCCTCGGCCTCCTCGAGGGCGTGATCGGGGATGCCCGCACGCGGGATCCCCAGCTCGCGCCGTGCGTCGTCTCGGACCCGGCGTCGCCGGTGGTGCTCTCGCGCGAGATTTCTCGCGATCCCGAACAGCCACGCAGTCCCGCTCCCCGGAGCGGTGCCCTCGAAGCGCGAGAGCGAATGGAGCGCCTCCGCGAAGGTCTCCGCAGTCAGCTCCGCGGCCAGCGCGCCCTCGCGCTCGACCCGATAGGCGCACCAGCGGTAGAGCGCGAGCGCGTGCTGCCGGTAGAAGAGCCCGAACGCCTCCTTGTCACGAAGCGCCGCGTTCAGGAGCTCGGCGTCGTCGCGTCCTTCCCAGCTCACGCTCCTGAGGTTGCGCCTGGCGCGATCTTGTGTCGCGCTCCGGTGCGCTATGACCCGGCCGCTCCGGCCGGCGCCGGCACGGCGGCTCGCTGCGGCCGGACGAGGAGCGACGCGCAGGCGCCGACGAGCAACGTGAGGCAGCCGCCGAGGATGATCAGCCTGAGGCCGCTGACGAACGCGCCG
Organism: Gaiellaceae bacterium; assembly: GCA_036377055.1. Classification (GTDB taxonomy): domain Bacteria; phylum Actinomycetota; class Thermoleophilia; order Gaiellales; family Gaiellaceae; genus DASUZD01. Next base: position 948 of record DASUZD010000026.1, on the reverse strand, counting down.
TTCGCGGCGTGGGCGAGCTGCGGGTTCCCAGCCGCGGCGCGCAGGCCGGAGGAGGCGACGCTCGCCGACAGCGCCTTGCCGTGGTAGCCGGCGTCGGCAAGGTGGGTGCCGATGCGGTGCTGGAGCAGGACGCCGAGGGCCGCGACGCCGACGGCGAGCCCGCCGACACGGCACGTGTTGCTGATCCCCGAGGCCATGCCGGTCCGGGACGGGTCGACCACCCGGAGGGCCGCGCCTGCGATGGTCGGGTTCGCGAGGCCGATGCCGATGCCGGTGACGACGAAGCCGGCGAGCAGCACGGTCCAGTCGTCACCGACCGACACGATCTCCATCAGCGCGAGCCCGAGCGCGACGATCGCCAGGCTCCCGCCGAGCAGGACTCGCAGCTGCAATCGCGCCGCGTGCTTCCGGGTCACGAGCGGCACGAGGAAGACGAACGCCGTGATCGGCAGGAAGCGAAGCCCGGCGCCGAGCGGCGAGTAGCCGTCGACGTCCTGGAGGTAGATCGAGAGAAACGGGAAGAGCGCGAACATCCCCGCGCCGAGGCAGAAGGTCGCCGCCTGCACGCCGACGAACGCCGGCTTCCTGAAGAGCGAGACGTCGAGCATCGGCCGCTCTTGCCGCACCTCGACGACGAGGAACGCCGCGAGCAGGGCGACCCCGCCGAGCAGCGAAGCGAGGATCTGCGCGCTGCCCCAGCCGGCGTCGTTCCCGCGCAGGAGGCCGAAGACGATCAGGAAGAGCGCGGCGGAGAACGTGACGAGGCCCGCCACGTCCGCGCGCCGGGCGTGCGCGTCGCGCGACTCACGGACTCGCGTCGCCGCGAGCGCGAACGCGAACGCGCCGACGGGGATGTTCACGAAGAAGATCCACCGCCAGCTGAGGGAGTCGGTGATGATTCCGCCGAAGAGCGGCCCGGCCGCGACGGCGAAGCCGACCGTCGACCCC
>DASUZD010000025.1:0-6691 GCA_036377055.1 Gaiellaceae bacterium | reverse complement strand
AGGAGCGCCTCCTTCCGCTTCCCGCGCTCGATCAGGCCCTCCGTCTCGAGGCGCTTGAGCATCTCGCCGGCCGAGGCGCGCGAGACGCCGAGCATCTCCGCTACGCGCGACGCGAGCGGCAGAGACCCGCTGGGGGGCGTGTACTCGCCGATCGGGAAGGCAAGGAAGTAGATCGTCTCGAGGTACTCGTCGATCGAATGTCCCTGCGCCACCCCGGCCTCCGTGCCGCGTTCCCCGCTCCGCAATCATAGATCCGGGCTACTGTAAGGTCAGCCTTACATGAGTACCGCCCAGATCCTTCTGCTCGGCGCAATCGCCGGCTTCACCATCTTCCTCGGGCTGCCCGTCGCCCGGATGCGGAACGTCACCCCCGGGACGAAGGCCTTTCTCGGAGCGATGGCGACCGGCATCCTCCTCTTCCTGTTCTGGGACGTGCTCGCCGCGGCGGTCGATCCCGTCGAGAGTGCGCTGACGAGCGGGCACGACGGCCGCTTCCTTTGGCTCGCCGCGCTGCTCGGAGTCGGCTTCAGCGCGGGGTTGATGAGCCTCGTCGCCTACGACAGCTGGATGAAGCGGCTCCGCCGCAAGAGCTTCCTCAGCGCGGGCGCAGCGGCTGTGAGCGAGTACGAGCACCACTTCGCAGGGCTCTCGCCGGCGCGCTGGCTGGCGGTCTACATCGCGGTCGGGATCGGGCTGCACAACTTCTCCGAGGGGCTCGCGATCGGCCAGTCCGCGGCCCGCGACGAGCTGAGCCTCGCGCTCGTCCTGATCATCGGCTTCGGCCTGCACAACGCGACGGAGGGCTTCGGCATCTGCGCACCGATGTCCGGCGAGGCCGAGCCTCCGAGCTGGGCCTTCCTCGGGCTCCTCGGCCTGATCGGCGGCGGGCCCACGTTCTTCGGCACCGTGCTCGGGCAGGCGTGGGTGAGCGAGGCGCTGTCCGTCGGGATGCTCGCGCTCGCGGCCGGCTCGATCCTCTACGTCGTCGGCGAGCTGATGAACGTCGGGCGAATGTTCGGGAACAAGACGATCGTCGCGAGCGGGATCCTGCTCGGCCTCGTCCTCGGCTTCGCGACGGACTTCGTGCTCGTCGCCGCAGGCGCTTAACGCGTAGCGCGCAGCACCGCGAGGTCGCGGCGCTCCCACACGACCTCGGCGGGTAAGCCGGCCGCGTCGAGCCACGCGAGCTGGTCGTCGACCGGGTCGGGCAGGTCGAATCCGGCCGTGAGCGGCGTCACTCCGTCCTCGGGCCGCTTCGGGACGACGACGTCCGCGAGCACGAAGACGCCGCCAGGAGCTACGACGTCGCGGACGCGTGCGAAGAGGTCGCGCTTTCCGTTCGCGTCGAGGTGGTGGACGGCAAGCGCGGAGACGACGACGTCGAACGGCCCGTCCGGGAGCGGATCCTCGAGCCGTCCCTCGCGCAAATCAGCGCCGGGCAGCTCCGCGCGAGCCGCGGCGAGCATCTCAGGGCTTTCGTCGATCCCGACGAGCACTGCCTCCGGATGAAGCTCGAGAACGCGCCGGGCCGTCGCGCCGGTGCCCACGCCGAGGTCGAGTATCCGCGCCGCCCTAACGCCGCCCGTCGCAGCCGCGGCACGGGCCTGGAGCTCCTCGTAGTCAGGGATCTCGTCCGCAATCGACTCGTACGCCTCAGGTGTGAACCGGTAATCGCCCATGCGCCGACGATAGCGGCCACTAGGCTGGGCGGATGGCCCGCCTCGCGTCCATCTATCCGCTCGTGACGACGCGCGCGCTCGCGCGGCCGTTCACGTACGAGGTGCCGGACGAGGTCGAGCAGGGCGCGGTCGTCGAGGTGCGGCTGGGCGGCGCGCGGCAGCGGGGCGTCGTCGTCGAGACGGGCGTCGAGGCGCCAGCCGGGGTCGAGACCGCGCCCGTCGGCCGAACCGTCGACCTGATCCCGCCGGAGCTCGTCGAGCTCGCGCTCTGGATCGCCGACTACTACGGCTCGACGCCAGGCCGCGCGCTCGCGCTCGTCGCGCCGCTCAAGCGCGCTCGCCGGGCGGAGAAGCCGCCGCCCGGCCGGCGCGAGGCGCTCGGCGGCGAGCCGGCGCCCGAGCGGCTGACCGACGAGCAGGAGCGCGCGGTCGAGCGGGTCGTCGCGGCGATCGACTCGGCCCGCGGCGGCAACCTCCTCCTCCACGGCGCGACCGGCAGCGGCAAGACCGAGGTCTACCTGCGTGCGTGCGGCGCGGCCCTCGCGCGCGGCCTCGGAGCGATCGTCCTCGTCCCCGAGATCGCGCTCACGCCGCAGACGCTCGGCCGCTTCCGAGCCCGGTTCGGCGAGCGGGTGGCGCTGCTCCATTCCGGCTTGTCGGAGGCGGAGCGGCGCGACGAGCGCGAGCGGGTGGCGACCGGCGAGGCGCGCGTCGTCGTCGGGGCGAGGTCCGCGATCTTCGCGCCGGTGCGCGGGCTCGGGCTCGTCTGCGTCGACGAGGAGCACGACGCCTCGTACAAGCAGGACTCCGACCCGCGGTACGACGCGCGGACGGTCGCGGCCAAGCGGGCCGCGCTGGAGCGGGCCGTGGCCGTGTACGGCAGCGCGACGCCACGGCCGGAGAGCTGGGAGCGGCTCGAGCGGATCGAGCTCGGCGGGCGCCTCGGCGGCGCGCTGCCGCCAGTGCGGATCGTCGATCTGCGGCGCGAGGCCGGGTATCCGCTCTCGGCGCCGCTCCTCGGCGAGCTCAGCGCCGTCGCCGCGCACCGGGGAAAGGCGATCCTCCTGCTGAACCGGCGCGGCATCGCGCCGGCGCTGCACTGCCGCGCCTGCGGCCGCACGCGCCGCTGCGGGCAGTGCGACGTCGCGCTCGTGGTCCACGCAGACGGCCGGTTGCGCTGCCACCACTGCGGCTGGTCGGAGCCCGCGCCGGAGACGTGCCCGGACTGCGGTTCCGCCGAGCTCGCGCGTCTCGGCGCCGGCACGCAGCGGCTCGAACGCGAGCTGGAGCGCCACCTGCCCGAGCTGGAGCGGATCCGCCTCGACGCAGACGCGGTCGGGCGCCCCGGCGCCGCCGCGGCGATCCTCGCCCGGTTCGCGGCTGCCGAGGGCGCCGTCCTGCTCGGAACGCAGATGGTCGCCAAGGGCCATCATTTCTCGGGCGTCGACCTCGCCGCCGTCGTCGACGCCGATACCGGGCTCGGCCTGCCCGACTTTCGGGCCGAGGAGCGGACGTTTCAGCTGCTAACGCAGCTCGCGGGCCGGAGCGGCCGCGACGCGCCCGGCCGCGTGCTCGTGCAGACCTTCCAGCCGGACGCGCGGCCGATCGCGCTCGCCGCGCGGCACGACGTGCCGCGGTTCCTGGCCGGCGAGCTCGAGCGGCGTCGCGCGCTCGGCTACCCGCCGTTCCGCCACCTCGTCCGCATCGTCGTGGCGGGGCCTGAGCCGGACGAGCCGCTCCAGGCCCTACGCGAGCTGCGCGACGCTCTCGGCGACGCCGACGTCCTAGGCCCGGCGCCGCTCCTCCGCCTACGCGGCCGGCATCGCGCGCAGCTCGTCGCGAAGACCGACGAGCCGCGGCGCCTCGCGAAGCGGGCGGCGCAGCTCCTCGGCGCGGCGTCACCGGCGATGCGGCGTGCCGGCCTGACCGTCGTCGTCGACGTCGATCCGCAAGCTGTCTAGGCCCGCAGCGGCCGCGGCCCGGTCGGGGTGGCAGCCACTCAGGAGAAAGAGCGGAGATTCGTCCACAACACGGCGGGAAGCCGCTTCCGAAGCGGAATCACCCAGCGCCGAAGGGACATGTCCAGGTGGCAGGCACCGTCTCGGGAGCGTCCCAGCGGCTGAAGCTAGGGTTCGGTCGTGAGGCGGATCTTCGAGTGGCTTCGCGCGCGGCTGCGTGAACGGTCGGAGCGCGACCTTGAGAAGGCTGCGTCGGCCGAGTCGAGAGCGGTCACGGTCGTTCACCGCGGCGACGGCTCCGACGCCGGCGTCCGGTAAGGCTTAGGCCGCTTCTGCCGCGCGCTGCAGATCAGGCGGGAAGCGCTCCAAGATCCAGCGCGACCCGAGCGGCTCGCGGCGGTACGGCCGGCCGTTCACGAGCACGAAGTCTCGCGTCCGCGGGTCCATCGGGAGCCGCGCCTCGGCCGGGAAGAAGCGGTTGTGCCGCTCGATCAGGTCGTTCACCTCGTCGAAGCGCCATGCCCGGGCGACGTCACGCCAGCGCGCCGCGAAGTCGTCCGCGTCCCCGGCGGAGATCGCGGCAAGGTCGCGCCAGGCCGCCTCGAGCGCGCGCTCGTGCAGCTGAATCGCGTCCTCGATCTGCCGGAGCCGGCGCATCCATGGGAGCGGCCCGCCGAGCGCCGCGAGGTAGCTCCCCTCGCCGGGGCGGAAGTTCCGCAGCCGGCTCCGCAGTGGCCGCCCTTTGAGCGGGCTGCCCGCGAGATCCGCCTCGAGCGCCTCGCGCTGGCGCCGCTCCTTCGGCGTCTCGGGCTTCGTCGCGCCCTGGCTCAGGATCGCCTGTCTGTCCCGTCGATCGATCCTCCAAGTCTGCCCATAGACTTCGACCCGTGGCGGAAGAGGTCGGCCAGGTCAAGAACGAGGAGCTCGACCCCGAGCGCGAGGCGCGGCGACGGCTCGCGCTCGCCCAGATCCGCCAGTACCCGGACCCGGTGCTCCGGATGAAGGCGCGCGAGATCGAGGCCGTGGACGACGACGTCCGCCGGCTCGTCGAGCGGATGACGGGGTTGATGCGGAACGCGAACGGCGTCGGCCTCGCCGCGACGCAGGTCGGCATCCTTCGGCGCGTGTTCGTGTTCCAGCCGGAGGAGGGCGAGACCGCGGCGATTGTCAACCCGGAGGTCGTGAAGCGGAGCGACGAGGTCGAGACGGACGACGAGGGCTGCCTGTCGCTCCAGGGCGTGCAGGTGCCGGTGGAGCGCCACCTGGAGGTGACGATCGAGGGCACGGACGAGACGGGCGCACCCGTTTCGTACACATTCACGGAGCTGCCCGCGCGGGTCGTCCAGCACGAGCTCGACCACCTCGACGGCGTGCTGATCCTCGACCGGACGACGCCGGAGGCGCGGCGCGAGGCGCTCGCGATCCTGCGTCCCACGCCGATCCTCGGCGCGCTCGGCTGATTCGGCCATGAGCCGGATCGCCGTGGCCGCCACGGCCCCGTTCGGCGCGGACGTGCTGGAACGGCTCGCCGAAAGGCACGACGTCGCCGCCCTGCTGACGCGCCCCGACCGCCCGCAGGGCCGCGGGCAGCGGGTCGCCGCGCCGCCCGCCAAGCAGGTCGCGGAACGGCTCGGCATCCCGGTCATCCAGCCGGCACGGCTCGAGACGTGGTTCGCGCCGCCGGCCGAGACGGTCGTGGTCGTGGCCTACGGCGTCCTGATCCCCGAGGCCGCGCTCGAGCGGGCGCTGTGGCTCAACGTGCACCCGTCGTTCCTCCCGCGCTGGCGCGGCGCGGCGCCGGTCGAGCGCGCGATCATGGCCGGCGACGAGGAGACGGGCGTCACGATCCACCGTACGGTGAAGGCGCTCGACGCGGGGCCGTGGGCCGCGATGGAGAGGCTGCCGATCGGGATCGACGACACCGCCGGCGACGTCTACGTGCGCGCGGCGCCGCTCGCCGCCGAGCTGCTCGACGGCGTGCTGGCGGATCCGCAGTTCCGGCCGCAGGCCGAAGAGGGTGCGACGTACGCGGAGAAGATCGGCCCGGCCGACCGCGAGCTGGATTGGAGCCGGCCGGCCAAGGAGCTCCACGACAGGATCCGCGCGCTCTCGCCGCACATCGGCGCGCACGGCGAGCTGCACGGGCGGCGCGTCACCGTCTGGCGGTCGCGCCTGCGCGGCGACGAGCTCGAGCTGCTCGAGGTGCAGCCCGAGGGCCGCCGCCGCATGACGTACGACGAGTTCCTCCGCGGCCTGCGGTGAGCGTCGCACCCGCGCGGCGAGCGGCGTACGAGGTCGTCCGGCGCGTGTTCGAGGAGGATGCGTACGCGGACCGCGCGCTCGCGTCGGCGGCGCGGGGGCTCGACGAGCGGGATCGAGCGCTCGCGCAGCGGCTCGCGTACGGCACTGTCCAGCGCCTCCGGACGCTCGACCACGCGATCGAGACCCTCGGGCGCAGGCCGGTGCGCAAGCTCGATCCGCCTGTTCGCGCGGCGCTCCGCCTCGGCGCGTATCAGCTCGGCTACCTCGACTCGGTGCCCGCGCACGCCGCGGTGAACGAGTCGGTGGAGCTCGTGCGCGCCGCGCGGCTCGAGCGGGCGGTGGCGTTCACGAACGCGGTCATGCGGCGCCTCGCGGACGGGATCGCCCCGCTGCTCGACTCGCTGCCCGAGGGGCCGCTCAAGCACTCGTACCCGGACTGGGTCGCCGACATCTGGACGCGGGATCTCGGGAGCGACGAGGCACTCGAGCTGATGCGCGCCCAGAACGAGCCGCGGGAGACGGTCGTCCGGGTGGTGCGCGGCGACATCGAGGGTGAGCCGACCGACGTGCCGGGCGCTCTTCGCGTCGCGCGCGTCGACGAGGTCGCGCTCGCCGAGGGAAGGATCTGGCCCCAGAGCCGCGGCTCGCAGATCGCGGGACTCGCGGTCGGCTCGCGACCGGGCGAGCGCGTGCTCGACCTCTGTGCGGCGCCGGGCGGCAAGGCGACGCAGCTCGAGGGCGATGTCGTGGCCGTCGAGAAGAACCCGGCGCGAGCGCGCGAGCTGCGGGAGA
>DASUZD010000024.1:0-21222 GCA_036377055.1 Gaiellaceae bacterium | reverse complement strand
GGGCGTCGAGCTGCCGGAGGCGGCGAAGCCGATGGTCGACATGGCGGCGTTCGAGGCGGCCGGCCCGGACGAGGTCCGCCGAGGCCTCGGCGACGGCTCCTACGGCGGTCGCTACGAGCGGCCGGACGAGGACGTCCTCCGGATCTGGCGCGCGGGCATCGAGGAGGTCCGCGAGCTCCTCGAGCGGGGCTGGAACGGGTAGCTCAGTACTCCCTGTCCTCGACCGTGTCGACGATCCGCGCCTGCGGCCTCTCGATCAGGCCCTGTACCTCGGCGCCGCGCCACAGGTCGCGCAGTGCGTCGAGAAACGCCTCCGCCTCGTCGGCGCCGTCGAACTCGAGCTCGACGAGGACGTAGTTCGGGTCGCCGCTCGGCCGCAGGATCCGGTAGCGGCGGACGCCGCCGCGCTCGCGGCCGACGGGATCGGCGTCGAACGCGCGCTTCCACGCGTCGAAGTCGCGGACGGGGTGTTCGATCTGGAGGATCGGCATCGCTCGTTGCTCCTCGGCGTTAGCTTCGCACCCGTTGGAGGTCGAGCGCGGGCTCCTCGTCGCGCAGGAAGCGGAGGAAGAAGAACGCGAAGACGGCGAAGAAGACGATCGCCTGCTCGGACGCCATCGTGAGGCCGGCGAGCTGCTGGTCGGCGAGGCGGGACAGTCCCCAGAGGCGCTCCGGGGCACGGCCGTAGAAGTCGTACACGGGCCTCGGGAGGAGCGCGAGCAACAGTCCGAGCGGGCTCGCGAGGACGAAGGCGGCGAAGAGGTAGACCGCCTTCGCGGCATCGTGGAGCCGACGCGGCGCCGAGTGCATTACAGGCCACCAGAGCAGGCAGCCGGTGACGAAGTAGCAGAGGTGCTCGAGGTGAAGCAGCCCGCTCGGATGCTCGAGGGCGGTGTCGTAGGCCCACGGCACGTGCCACGCGAAGTAGGTGCCGAGCCAGAGCGGGAGCGCGACGAGCGGGTTCGTCAGGACGCGGAAGCCGGGAATCCGCGCGAGCGCCGCCGCAACGGCCGGCGGAATGCCGAGGACGCACAGCGCCGGCGCCCACTCCGCGAGCACGACGTTCTGGAGCAGGTGCGCCGAGAGCAGGTAGTGGAGCGCGATCGCCTGCACGGGCGTGACGAAGACGAGCAGGATCAACGCCTGCCCGGCGAGGAAGGCGGCGACGCGGGTGCGCGAGACCCGGCCGCGGGTCGCGAGCAGGTACGAAAGCGTCAGCCCCGGCACGAGCACGAAGACCTCGGCGTCCCCGCCCCACGCGTACGGGCTCACGACGTCACGCACCCGACCACGACTCCGGAACGAGAACGACGCGAAAGCCGTCCGGATCGGCGAGCGTCACGCCATGCCGTCTCCAGTACGGGTTCGCAGCCTCGACGGGCTCAGCGACGACGCGCTGGCACGCCTCGGCGACCGCTTCGGAGCTCCCGAGGTAGAGGACGAGCATGGTCTCCGGGTGTGGCGCGGGCCCGATGTGGTCTTCGCCGCTCGTGAACTCCAGGTGCGCGTTCGTCCCCGGCAGCGCGAGGAACACGCCGTCGTAGCCTTCGTGTCCTTCGAACTGTCCGATCTCGGGCAATCCGAGCCCGTCGCGGTAGAAGCGCACAACCTCGTCGAGCCGGTCGGTATGGCGCGCGAACCGCGCGTGGAGCTTCGGCATCGGCGGGTCCTTTCCGAGCGAAGAGCGGGCGGCGGGAATCGAACCCGCATAACTAGCTTGGAAGGCTAGGGCTCTGCCATTGAGCTACGCCCGCCGGCTCGGCGACACGATAGCGACGCGCCCGAAAGAGAAGAAAACGCGGCTCGCCCTTGGTCGGTGGGTCAGTCAGCACCTAGGCCCGACTCCACCCGTCAGGGTGCTTTCAACCCGGACGCGCCGCCGTCGCTTCTGTCAGATCTTCGGTGATCGATCGGACGTTTGCCAGGGTACTCGGCAAAAACCTGCTACGCCGCCAATTCGACGCGCTCGATCCGGGCGTCCTCGCGCGGCCGGTCGCGCGGGTCCCGCGGCAGGTTGGAGATCGCGTCGACGACGTCCATTCCCTCCGTCACGCGCCCGAAGACGGTGTGCTTGCCGTCCAGCCAGGGGCACGCGTCCGCGGTGACGATGAAGAACTGGCTCCCGTTTGTGTTCGGGCCTGCATTCGCCATCGCGAGCGCGCCGCGCTCGACGCGATGGTCGTTCGCCTCGTCCTCGAACTGGTACCCGGGGCCGCCCGTCCCCGTCCCGGTCGGGTCGCCGCCCTGGATCATGAAGTCCGGGATCACGCGGTGGAAGATGACGCCGTCGTAGAAGCCGTCGCGCGAGAGCTTCTCGAAGTTCTCCACCGTCTTCGGCGCGTCGTCGGGGAACAGCTCGAGCTGGACCCGGCCGTGGTTGGTGTGCAGCGTCGCGGTCGCCATCGCGCCTGATCCTACGGGAGGCTGTCCGCGTACGGCTCGAGTGCCGCCGCGGTCGGCTGAAGCTTCCCGGATTCGAGCAGCTCGACCACCTCGCGGACGAGGGCGTGACCCTCGCCGTCCTGCTCCGGCCGCAGGATCGTGTTCACGGTCGCGACGACCTCGTCGCGGATGAGTACCTCGAGCACGACGGTCTCGAGCTCGCGCTTCGGGATGTACGGGTCGTCCGGCACGGCGACGCGAACCCGCGCCTGCCGCCCGTCCGGGAGGTCGGCGACGCGCTCGAACGGCTCTCCGCGCAGGCTCAACGCAGATCGCCTTTCTCCGCGCGGGCCGGTTTCCTAAACGTCGGCGCCCTTTTATGCTCCGCGGCGTGCGGGAGCGGCTCGTCTACTTCTCTGGGCGGTCCGTGTTCGCCGTGATCGCGATCGTGCTCGCTGTGGCGGCCGCCCTCGAGGTGATCTGGATCGCGCGGCACGTCATCTCCTGGATCCTGATCGCGCTCTTCCTGGCGCTCGCGTTGAACCCGCTCGTCGAGCTTTTCCAGCGCCACGGGGTCAGGCGGCGCGGCCTCGCCGTCAGCGCGACCTACGTCGTCGTGCTCGCCGGGATCGCCGGCGTCGGCGCGCTCTTCGTCCCGACGCTCGTCCACCAGACGAACAGCTTCGTCGACAAGGTGCCCGACTACGTCGACGACCTGACCAGCGGCCGGGGCAAGCTCGGCTTCCTCCAGACGAAGTACCACGTCGTGGACAAGGTCCGCGAGAGCCTCAAGGGCAACGGCGCGAAGAAGCTCCTCGGGTTGTCCGGAACGGCCGTGTCCGTGACGAAGGGCGTGATCACCGCCATCGTCGCGACGGTGACGATCGCGTTCATGACCTTCTTCATGCTGCTCGAGGGGCCGGCGTGGGTGGAGCGGATCCTCGGGCTCGCGCCGACGCAGTCGCGCGCGCGCTGGCACCGCATCCTGCACGACATCTACCGGACGGTCGGCGGCTACGTGACGGGCAACCTGTTCATCAGCCTGATCGCGGGCACGGCGACCACGATCGTGCTGCTCGCGCTCGGCGTGCCCTTCGCGGTCGCGCTCGGGCTGATCGTGGCGATCCTGGACCTGATCCCCCTGGCCGGCGCCACCCTCGCGGCGATCATCGTCGGCCTCGTCGCCTTCCTGCACTCGATCGTCGCCGGGATCGTCGTCATCACGTTCTTCATCGTCTACCAGCAGATCGAGAACCACCTGCTCCAGCCCGTCGTCTACGGACGGACAGTGCAGCTGTCGCCGCTCGCCGTCCTGATCTCCGTGCTGATCGGCGCGGAGCTCGCGGGCGTCCTCGGCGCCCTCGGCGCCATCCCCGTCGCCGGCGCGATCCAGGTCCTGGTCGTCGATTGGAACCGAACCCGCCGCGCGAAGCTCGTCGAGCCGGCGCCGGCCGCGGCCGCGGAGTAGCTCCTACGGGACGGGCGCCGTGGGTGCTGCCGCGAGCGCGACCGACGTAACCGAGTTCGCGGCCGTGACCGTGACGCCGATCCGCGCACCGGCGTCTGAAGCACCGAGGAGGTAGGTCTGCGCGATCGCGCCGGGAATCGGCGTGCAGGTCGTACCCGCGGCGTCGCAGCGGCTCCACTGATACGTGTACCCGCTCGGGACGCCCGCCCAGGTTCCGGGGTCGGCGGTGAGCGTCTGTGCCTGAGCGGCGGTCCCCGAGATGGTGGGAGGCGTCAGGTTGCGGACGGTGAAGGCGACCTTGAAGTGCGCGGCAACCTTGCTGACACCCAGTGCGACGGTTGCCGCCGGGATGTGCTTGCCTGGGTACGAGTTGAGGCTGATCTGCCCGACGGCACGGTCAAGCCGAAGCAGCGCGAAGGCGAAGTCGATCCCGACCGTCCTCGACTGGACTTTCGCCCGTACGCGCACCGCGAAGCGAAGCGCCTCCTGGCCGAGCGCCAGCGGCACTGGCGGGCCGACGGTGACCGAGACGATCCTGACATGCGTGGCGCGCGCGATCTCAGCGGCCAGGCTCTTGGCGATCGAGCGCCGTTGGGTTTGGTTGTTCAGCAGGTGCCGGGTGTTCTCGAACACGAGCGTCGCGGTGCCGACGTCTCCGAAGTCGTAGACGCGGCTCGCCGCGGCGAAGAGCGGCTGGCCGCCGAGCCGGACGCCCGGGCGGAAGAGTCGGTCGTACACTCCGACCGCGGGCGCTGCCGGCGGGCGAGCGCCTTCGGACTGGACGGACGCTCCACGGGCGAAGTCCGAAACGGCCAGGCCCATCGACGCGAGGTCGGGCCCCGGGGATGCCGCATCGGCTGCAAGGGAGGCTGCGACAGGGACAAGTAGGACCGCGGCCGCCAGGACGCCGAGGACGCGACGTGCCTGCGGCCCTCGCCGATATCCCGTCAGATCGATCAGAAGCCCGCCCTCGCGTCCAACTCTAGAGAGCGAACGAGCTTTGTTCAACACAGTACGAGTCGTGCTGGACGACCGTGTTCGCCCGCCTTCGAAGTTCCCTCGAACGAGTGACCAAGCGCCCGTTCGCGCGCCGATGAGTCTCTCAGATGGTCGGGAAGAAGCTCGCTCCGGTCGCCGCCGCGCTTGCCTTGATCGCAAGCATCGCCGCTCCGGCCGGCGCCCGCGTGAGCGGACCCGAGCAGAAGGCGCGCGCCAATGCGGTCCTCGCGACGCAGGTCCTGGTCGACGTGAACCGCCTGCGGCGAGCCCACGGGCTCGCGCCGCTTCGGCTCTCGCCGAGCCTCGCCGCCGCGGCGAAGCAGCACTCGCAGGAGATGGCTCGGCTCGGGTACTTCAGCCACGACTCCGCGGACGGCGCCGCCTTCTGGCGCCGCGTCCAGCGCTACTACGGCCCGAACGGCCACCAGTACTGGTCGGTGGGCGAGAACCTCCTCTGGTCGTCACCCGACATCGACGCCGCCGGCTCCCTGAAGATGTGGATGGCGAGCCCGGAGCACCGCGCGAACCTGCTGAAGCCCGAGTGGCGCGAGATCGGCCTCTCCGCCGTCCACGCCGACGCGGCGCCCGGCACGTTCAGGGGCCTCGAGGTCACGATCGTGACCGCCGACTTCGGCGTCCGCCGCTGAGTCGCGGGGGAACCCCTGGTTCCCCGACGGACCCCTTCCTTGCGGACGTCTCTGTGCTTCGAATGGCGGCGGAGCCGGCGCATCACAGTGTGATCCCGCCGTTGCCTCTCCGCCGCTAGCCTCCCGCCGGGCAAAGCCCGGCTCCGGCGCTGGAGCGCGCGGTCTCCGATAGCGGACCGCGCTTGTGGCTCTGAGCCACTAAGGCGAAGCCTCTTTCGGCGTTTGCGACCGCTTGCGAAGGCGAGTTCCGCTCCGCGCGGCGCGATGCGGCGCGTCTGCCCTGGCACGCCGCTTGCAGCGGCAGAGGGCACATCCGACCGCGGGAGGACGTCATGCGCAGCAGAGGCGGTTATCGAGCACGGAGATACGGATCGAGGCCGGTCTACAGCGGTCGGCGATACGGGCCGTGGGGCTGGGGCCCCGTGGGCGGCTACACCTTGTACGGCGACGACTACGACGCCGACGACGGATTCGACGAGGGCGCGGAGGAGCCGGGCGACGAGGAGCTCTTCGGCGAGCTCGAGGCCGAGACCGACGAGAACGTTCTTCGGAACGCTCTGCGGCTCGGCGAGCGGAACGAGAACCGCCTGACCGACCTCATCTTCTTCAACCAGCACCCCGAGCGCGTCGACCCGACCACTGGCACCGGAAAGCTGATCGAGATGCCGGCGGAGAGCGCGCTCGCGGCCCAGTGGAGGGCGATCCGGAGCACGATGGTCCGGCCTGCGCTCGCGGCGACGCTGGCACCGGTCCCGCCTGTCGTGCCCATCCTTCTCGCAGCGCTCCCGCGACATGCCGCGGCGTTCTCCGTTCCCGCCGACGACCTCAACCGAATGCGCTGCGTTCTCACGAAGCTGTCGAAACCAGGACCTGACGAGCTCGTGCTTCTGCGCGACCCACGCACAGGGTTTCAGAGCTTCGACGCGATGCGACGGGGCCGCATCACCGGCCCCAAGCTCCTCGGCCTCATGACCTTCATCAGGAAGCAGCTGACGAACGACGGCGCGACCTGGCGCGGCGCCGGGATCTCCGATGTGTCGATGGTCGAGGAGTTCCGGCGGAAGATCGACGGAGCGATCAAGGCGAACGCCGACTGGATTGTGTCCGAGGTGATCACCCCTGGGCCGGGCGGGAGGGTCGACCCGGGCATACGCGACCTCGCAAGCTTCATCTCCGGCGGCCACGGCGACCCCAACAGCATCTACAGCTGCTACGACCTCGTCTTCTGAGAGCTTTCGCGGCCGGAAGCGATGCGCCTGGGAGGATTCGAACCTCCGACCAACGGCTTAGAAGGCCGTCGCTCTGTCCACTGAGCTACAGGCGCGCACGAAGAGGGTAGCGGCGGCTAATCCGGGAACGAACCGGGCTCCCGCCGAGCACGCTCGAGCACCGCTTCGTCGACGTTCCTTCCGGTTACGACGAGCACGACCGGTCCGTCGATCGTCAGCTGCTGCGTCGCCGCGACGGCCGCTGCGGCGGAGGGCTCGACGGTGACGTCCGCGTCGTGGCTCGCGACCAGCGCCTCTGCGATCGAGCGCTCCGACACGCGCACGATTGCGTCGACCGCCGTCCGGAGTCGCTCGACGGCGAACGGGATCGCGACTCGCACCGCCATGCCGTCGGCGATCGTGCTTCCCGCGTCCGCCTCGACCGGCTCGCGCGCTTCCCAGCTCGCCGCCATCACCGGCATCTCCTTCGCGACGACGCCGACGCGTTCGACCGCGGGCGCGCGCAGACCGATCGCCGTACCGACCCCGCCCGCGAGCGCGCCGTTGCCGATCGGGATCACGACCGCGGCCGGCTCGGACGGGCTCTGGTCGAGGATCTCCTCGCCGATCGCCGCGTACGCCTCGTACTGGAGCGGCTCCGCGCCGTCCTCGAAGAACGGGAGCCCGCTCGCTCGCGCGGCGTCCTTCGCCTCGTCGAGGTCGGTGCCCGCGACGCGGACCTCGGCACCGAGCTGCCGGAGGAGCGCCAGCTTCTGCAGGTTCGCGCCCGGCGGGACGAACACGACCGCGCGGAGGCCGGCCTGGCGACACGCCCACGCGACCGCAGCGCCGTGGTTCCCGGTCGACGCGGTGGCGACCGCCTCGGCGCCGCTTGCCGCGAGCTGCCGCACGACCGGAACGGCGCCTCGCCACTTGAAGGCGCCGAGCTCGTGCAGGTCCTCCCGCTTCAGCCAGACCTCGTCCCGGCCGGCGTACCGCGCGAGCGCTGCCGGCGCCCGTTCGAGCGGCGTCATGCGCAGAACGCCGCCGTCGCCGCGAGGAGGATCTGCGCCAGCCGCTCGAGATCCTCGAGCTCGACCCACTCCACGTCCGCGTGCGCGCCCTCGCCGCGCGGGCCGAAGACGACGGTCGGGATGCCGGCGGCGGAGAGGAGCGCCGCGTCGGTCCAGAACGGCACACCGACCACCTCTGGCGCCGACCCGAGGAAGTCGAGGGCGCAACCCCTTACGAGCTCGACGATCGTCGCGTCCGGCGGCGTCTCGAGAGGGTCGCGCGAGAAGAACGACGCCACCGCCGCGCCGTCGGCGAGGGCGCGCAGCTCCGCCTCGACCGCCGAGACCGTCTCACCGGGCAGCGTCCGTCGCTCGACCTTCACGACGCAGCGGTCGGGATAGGTGGAGAGCTCGGTGCCGCCCTCGATCAGCGACGCGTGGACGGACGCGCGTCCGAGGAGCGGGTGCGGTGGGCGCTCCGCGAGCCGCTCGTCGAGGCGCTCCAGCCCGACGAGGATCGATCCCATCCGGACGATCGCGTCCTCGCCGAGGTCGTAGCGAGAGCCGTGGGCCGCCCGGCCGTAGGTCTCGACGTCGAGCCAGACGAAGCCGCGGTGCGCGACTGCGAGCCGGAGGTCGGTCGGCTCGACGACGATCGCGGCGTCGGCGCGCACCGTCGCGGCGACGCGCTCCGTCCCGATGCTGAGCGCCTCCTCGTCGGACACGAGCGTGACGACGAGGTCGCCGGCGAGCCGAAGGTCGGCGGCGGCGCGGGCGGCCGTGACCATCATCGCGGCGAGGCTCCCCTTCATGTCGTAGGCGCCGCGGCTGTAGAGACGACCGGCGTCGAAGCGCGGCGCGAGCCCCGCGGCCGAATCGCCGAGGCCGACTGTGTCGAGGTGCCCGTTCAGGAGCAGCGTCCGGCCGGTGCCCGAGCCCCGGACGCGGCCGACGACGTTCGGCCGGCCGGGCGCGACCTCGTCGATCTCGACGGCGACACCGTGCTCCTCGAGCCAGGACGCGACGAAGCGCGCGATCTCCGCCTCGCCGGCCGCGCCCTCGACGAGCGAGGGGTTGACCGAGTCGATCGCCACCAGCCGCTCGGTCAGCTCGCGCAGCTCGTCCGCCACGGGCCGAGCCTAAGGTACGGCGCGTGGTCCACGACACGATCGTCGCGCTCGCTGCCCTGGGCGTGGCAGGGCAGGTGCTCGCGGCCTTGCTCGTCCTCGCAGGACTGGTCTGGTTCGTCGGGGTGCGGGCGCCGCTCGCGTCCCTCCGCGCTGCGATCTGGGGCTACGAGCTCTGGCTCGCGTTCCTCGTCGCCGCCGTCGCGACCGGCGGCAGCCTCTTCTTCTCCGAGATCGCGCACTTCGTGCCGTGCGAGCTCTGCTGGTTCCAGCGGATCTGCATGTACCCGCTCGCGATCACGACCCTCCTCGCCGCGCTCGCGAACGACCACCGGGTCGCGCGCTATCTGCTGCCGCTTCCGGTCGTCGGTGCAGGCGTCTCCGTCTACCACCTCCTCGTCGAGAACGGCGTCGTCAAGCAGACGCAGGCGTGCCTGCTCTCCGCGCCGGGCGGTTGTGCGACGAAGTGGATCGACGAGTTCGGCTACATGACGATCCCCACGCTCGCGCTCACCGGGTTCGTGCTGCTGACCGCGTTCCTGCTGCTCGCTTCGGCAGGCGCGCCCGCGGCCGGCGGAGCTACCGTGGCCGGAGATGCCTAGCGGAAAGCAGAGCCGACGCCGCCGGCAGGCCGCCGCGCCGCCGGTGCGCACGAAGGGGGCGCCGCGTCAGGCTTCGCCGCGCGTGCTTCTCGGCGCGGCTGCCGTGCTCGTCGTGGTCGTCGTCGCCGTCGTCCTCGGGGTCGTGCTCACCCGCGGCGGCTCCTCGAGCAGCGCCACCACGACGAAGCTCGACGGCGCGGCCGACGTCACCAGGCTCCTGAAGGGGATCCCGCAGCACGGCAACGTGCTCGGAAGCCGTCCGCGCCGGTGACGCTCGTCGAGTACATCGACCTCCAGTGCCCGTTCTGCCAGCAGTTCGAGACGAGCGCGATGCCGACGATCGTCCACCGCTACGTCCGCGCAGGGAAGCTGAAGGTCGTCGCGCGCCCGATCGCGTTCATCGGGCCGGACTCGCAGCGCGGCCGCGACGCTGCCCTCGCGGCCGGCGGCCAGAACAAGCTCTTCGACTTCGCGCAGCTCCTCTACCTGAACCAGGGCGCCGAGAACACCGGCTGGCTCACCGACGACATCGTGAAGGCGGCCGCCGCCAGCATCCCCGGATTGTCCGTGCAGAAGCTCCTCGACGAGCGGGGCTCGAGCGCGGTCTCCGACGAGGCGCACGCGCTCGACGCGGAAGCGTCCGCCGACGCCGTCCACGCGACGCCGGCGATCCTCGTCGGCCGAAGCGGGACGAAGCCGAAGGTCGTGCAGCTCGCGTCGCCGACGGACGCGAAGTCCGTCGAGCACGCGATCGACTCAGCGCTCGGCTAGCCGCTCGTCCGGCCCACGAAGATCGTCACCTGCGAGCCGGCGGGAATGCGCGTGCCGGCGACCGGATCTTCGTCGAGCACGATCCCGTCCTGGTTCGGGTCCGACGTCGGCTGGTCGACGACCTGGACGCGGAAGCCCGCCGCCTGGAGGTCCGACGTCGCGCTCGCCTCGTCCTCGCCGGTCACGTCGGGAACGGCCGTCAGCGCCTGCGGGTTCGGGCCGTTCGAGACGTTGATCCGGACGCGCGCGCCTCGGTCGGCGGTCGCGCCCGGCGCCGGCCGCTGCGCGACCACGGTGCCCTGCGGCTTCGTCGACGGGACGTAGACGGTGCGCACGCGGAGCCCGAGCGCCTGGAGCTTCCGCTGCGCCGCGAGCTGCTTCAGGCCGACGAGCCTCGGTACCGTCACGGTCGTCGCTTGAGCCGCGGTCGTGCCCGACGTGTTGGTCGGCGTCGTCGGCGTGGGCGTCGTCTGCGGCGCCCCCTGCGAGACGTTCAGCCGGACGCGGGATCCCTTCGCCGCCTTGCCGCCCGGCTGCGGATCCTGCGCCACGACGAGGCCCTGCTGCTCGGTCGACGGAACGCTGAAGACGGCGGCGACGAGGCCGGCCTTCTTCAGCGCCGCGACGGCGTCGTCGCGCGTCCTGCCGACGACGGCGGGAATGGCCACGCGCTGAGGTCCCTTCGAAACCTCGAGCTGGACCGGCGCGCCCTTCTTCAGCTCGGCGCCGGCGGGCGGTGTCTGTTTCACAACCGTCCCGCGCGCCGCGCGGGCGAAGACGACCTTCTGCCGCGAGTCGAGGTGCGCGATCTTGAGCTTCGCGATCGCCTCCGAGACCCTCATGCCGACGACGTCCGGGACGCTCTGCTTGGGCGGGCCGCTCGAGACGGTGAGCGCGACCGTGCCGCCGCGGGAGAGCTTCGCGCCCGCCTCCGGCGCCTGCGCGATCACGCGGTCCTTCGGCTTCGCGCTCGGCGCCGAGCGAACCTGCACCTCGAACCCCGCCTGGGTCAGCCGCTGCGTCGCGCCCGTCTTCGTGAAGCCCACCACGGCGGGGACGTTCTTCGTCGCCGCGACCGTGCGCGTCGCCTTGTTGTTGTCGTGGTGCGTCGCGAAGAACAGCGCGCCGAGCCCGATGAGAACGAGCACCAGCAGCAGCAGCAGGAGCCACGGCCAGACGGCGCGGGAGGGAGGCGGCTCCCCGGGCGGCGGCCCGGGCGGCGGGCCCGGAGGCGCCGCCGGAAGCGGCAGCGTCGGGTCGGCGGGACCGGCGGGAGGCGGCGGTGACGATGGCCTGGCCATGAGGCATTGCCGATACCCGGTGCGGCTGTTTATAAGCGTGAAAGCCGCGGAACCGGACTCGAAACGAGGAAAGGAGACCGAGCTATGCCGAACGAGCTCAAGGGCAAGAAGATCGCGTTTCTCGCCGCGAACGGATTCGAGGAAAGCGAGCTGCTCGAGCCGTGGAAGGCCGTGCAGGACGCGGGCGCCGAGGTCGAGCTGATCTCGCTCGAGGAGGGCGAGATCACGGCGTTGAACGAAAAGGAGTTCAAGCCGGGCAAGCGCATGAAGGTAGACAGGACGGTCGAGGAGGTGAGCGCCGACGAGTTCGACGGCCTCGTGCTCCCCGGCGGAGTCGCGAATCCGGACAAGCTGCGGATGGACGAGAACGCCGTCCACTTCGTCCGCGGCTTCTTCGAGCAGGGCAAGCCGGTCGGGGCGATCTGCCACGCGCCGTGGACGCTCGTCGAGGCCGGCGTCGTGCGCGACCGCACGGTCACGTCGTGGCCAAGCCTGCGGACCGACATCCGCAACGCTGGCGGGACCTGGGTCGACGAGGAGGTCCACGTCGACGCGGGCCTCGTCACGAGCCGGAAGCCGGACGACCTCCCGGCCTTCTGCGCGAAGGTGATCGAGGAGCTCGCCGAGGGGCGGCACAAGGAGCAGGCGCTCCGCACCGGGATGAATCCGGAGGCGACCGGCTCGTAGTCGCGCGCCGTTCGCGCGCCACGGGATCTTCCTCCCCGGTCTGGCGCGTGCACCGCCACGTCGGCAGGGGCGGCGACAAGTTCGTCGCCGCCCCTGCCGGCGACGAGGTCGAGGGGCGGCTCGGCGACCAGCCGCGCGGCATCTAGTTAACTGTCGGGGCGTCTAGATCGGTTAAAAGAGGCATCGCGCCGATTACAGTTGTAGCTTCGCTCCTTCAAGAGTGTCAAAAGACTCGAAGGAGGTCAGCAGCTGAGATGGACGGAAGCGTCCCCGCGGATGCGCCGACCTAGGTCGTGGACTCTGATCGCCGCAGTGCTCCTCGCCGCGCTCCTTCTGCCGGCGGCCGCGTTGGCAGACACGGGGGCGAACTACCGGAGCTCGTTCTACAACGGGACGCGCTCGTTCCTCCACAGGAATTCAATGGCCCAGGTGAACGGCGGTGGGGGGATCCTGTTCGTGCGGATGCAGCAGAACGTAACCGGCAGTCCGAGCCTTGACCAGGTGGGCTGGCATCGATCGCTGAACATCCCTGACGACTGCCCTTCGACCGGCAACCTCGATGCCTTCATCGAGTGGATCACGACCTCGAACGTCTTCACCTGCAACGTGTACTCCGAGAGCTCGGGGGACGAGCAGTTCGGGATGGTCTACCTCTCCAGCGGGGCCGGGTGGCAGGCGTATCGCAACAGCCTGGCCCTCGGGGCTCCGCATGCACTCGGTTGGAGCTCGGGCAACCCGCTCGTCGGCGGGGAGCATCACGGCGTGGCCGACACTGTCGACGGCTGCTTCGGGTGTAGCGGCAACCTCGCCTGGCAGGTGTCGACGGACAACGGGAACAGCTACGTCAACGTCTCGGTGTGCCAGCAGATCATCAACACGGGCTGGAGCGTCGTCTGCCCGCCGTCGCCTTTCCGGATCCATAACTGAGCGCGAAGGAGTTGGTAGAGCCATGATCAAGCGTTACGCAGCGGTCGCCGCAGTCGTCCTCGCGCTCGCGGCGACGGTCACGGGCGTGCTTCGAGCAACCGCCAGGCGGACCGGCGGCCCGCCTGCCGTCCAGGCGTTCCTCGACGCCAAGCTGCGACAGCTCCCGCAGCTGAACAGCGCAAACCTGGGAGCCCCGAAGCCGGACTACCCGGGAACGCAGTACCTGTACATCGCGGCGACGGCCAGGGACATTCCCGGGGCGGTCAAGGCCGAGTGGGAAGCGGGTCTGCTCGCGGCCGCGTTGGCCGACTCGGGCCTGACGACCGTCGATGGCTTCCTCGTCACGGCCAGCGACCCGAACGGCAAGGTGCTCGACGAGAACGGAACCGACGTCGCCCCCGCTTCGCTCGTGCCGACGATGATCTCCACGGAGGCCGCGCTCGGGAAGAAGTTCCCCGGCGCGCAGTTCCTGCACGTCGGGAGACTCGAGGCCGTGATCCACGCTCGCACGCCGGATGCGGCGGCCTTTGCGGCGGACTACCCCCACGGGCTCGCGAGCGTCGTGGGTGACGACCAAGGATACGACGGACGGTTCGTCCGGGTCGACGATCAGGCTGGTAAGGCCGTGGTCGTCCAGGGGAGCGTGAACAGGCTGAACTGGCGCGTCACCTGGGTGGATCCTGCGTTGGGCGGCTCCACGGCTGTCTCGCCTGAGAAGTAGCGACCGGCGTCCGGGCCGCAGCGACAGCCGTTGGCCGTCGCTGCGGCCGCCGGTCGTTCACAAATGAAACTCGGTTGCGCTCCGCGGACACTAAGAGGTATGAACGCGACCGCGATCGTCGACGGAGCCTGCTGGGACCGAGTTCGCCAAGGCGAGGCCGAAGCGCTCGGCGAGCTGTTCCAGCACCACGCTAAGGCGATCTACAACTTCTGCTTCCGGCGAACGGCCGATTGGGCCGCCGCCGAGGACCTCACCTCGGTGGTGTTTCTCGAAGCGTGGCGGCGCCGCGACCAGGAGCTCGCGGCGGACAAGGTGCTGCCGTGGCTCTTCGGTATCGCGAACAACGTCGTTCGGAACCGGCGCCGCGCGCTTCGTCGCCATAGCGCCGCGCTGTCCCGCCTCGACGAATCCGTGACGGCGCCGGATTTCGCCGACGACGTCGTCGACCGGATCGACGAGGAACAGCGGATGGCCGCAGTTCTTGCCCTGGTCGCGAGGCTGCCGCGCGGCCAGCAGGAGGTCCTGGCCTTGTGTGACTGGGCTGGGCAGAGCTACGAGGAAGCCGCCGCCGCGCTTTCGATCCCGATCGGGACCGTGCGCTCGAGGTTGGCACGCGCGCGCACCGCGCTCCGGGAACTCGAAGCCGTCGCCGGACATGGACCAGGTGCAGAACGTCCAATCGAAGAGGAAGGACCGAAGTGATGAATCGTCTCGAGATCCCAAAGGAGCGCGTGTTTCCGCTTGCCCGCCTCGAGGCGCGGCGGCGCCATCTGGTCGCCGAGGCTGTCCGCGAACTCGACCGGGCTCCGGCTCCCGACGCCCTCGACAAGGCTCGGGCCCTCTTCACGCGTCGCGGCGTCACGGCCGCGCGGGTCCTCGCGCTGTCGGGTGCCGTTGCCGTTGCATTCGTCGCTGCGTTCGCGGCCGTGCGCTTGACGGCGGGCGGGGAGGGCCCGTCGGCGCCTGCGGTGGCCGCGGTTCGGGCGCCGCTCGTGCCTGGGGAAACGTGGCATGCCGCCTCACGCGCGCAGCCCGTCCCAAAGGAGATTGCTTTGACGAGGCGTGTTCATGCGAACCGCGGCGGGACGGAGATCGTGGGTGGGACCAGCGACCAGAGGGCGCTCGTCGAGCAAATCCTGGGCAGGATGGCGGGAAACGTCCTGACGCGCGTCGAGCTCGTCCCGACGACCGGAGACAGTGGGGGCGTCTCGCTCCAGACTGACTTCTCGGGCGGAGACCAGCTGCGCGGCGACTGGGAATCGAACCTGCTGGCAGGCGCCTTCCGCGACCTGTCGGCGGAGCGGGGCCTGCCGCCGGTTGTCGGGCTCGGCCCGGGATCCGGGCCGAGCGGCACTCGCAGCGTCGGCGACGCGGCTGCGCTTCAGGCCAAGCTTCGCTCGACCGTCGCGGCCGCAGGGGCCACTGTCGAGGAGGTCTCGATCTATTCGCCGCAGGGGCTCGCGCCAGTCGTCGTGATGCGCGCTCCCCGCGGGCAGGCGGCGGCGTTTCTCGAACACCGGCTGCCGACCGTCCTAGCTGCGCTCGGCAATCCGTGGCTGACCTACGACGGCACCTTCGTCGAGGTCGTCGATCAGAACGGCTCGTTCCTGTGGGCGGCCGCGACGGCCCAGCGCGTGTCGGAGGGGTCGGTCGCGAGCCGCGCCGGCTTCGAGGGCTGTAGCCCCGTCGTGAGCTGGGGCCCCTCGCCCGCCCCGTGCCCGGCTTCCTGACCGGCAGAACCGGTGCAGTCCGCGCGGGGCAGAAGGGGTGGCGGATGGGACTCGAACCCACGACCACCGGGACCACAACCCGGGGCTCTACCAGCTGAGCTACCGCCACCGCGGGACGTAACAGGATAGCCGCGACGTCCGGCTCCGCTGGATGCCGTTCACACCGGCTCTTTGCTACAAGAGACCCGCTCGAATTCGTGCGTCGCGCGCGACGTCGGGCGGCGAGGCCCCGTAGCTCAGAGGATAGAGCGGTGGACTTCGAATCCACGTGCGGAGGTTCGATTCCTCCCGGGGCCACCTCTCCGCGGAAAGTGCGCAGCACTTTCCGCGGGTTGAAACGGTCGTCCGCGCGGCGACGTGGGCCGCACCGGGCAAAGCCCGGCGCGGCAGCGCTAAATTCTGCTTGTGAAGCAGGCGGGAACCGCCGCAGCAGCCGCCGGAGTAGTGCCACTGTGAGGCTCAGGCTCGTCGGTGCGGTCTCGCTCGCCGCGGCTCTCGTGGTCGTCGCGGCAGGCCTGGGACGATCCGATTCGCTTCCGGTGCCGGCGGCCGTCGCCGCCTCGTCGTCTCCCGTCTCGCCGCCGCTCGCGATCGTCGGTCAGCAGCTTCTCCGCGTCGACCGGCAGACGCTCGCGCCGCTCGCGACGGCACGTGTGCCGGTCGGCTCGGGCGGTTGCGCGTCAAGGTCGGGCGGCGAGAGCTGCTGGGCCATTCCACCGTGGAGCTTCTCGCCCGACGACGGGCACCTGGCGATTGCGCGGAACGGCCGCTCCGCGCTCGAGTCGCTGCGACTCGTCGACGTCGGCTCGCTGCGCGCCGTCGCCGACCTGCGCGTGCCGGGTGGGCCGATCGGCGCGCTTGCGTGGCTCGCGCCGAGCCGGATGGTGGCGCTGCAAGAGATCTGCTGCTCCGGCCGCCAAAAGCTCCTTGTGGTCGACGTCTCGAGGCGCCGCGTCACCGCTCGGCGGGCGCTCTGGGGATCGGTGCTCCGGCTCGCGCAGGGGCCTCGCGAGCTCGTCGTGCTCCTCGCACCTCCGAACCGGGTCGGCGAGGCGCGGCTTGCAGTCGTCGACGCGGAGGGCGCGCTGCGGATCGTCCGGCTCGGCCGGGTAGCCGCGGGGGCGTCGCCCGAGGGCGGCTCCACGGCTCGCGCGCCGATCAGCATCCCGGGGCTCGCGGTCGACACGGCCGGGCGCCGCGCGTTCGTGGTGACACCGGCGCTCGTGGCGTCGATCGACCTTCGGAACCTCGCCGTCTCGTACCATCGCCCGAGCACGAGCGCGTCGCTCCTCGCGCGCTTCCGCGCCTGGCTGCAGCCCGCCGCGCAAGCGAAGGAGGCGACGGGGCCGGTTCGGACGGCGCGTTGGCTGGGTGGCGGGGTGATCGCGGTCACCGGCGCACAGGTGGATCGCCGCGAGTCGAAGCCCGCCGGCCTCCTGCTCGTCGACACCCGAACGTGGCGCGCCCGCACGATCGACGCGCACGCGTCCGGCCTCGCACTCGGCGACGACGTCCTCCTCGCGACCGGCGGCACGACGGGCGTGACGGCGTACGGTCTCGACGGCCGCAAGCGGTTCCGGCTTTTCGACGGTGAGCACGCGTGGGTGGACCGCGTCTTCGACGGGCGCGCGTACGTCGGCATCTCCGGCCCGCGCGGGCCCAAAGGTGGCCTCCGCATCGTCGACCTCGCGGCTGGCCGCTCAGTCGGCGAGCGACCGATGCCGATGCCGTGGCTGCTCCTCGAGCGCTCGGGCGGCTGGTGGAGCTACTGACCGACGTAGGATCGGGCGGTGGAGCCCGAGGCGATCGCGGCGCGCGTCTGGCCCGGGCGTGAGGCCGAGCTCGAGCCGCTCGGCGGCGGGATCACGAACCACAATTTCAAGGCCGCGCTCGACGGCGAGTGTTACGTCCTGCGGATCGGCGGCAAGGACACCGAGCTGCTCGGGATCGACCGCGCGGCCGAGCACGCTGCGTCGCTCGTCGCGGCTGGGCTCGGGCTAGCGCCGGAGGTCGTCGCGTTCGTCGAGCCCGAGGGCTACCTCGTCACCCGCTACGTCGAGGGCGCCGTCGGCGACGTCGATCCCGGGCGCGTCGGACGGTGCCTGCGGCGGCTCCACGACGGCCCCGCGCTGCCGGCGCGCTTCGACAGCTTTCGCGTGGTCGAGACGTACCGGGCGACCGCGCGCGAGCACGGCGTCGACGTCCCCGCCGCCTACGAGCGGGCGAAGGAGATCGCCGACCGGATCGAGCGGCGCCGCCTCGGCATCGCGCCGCGGCCCTGCCACAACGACCTGCTGAACGCGAACTTCATCTCGGACGGGGACTGCCTCTGGATCGTCGACTGGGAGTACGCCGGCATGGGCGATCCCTTCTTCGACCTCGGCAACTTCGCGGTGAACCACGAGCTCGACGAGGCGGGCGAGCGCGAGCTGCTCGCCGCGTACGGGAGCGACGACCACGAGACGCTCGTGCTGATGCGCTTCATGTCCGACTTTCGCGAGGCGATGTGGGGCGTCGTCCAGCAGGGCGTCTCGGAGCTGGACTTCGACTTCGCGGCGTACACGGACGAGCACTTCGAGCGCCTCGAGCGGACTGCCGCAGCGCCCGCTTTTCGCCGGGCGCTGGCTGCCTGAGTCGTCAGCCGAAGAGGCTCGCGCGCGTCGGCACGAGCAGGCCGCGGCTCGCCATGCCGACGGTGCGGTCGAGCGTGAGGAGGAACGCCGAGGCGAGATCGGGCGTGTCCCGCAGCTTCCAGAGGGCCTCGCCGTTCGTCCAGGCGGCGTCGCGCGCGCGGGCGACGTCCCACATCGCGAGGACGTCGTCGAGATGGCCGAGTGGGTGCAGGACGCGCGAGAGCACGGCGAGCCAGCCCTTGACGTAGGTTCGCTTCAGCCGCGCCTCGACGACGGCGAGCAGCCGGTTGACGGTCTCGAAGTCGGTGTGCTCCGGGGAGTGGTCCCGCGGCTCGAGCGCGAGCGCGGAGCACGTGCCGACGAGCGCGACGGGGAGGTCGCGGTTGATGTGCGCGTTCATCCCCGCGACGGCGAACTGGATCGGCGCGATCCCGCGTCGCGACCGCGTCTCGAACAGCGGCGCCCACGCCTTCGGCGCCGTCGCGGGATCCCGTTCGAACGCGGCGCACGCCTGGAGAAACAGGTTCCCGAAGGCCACGTCGAGCCGCGTGAGGAATGGCGGATTCAGGAACGCTTGGCCGGCGAGCTCGGCGTTCACGCCCTCGGTCACCCGGAGGTACAGGCGTGCGAACTCGGCGATGCCGTCTCCGCGAGGCGTCGAGAGCGCGCGAAGCCGTGCGATCACCTCTGCGACGGTCGCCGCTTCCGCATCCGACGACGGCGGTGCGCCTGGAGGCGCCACGAGCTCGAGCCTACTCGCGTGTCCTCGCGCCGTCCAGATCCGCTGCGCTCCATTGACACGAGCCGCGGCAGGAGCGTAAATCGCCTCCACATTCGACCGGGAGGCGTTCCATGGTTGACGTCCACGACCCGGCCGCGCGCGAGGCGTCTCGCGACGAGGCCGATCTCGCACGGTTCGGCTACAAGCAGGAGCTCAGGCGGTCGCTCGGCGTGTTCAGCTCGTTCGCCGTCGCGTTCAGCTACATCTCGCCATCGACGGGGATCTTCGCGCTCTTCTTCCTCGGCCTGACGACGGTTGGGGGAGTCTTCATCTGGAGTTGGCCGATCGTCGCGATCGGGCAGATGATGGTCGCGCTCGGCTGGGCGGAGCTGTCGAGCCACTATCCGGTCGCCGGATCGGTCTTCCAGTGGACGAAGTACCTCGCCGGGAAGACGTACTCGTGGTTCGCGGGCTGGATCTACCTCTTCGCGGGGATCCTCACCGTCGCATCGGTGTGCGCGACGCTGCCGATCGCGCTCATTCCGGCCTTCAACAACATGGGCTGGGACATGTCGTCCTCGCTGCACAACCAGCGCTGGATCGCCGGCATCACGCTCCTCTTGATCACGATCATGAACATCTTCGGCGTCCGCCTGGTCGCGATCGTGAACAACACCGGCGTGCTGTTCGAGATCCTCGGGATGGTCGTGTTCGCGTTCGTGGTCGCGCTCTTCCACCACCACCAGAGCGCGGGCGTGATCTTCCACACCGGCGGGACGAGCCTCACGGTCGGCACGTTCCTCGTCGCGATGTTCATGTCCCTGTACGTGATCTACGGCTTCGACACAGCCTCGACGCTCGCCGAGGAGACGCGAAGTCCGCGCACGGAGGCGCCGAAGGCGGTCATCGCGTCGGTCATCGGCTCGTTCGTGATCGGCGCGGTCTTCCTCTACGCGATGCTGCTCGGGATCCCGAACATGAAGACCGCGATCTCCGAGGGCTGGGGCCCCGCGCAGATCATCGACGCGAACTTCGGGAACGCCTTCTCGACGGTCTTCCTGCTCGTCGTGGCGGCGGCGATCTTCGTCTGCTGCCTCTCGATTCAGACCTCGACGATCCGGCTCTGCTTCGGCATGGCGCGCGACGACCGGCTGCCGGCCTCGCGCTGGCTCGCGAAGGTCCAGCCGCAGCTGCACACGCCGATCGCCTCCTGCGTCGCGGTCGGCGCGCTGGCCGCGATCCCGATGATCCAGTACGCGGGCGTCGCGATCATCGCGATCGCCGCGACCGGGATGATCTACCTCAGTTACCTGATCGGAAGCCTGGCCCTTCTTCGCGCTCGGGTGCGGGGGTGGCCGCGCGCGAAGGTGCCGTTCTCGCTCGGGCGCTGGGGACTGCCCGTCAACCTGCTCGCGATCGCGTGGGGCGGCGGGATGCTGATCAACATGGCGTGGCCGCGTGCCGCGACGAACCCGCGGCCGAACGAGATCCCCGGCACGCTCGACTTCCACTGGGACTGGCTGAACGCGAAGCCGGTGCTCTGGACGGTCCTGATCGTGATCGTGCTCGTCGGGACCGTCTACTACAGCCTCGTCCAGCGGACGAAGCCCGCGCATCTCCAGGCACCCGAGGGCGAGGTCGTCGCCGAGGAGGCGCCCGAGGCGCCGCCGGCGCCGACTGGCCCGTAGCCGGTTTGGACCGTCGAGCCGACGCCGTCGTCCGGGGCGGCGGTGTCGGCTCCTCGTCCTCCCTTCGCAGGTGTACACCTGCGGCTGATGTAGGTGTACACCTACATCCCGTCGGCTCCTCGGGCCCGTGAGGGATCGGGCGCAGGCAGTGGTGATCGGCGGCGGCGTCGGCGGTTGTGCGATCGCCTATTGGCTCACGCGGCTCGGGTGGCGTGACGTCCTCCTCGTCGAGCGGGCCGAGCTGACGAGCGGCTCGACCTTCCACTCCGCCGGCCTCGTGGGGCAGCTCCGAGGGTCGCTCAGCCTGACGAAGGTGATGATGAGCTCGGTCGAGCTCTACCGCGAGCTCGGCGACGAGGTCGGGCTGGAGACGGGGTGGCGCGAGGTCGGCTCGCTCCGGCTGGCGTCGTCGCGCGAGCGGATGGAGGAGCTCGCGCGCCAGGCCGGCTGGGCGAAGACGTTCGGGCTGCCGCTCGAGCTCGTCTCGGCCGAGGAGGCGCAGAGGCTCTTCCCGCCGATGTCGGCGGACGGCGTTCTCGGCGCTGCGTTCCTTCCCACCGACGGCTACGTCGACCCGAGCCAGCTGACGCTCGCGCT
>DASUZD010000023.1:0-2475 GCA_036377055.1 Gaiellaceae bacterium | reverse complement strand
GTCGTCGCGATCGTGGTCGGCGACAACGCGGGGCACCGCGACCTGTCGCTGATCTTCTTCGGGAAGGTGCTTGGCGCAATTTCCCACCGGCTCGCGCAGTCGAGCTACGACCCGCTGCTGCTGCCGCCGCTCGACGTCGACCTCAGCCACCGGTTCGACGCGGCGATCCTCATCGGCGTGGACGACGACGACGCGCTGGTGACCGAGCTCGCGGCTCGGCAGGTGCCGCTCGTGGGGGTCGACGTCAGGTGCGCGCGCGCCCGCGCCGCGTACGTCGGCTCGGACCACGCCGGAGGCGTCCAGCTCGCGCTCACGCACCTCCACGCGCGCGGCCATCGCCGGATCGCGCACCTCGCCGGAGCGGTGAACACCGTCGCAGGATCGGAGCGGCTCGATGCGTTTCGCCGCGAAGCCGAACAACTCGGCCTCGATCCGACGGAGCAGTACATCCGACGCGGCGACTTCTCCTCCGCGTCGGGATACCGCGAGACGTGCGAGCTGCTGGCCCTGCCAACGCGGCCGACGGCGATCGTCGCGGCCTCGGATCTCATGGCGCTCGCGGCGCTCCAGGCGATCCGCGACGCTGGCCTAGAGCCGGGACGAGACGTCGCCGTGGTCGGCTTCGACGACCTCGAGGCCGCGGCGCTCGCGCACCCGCCGCTGACGACGATTCGCCAGGACCGCCGGGAGCTCGGAACGGTGGCGGCGGCGCGGGCGATCGAGCTGATCGAGGAGCCTGACGCCGCGCCGCCGGCGACGATCCTGCCCGTCGAGCTCGTCGTCCGCGCTAGCTCGGGGTGATCGACCCCAGCACGCCGTGGATGTCGACCTCGGTGTCGCCGTACCAGCGGTGCGGGCCGGCGGCGTAGAAGAGCGTCGTCCGCGGGCCGCTCACGCCGCCGGTGCCGAACGCGATCCCCCAGACGCCCGGCACCTTGACGGGAAGCCGCCCGCGGTAGCTCCAGCCGTTCCCGCGGCGCGCGTAGACGCTGATCCTCTCGCCGCCGAAGTTCGCCACCAGCAGGTCGCCGCCGAGCCGGCCGAAGCCGCGCGGCGCGAGCGCGACTCCCCAAGGTTGGTCGAGCTCGTCGCGGCTCCCGACGCGTGCGAGCAGGCGGCCGTCGAGGTCGAACTCGTCGACGTAGCCGCCGGTCGGCGCGTCGTTTCCGTTCACCGGCGCGCGGCCGGCGTAGGTGACGAAGATCCGGTCGCCGGCCGCCTGGATCCCGAACGGCGCGTACCACTCCGGGATCGACGGGTCGACGAACGCGCCCGAGCGCACGACGCGCCGCCAGCGCGAGTCGAAGACGAGCACGCGTCCGTTGTGGAAGTCGGTCGCGTAAAGGCGTCCCGCCGCGATCGCGAGCCCGCGGAAGACGGCGGCGGTCGCGCCCGCGTCGACCGCGATCTCCGTCTCCATCGACCAGCCGTGCGGCACCGTCGGCGACCAGCCTCTGATCATCCCGTCCTCGCAGGCGTAGATGAACCTCGCCGGCGCCGCGACGCCGCCGGCGCGCACGACGAAGCCGTGGCTGCGGTTGAAGACGACGCTGGTCGGCCCGCCGGGCACGCGAACGGTCAGCGCCTGCTTCCGCCCGTCGGCCGCGTACAGCGTGCTCGAGCTTCGCGCCTCGTTCGCGACCCACCACGGCCCCTTGGCGCTGGCCGCGAGGCCCCACGCGTTCACGAGCTGCGGGTCGGCGCGATCGGTGACGAGCGGCCGGACGACGAACCTGTCCGGTCGAGCGCTGCTCGCGGAGCCGGCGACGGCGAGCGCCACAACGACGACGGCGATCGCAGCCGCCCGGACCATCACCCAGCCGCGATCGGCGACGGACGCGGAGCGCCGCGCCGGCTCGCTATGAAGTCGCGGTACCAGTAGAAGCTGTCCTTCGGCACGCGCTCGAGCGTGGGGTAGTCGACGTAGACGATCCCGAAGCGCTTCGAGTAGCCGTAGGCCCATTCGAAGTTGTCGAGCAGGCTCCACACGAAGTAGCCGGTCACGGGCGCGCCGTCGGCGAGCGCGCGCCCGACCGCGTCGATGTGCGACTCGAGGTACGCCGTCCGCTCCGGGTCGTGCACGCGCCCGTCGTGGCCACGGACGTCGCCGAACGCCGCGCCGTTCTCGGTCACGTAGATCGCCGGAGGCGCGTACTCGTCGGCGACGCGGACGAGCAGGCGATGGAGCCCGTCGGGGTAGACCTCCCAGCCCATGTCGGTGCGCTCGGCCTCCGGGTCGCGCACGATCTGCGGCGCCTCCACGCCTGCGCTGACGACGAAGCGGAAGTAGTTGTTCACGCCGAGGAAGTCGATCGGCGCCGAGATCGCCTCGAGGTCGCCCTCGTGGACGAAGGGCGCGACGATCTCGTTCCGCGCGAGCAGATCGGCCGGGTAGGACCCGCGGAAGACGGGGTCGAGGAACCAGCGGTTGCCCTCGCCGTCGACCTCCCAGGCGGCCGCCTCGTCCTCGGGCCG
>DASUZD010000022.1:0-17208 GCA_036377055.1 Gaiellaceae bacterium | reverse complement strand
CCTTCAGCGCGGCGACGATGCGATCGGCCGGTGGGAGCTCGCGCAGCAGCGCCAGGCCGCCCCGCCGCTCGTAGTCCGCGAGCGTCTCGTCGGCCCGGTCGAGTCCGAGGAAGCCGCCGTTCGCCCGGTATGTCGGCTCGGGGACGATCCGGTCGCCGACCGTGTGCACCGGCGCGATGTCGCAGTGCCCCAGGCAAGGCACCTCGACGACCGGGCCGTGCTCCTCGAGTCGCGCGAGCAGGTCGCGCGCACCGACGCAGTCGCAGACAGGTCCGGTGCAGACGCGGACGGCGTCCATCGGCACCTGCAGGAAGGAGTAGAACGAGACGACCTCGTGCACCTCGCCGCGCCGGATCGACATGTGGTCGGCGAGCGCGTCCGAGAGCTCAGCCGTCAGAGGGCCGATCTCGCGGCGGATGCGCCCGAGGTTGTCGAGCAGCCGCGTCCGCGCGGTCGGAAGCTCTGCGAGCAGCGCCGGGAGTCGGAGAACGTCCACGCCTTGATTTTCCTACTTCTGCTCCCTCCGCAGCAGCTCGTCCACCTGGACCCCGGCCAGGAAGACCGTCACCGAGAGGAAGACGTATGCGCTGAGGATGAGGAAGGCGGTCAGCTGGCCGGTCGCCGTCTTGAAGTTCGAGACGTACTCGATCCAGAGCTTGAAGAGGAGCGTCATCACGAGCCACGCGGTGATGATCCCGATCGAGCCGCCGCTCGCCCAGCGCGGCCGTGGGTGCTCGGCGGGCGCGTATCGGACGAGCGCGCCGACCGCAACGCCGAGGAGAGCGGCAGCGACGAGCCAGCGCCCGAGCCCGAGGACGAAGTGCACGACCCCGCCGCCGATCGTGGGCGCGACCGAGATCACGAGAACCGCCGCGACGATGCAGAGCGTCGTGGTCGCCGCGAGCGCCAGCGCGACGAGAAGCTTCCGGCTCCAGCGCCGCTTGTCGTCCACGTCGTGCATCCGGTTCAGCGCCTCCATCACGGTCACGACCGCCCCGGTCATGTGCCACGCGAGCAACACCGACGCGATCGCGATCAGCGTTCCCTTGTCGCCCTTCAGGATCTTCTCGACAGACGCGTTGATTCCCTCGTAGACCGGCTTCGTCACGTTGTGCTCGATCCTGGGCGCGAGCGACTTCGTCCAGACGCTGGACTGCCCGACGCCGCCGAGGACGGCGAGCGCGAGGAGCGTCAGCGGCACGAGCGCGACGAGAGAGCGAAACGAGATCGCCGACGCGAACGTGAGCAGCTGGTGCTTGCGAAAGGCGTCGGCGAGCTTTCGCGCGCGCTCGCCGTGGGGGAGCTTCATCCGCCGCCACGGTTGCCCGAAGCGATACCGCGCAAACGCAAGGACGCTCAGGTCGAGAGCGCGCTGACCTCCCGGAGCTTGTTCGCCGCGTCGAGCGCCGCCACCTTGTACGCCTCCGCGAGCGTCGGGTAGTTGAAGACCGTCTCCACCAGGTAGTCGACCGTCCCGCCGAGGCCCATCACGGCCTGGCCGATGTGGACGACCTCGGTTGCGCCCGTGCCGAAGGCGTGGACGCCGAGGAGCGTCCGCTCGTCCTGCGCGACGAGCAGCTTCACGAGCCCGTGCGTCTCGCCGAGGATGTGCCCGCGCGCGAGCTCGCGATAGTGCGAGATGCCGACCTCGTACGGGATCGCCGCCTCCGTGAGCTCCGCCTCGTTCCTGCCGACGAAGCTGATCTCGGGGATCGAGTAGATCCCGATCGGGAGAAGCTCCGGGATCGAGGTGACGGGGATGCCGAAGGCGTCGGCAGAAGCGAGACGACCCTGCTCCGCAGACGTCGCGGCGAGGCTCGGAAACCCGATCACGTCGCCGACCGCGTAGATGTGCTCGACCGCGGTCCGGTAGTGCGCGTCGACGGCGATCCGGCCCCGCGAGTCGGCCTCGAGGCCGGCGTTCTCGAGGGCGAGGTCGGCCGTCGCGCCCTGGCGGCCCGCCGAATAGAAGACCGCCTCGGCCGGGATCCGCTTGCCGCTCGCGAGCGTGGTGAGCGTCCCCGCCTCGTACTCCTCGACCTGCGTCACGACCTCGCCGAAGCGGAAGATGACGTGCAGATCGCGGAGGTGGTACCGGAGCGCCTCGACGATCTCGGCGTCGCAGAAGTCGAGCATCTCGCGCCGGCCGTCGACGAGCGTCACCTTCGTCCCGAGCGCGGCGAACATGGACGCGAACTCGACGCCGATCACGCCCGCGCCGACGATCAGCAGCGTGCTCGGGATCCGGTCGAGGCGGAGGACGACGTCGTCCGAGTCGAGGATCGTCCGCGCGTTGAACGCTATCCCCTCCTGGCGCGCCGGCTGCGAGCCCGTCGCGATCACGATCTTCTCGCCGCTGACCGTCTTGCCGCCTACGTCGAGCGTGTGCTCGTCGCGGAAGCTCGCCGACCCGTCTAGGAGCGTGACGCGGTTCCGGAGCAGCTGGTCGCGGATCACCGTCCGCTCCTTCTCGACCACGTAGCGCACCCTCGCCGCGAGGTCGGAGATCGAGATCTCGTCCTTGAGGCGGTAGTCCTGGCCGTAGATCGCTTTCTGGCCGATCCCGGTGAGGTAGACGATCGCCTCGCGGATCGTCTTCGACGGGATCGTCCCGACGTTGACGCAGCTGCCGCCGACGACGCGGCGCCGTTCGACGAGCGCGACCTTCTTCCGCAGCTTCGCCGCCTGGATCGCAGCCTTCTGCCCCGCAGGCCCGGAGCCGATGACGAGCAGCTCGTAGTCGAAGCTCACCCCGGCACTCTGGCGCGCGACCGTCCGCAGCGCAACCTCTGCTTAACACACCCGCTACGGCCGCTTAATCGTCCACAACCCCGGTTTAAGCCGAGTCGGGGTAGAACGTGCCCCGATGGGCTCCAGCAGCATCCTCAGGCGGGCCGCCGAGTTCGCTGCAGCCGCAATCGCGGGTGGCGCGGTCGTGCTCGGCGGCCTCGCTCTCTTCGGCGGGCTCGACGGCCACACGACGACGGTCCGTGAGCTCGTCTCGGAGCCGGCCGGTGCGCCCGCGAGCTTCGTGAAGGGTCGCCACGCCCTCTCCATCAACGCGATCTACAACCGTTTCGCGCCCGGCGTCGTGCAGGTCTCTACGACGAGCGTCGTCAACGTCAACCCGACCGATCCGTTCGGCTTCCCGATCCCGGGGTTCGAGCAGCAGGAGACCCAGAAGGCGCTCGGCTCCGGGTTCGTCTGGGACAAGGCGGGTCACATCGTCACGAACTACCACGTCGTGCAGGGCGCGAAATCAATCCAGGTCAGCTTCTCGAACCACGACTCGATGAAGGCGCGCGTGATCGGCGTCGATCCCTCCACCGACGTCGCGGTGCTCAAGGTCGACGCGCACGCGCGGGCGCTGACACCGCTCACGCTCGGCGACTCCGACGCCGTTCGCGTCGGTGACGCTGTGGTCGCGATCGGGAACCCGTTCGGCCTCGACCGCTCCGTCACCGCCGGCATCGTGAGCGCCCTCCAGCGTGAGGTGCAGGCCCCGAACGCCTACCCGATCGACCACGTGATCCAGACGGACGCGGCGATCAACCACGGCAACTCCGGCGGCCCGCTCCTGGACGCCAACGGCGAGGTGATCGGCGTGAACTCGCAGATCCAGACCGGCGGCACGAGCGGCGGTAACGTCGGCGTGGGCTTTGCGATCCCGATCAACACCGTCCGCACCGTCGCGGCGCAGCTGATCCGGAACGGCAAGGTCGAGCACGCGTCGCTCGGGATCAGAGGGCAGGCGATCAACGCCGACGTCGCCCAGCTCTTCCACTTCCCGGTCAAGCACGGCGTGCTCGTGCAGTCGGTGCTGCCGGGCAGCGGCGCCGCGAAGGCCGGGCTCAAGGGCGGCACGACGTCCGTCGTCGTCGCCGGCGAGAGCTGGCTGCTCGGGGGCGACCTGATCGTGAAGGCCGACGGCCAGACGATCGGCTCGCTCGAGCGGCTCCGCGACGTGATCTCCGCGAAGCGGCCGGGCGACACCCTGAAGCTGGAGGTCTACCGCGGAACTAAGAAGGTGTCCATCGACGTCGATTTAGGGCGGCAGCCGACGGCTGCACGATAGCCGCCCAGACTGGCCCCATCCCCTGGGGGCCTGCTTCCGGCGGGCGCACGCCAGCGCTGCCCACGGAAGCGACGAGCCGGGGGTTCCGACCGCCTGCCCGGAACCTCCGGCTCAAATCTTTTCGAGGAACCTCTTGACCTCTCGCGGCGTGCGCAGGCGGACGACGCGGAGGTGCGGGTGGCCCGCGAGCCGCGCGGGGAGCTTCCGCCGGTCGCTCACGAACTTCTTGATCGTCCAGGCGAAGAGCGACTCGCGGCCCCAGAACGCGCCCCGCCACGTCTCGCGGTTGTCGCTCCAGAGCAGCTCCTGCCGCCGGATGCGTCCGAACGTGCGCCGCCAGAGGCGCCAGAGCACGAGCGGAAGCGGCTGGTCGAGCCAGACCACCGTGTCGGCCCGCTCGAAGAAGTAGTCGCCGAGCTTGCCGCGGTAGTTGCCGTCGACGACCCACGCGTCCCCGGCCGTGGCGTCTTCGACGCGGCGGCGGAACTCTTCGATCGTCGGCTCACTCCAGTTCGGGCCGTGGTGCAGTGCGTCGAGCTCGACGAAGGGGACGCCGAGCCGCTCGGCGAGAGCCCGCGCGACCGTGGTCTTGCCGTTCCCGCTCACCCCGATGACGTTGATCCGGCGACCCATTGCGCCGACGTTACCCTTGCCGGATGGAGCCCGAGCGCGGCAGGGTCGTCCTCCACGAGCAGGAGCTCGTCGAGGAGGAGGACCTGTGGACGGACGAGGGCGCGGACGACCACGAAGGCTGGTTCTGCGTCCGCACCGACCCGTTTCCGTGCCCCGCCGCCGGCTGCGCGTTCGTCGCGGAGTTCATGACCGCCGCGCACCTGATCCTCGTCTGGCAGGAGCGCGACGACCCGAACCTGCTCTGGCACGCGCAGCGCGCGAAGGAGGTCGGCCGGAACCCGCGGGTCGTCTCGTACGAGGAGCCGTTCGGCCCGAGCGCCTCGTACTACGCTTGGGAAGCCGCCGGCCGCCCTGTCCACGGCATCCGCGGCAAGTGATCCCTCGCGTTCCTGGCCGGCGCCGGCTCCCGCCGGGCGGAGCCCGGCTCCGCCGCCGCCTGACGGCGCTGGCGGGCCGATGCTCTCCGGGGCCGTGCTCCCGCACTGTCCCCTCCGGCCTCGACCCGCCAGCGCCGTCCCAGGAACCCGAGGATGATTGAGCAGCACTTCGGCGAGAGCTCGCCGTTCTCGCTGGGGGTCGAGGAGGAGGTGATGATCCTCGACGCCGAGACGCTCGCACCGGTGGCAGGCGTCGACGTGCTCGTTCGCGGCGCCGAGGGGCTCGATCTGCCCGGGACGCTGAAGACGGAGCTGCACGCGTCGGTCGTCGAGCTCAACACGCACATCTGCGCGTCCGCCGGCGAGGCGCTCGACGCGCTCCGGCAGCTGCGCACCGCCGCGGACTCGATCGCGCGCGCCAACGGGTTGCGGATCGCGGCGGCCGGAACGCACCCCCTAGCGCGGCCCGAGGACCTTCCGGTCGTGCCGGAAAAGCGGTACGAGCAGATGATCTCCGAGGTCGGCAAGACAGCCCGGCGGCAAGGCGTGAACGGGGTGCACGTCCACGTCGGCGTGCCGTCGCCGGACGCGTGCTTCCACGCGATCGAGGGGATCCTCCAGTGGCTTCCGCTCGTCCTCGCGCTCTCCGTCAACTCGCCGTATCTGGCGGGCGTGGAGACGGGCCTGCTCTCCAATCGTGCCGTCGCGCTCGGCGAGCTGCCGCGGAGCGGCGCGCCGCCTGCCTTCCGCTCGTACGCCGACTGGGAGGCTTGGGTCGAGCGGCTCGTTCGCCTCGGCGTGTTCGCGGACTACACGCGGATCTGGTGGGACGTTCGCCCGCACCCGCGATTCGGAACGGTCGAACTGCGGATGCCGGACCAGCCGACGTCGGTCGACCGGACCGCGTCGTTCGCCGCGCTCGCGCAGGCGCTCGTCGCGACCGTGCTCGAGTCGCCGCCGAGGCCGTACGAACCGGAGCGCCGCGGCGACTACGCGCACAACCGGTGGGCGGCGCTGCGCTTCGGCATGGGCGCCGAGCTGATCCATCCCGACGGCGACCGCTTCGTGCCCGCGACTGACCTGCGCGACGAGTTGCTGGAGCTCGTGGGAGCGGCCGCGGCGAGCCTCGGCGGCGCCGCGCTCCTCGACGTCGGCGAGCCGGAGGCGGGGCGGCAGCTCGCGGTCGGTCGGAAACGGGGACTCGAGGCGCTCTGCGTGGATCTCGCCGAGCGGACGGTATCCTCGCCGTGATGGAGCGCTCCGAGACGATCCAGGTCACCGGCGTCCGTTGCGAACGCTGCGTCCATCGCCTCGCCGCCGCGCTTCAAGGCCATGACGGCCTGGAGGCCGCGAGCGCGAACCTGATGGGCCAGGTGACGCTTTCCTGGGACGACGAGCGGACCAGCCGCGAGGCGCTCCTCGCCGCGCTTGCGCGTGCCGGCTTTCGCGAGACCGAACCGGTCTTCTAAGTCGGCCGGCGCCGCTCGCCGAGCAAGCCCGGCGAGCTCGGCTCGTCCGCGCCCTTGCCCTCGAGCACGTCGAGCCGCTCCTGCTCGGACGTCTTGAGCCCGAGCCGCAGCTCCTCCTGCTCGGCGCTCAGCCCCGGATCGTCCGGAAGCAGCTCACCGGAGCCCTGCGTCTCCGGCTCGGCGAAGCCGCTCGCCAGCCCGTAGTGCTCGGCGACGGCCCGCTCGTCCACGTCGCCGTTCTCGAGCTTCGGAGACGTCTCGAGGATGTCCTTCGTGATCGAGGCGCAGACGACGCGCCGCGCGTCGTTCACATCGACGAAGGTGCGTGGCAGGAGGTGCCGTGACTTTCGGATCAGCCCGTGCTCGACGATCAGCGCATCGCCGTGCGCCCCTACGACGTGACCGACGCGCGAGTCGTCGCTTGTGATGACCTCGTAGCCTTCGATGTGTCTGCCTTACCCCGGCGAACATGCTGCGTAAACCGGGAATAGCAGCGGCGGCCGACCCGTTCCAGAACCCCGTACAAACCGCTAGGGTGGCTCGCGATGAGCGAGACGTCGGAAGAGACGGCGGCGCGCCGACTAGCTACCGAAGCACGTGACCGTGTCCGTTTCGAAGAAGATGCGCTTGCCCTCTCAGATCAGGTCTACCGGGTCGCCCGCCACCTCGTCGGATCGCGCGAGGAGGCCGAGGACCTGATGCAGGAGACGTACGCGAGAGCCTTCCGAAGCTGGCGGTCGTTTCGGCCGGGCACGAATCTCCGCGCTTGGCTGCTCCGGATCCTGACGAACCTCAACATCGATCGCGGCCGCAAGATCCAGCGCACCCCCGACAGCCAGCCGCTCGAAGAGGGCGACTACTTCCTCTACAACAAGCTCGAAGAGTCGGTCGGCACCGAGTCGCCGGACGAGGAGCGCGTCGTCGAGCGTCTCTCGCAGGACGGGGTCGTCAGTGCGCTCTCGGCGGTCCCGCACAACTTCCGCGACGTGGTCGTGCTCGTGGACATCGGCGATTTCAGCTACGCGGACGCGGCGCAGATCCTCGACATCCCGATCGGGACCGTGATGTCGCGCCTGCACCGGGGCCGTCGCATCCTGAAGACGCAGCTCGCGGACGAGACCGTGGGAGCGAAATGACGAGCTTCTCGATCGATCCATGCGCCAAGTGCGAAGAGGTCATGCAGCCGTACCTCGACGGGACGCTGACCGACGCCGAGATCGCCGACGCGCAGGCGCACCTCGACCTCTGCGCGTACTGCGCGAAGCGGTATCGCTTCGAGGTCGAGCTGAGGCGCTTCGTGCGGCAAGCAGCGGTCGAGGAGATTCCGCCTCAGCTCAAGCAGCGCCTCGCGCAGCTTCGGACGCCGCTGCTCTAGGCCGCGCCACTTTGACGGGCCCTTTTGCGGCTCGGCTGTGGATGGGCCTGGGCGTGGTGCGTTCTAAACCGGGGTCAGACCCCGGCCTCGGCGCGCGCCGCGACTTCGGCTTGCCGCCGAGCTCGGCGCGCGCTGCTGTGGATCTGCGTGCGCGTGGTTGGTGCGGATTCGGGGTCAGACCCGGGTGTGGGCGTTCGAGCTTCGGACATGGGTCTTCGGGACCGGTCCGGGTGGCAGCCACCGTCACGGAAGCGTCACGCCGGCCGGTCGAGAGGCTAATCGCCGGGGCCTTTGTGGGGGCCGACGATCACGACCAGGCGGTGTGGGTCCCTCCCGCCTGGGAGCGGCATCGTGACGACGCCGAGCTGCCGGGCTAGCCGGATCGCGAGCCCCCGGCCGCGGGGCTCGTAGTAGACGACGGTTCGGACATAGTCGAAGCGGCTCGCGCGCGCGACGCGGTGGATCCGGTAGCCGATCGCGCCGATCCGGCTCGCGACCTGACGCGTGAAGTTGATGTCGCCGGCGCCGTTCAGCACGTCGACGTCGACGCGCCACGGCGGGGCGAGCGGCGCGCCCGTCGCGGGGTCGCGCGCGGCAGCGCCGCGCGAGTGACGGCCGACGTCCGGGAGCAGGACGACGGCGAGAAACGCGACGATCGCGACCGCGGCGGCTCCGAGCGCGGCCGCCCGTGCGAGCCGGTTCGCGGTCGGCGGTATGCGCCCGACCGGTAGGCCGGCGAGCTCGCGCGCCTCGTGGTGCTCGAGGTCGAGCGCGGTCGCGTAGACGACGGCGGTGGCGAGCGCCTCGTTCGTCGTCCGGAAGCGGTACACGCGTCCTTCCTCGAGCCACTCGACCTCCTCTGCGGTGAGACCGGCCCGCCGCGCCGCCTTCTCGACGGTCAGCCGGCGACGAAGGCGCGCACCGCCGAGCGCGGACGCGGGAGTCGGCTTCAGCGCTCGTCCGGCGGAGGCCTCAGCCATGCGGGAAGGTCATCGGCAACGTCGACGTCTCCTGGCGAGCCGAGATCGTCGCAGGGGACGAGGACGGCACCGAGGCTGCGCGCGCCGTCGTCCGGGACGAGCGGCCAGAGCTCCCGCGCGAGCACGACCGGGTGGCCGCGTACGCCGCCGTAGCTGGCCGCCAGCGCCGGCACGCGTTGCTCGCGCCAAGCGGCGACGACGCGGTCGATCGAAGCCGGTGCGAGGTCCGGACCGTCGGCGAGCACGACGACGGCCGCTACGACGTCGGATCCGAGCGAGCGGAGCCCGCACCGGAGCGAGGCGCCGGGCCCGAGCTCCCAGTCGGGGCACCGAACCGCCGGCTCAGTCGGCTCGAGCTCGTGCGCGCCGATCACGACGACGATCCGGTCGACCGCGCTGGCTCGCACCCGCTCGAGCACCGGCTCCAACAGAAGGCGCTGCTTGGGCGACCCGAACCGGGTCGAGGCGCCCGCCGCGAGGACGACCGCGGCGATCAGAGTGCTAGACGCAGCGACGCAGGTCGCGCCAGCGCGCGTTCACGTTGGCCACGTACCGCAGCGTCTCGATCGTCGGTGCTCCACCCGCGCGCTCGACCGCGGACGGGCCCGCGTTGTAGGCCGCGAGCGCGACGTCGACGGAGTCGAACCGTTCCAGCAGCTGGCGGAGATAGGTCGCGCCCGCGAGGACGTTCGACCGCGGCCGCGAGGCGTCGAGCCCGAGCGCCGAGGCGGTCGACGGGAGCAGCTGGAGGACACCCTCGGCTCCCGCGTTCGAAACGGCGCTCTGCGTCAGGTGCGACTCGACCTCGCCGACCGCGACGAGCATCGCGACCGGGAGACCGGTGGCGCGGGAGGCCGCCGCGAACTCGCGGCGGTACCCGGACGGGAGCCGGCAGGTGCGCTCGACGGCGGCGGGGGGCGCCTGCACCACCCGATGCCGTGGAGGCGGGGCCGAGGGCTTCCCGGCGTTCGCGTTCGCGACGGTCAGCACTGCGCCCGCACAGAGGCACGCGGCCGACCCGACGACGAGCACGCGGCGCATGGACCACGGTTCTTACCTACCCGGAAAGCGCAGCAAACGCCCGGCGAACGAGCGCGCGGGCGATGCGGAGCTTGTACTCGGTGCCCGGGAGCGGCGTGGCGCCGTCGAGGCCGTCGGGTGACGCGAGCAGCCACGGGATCGGCGCGACTCCCGCCAAACCGATCCGCGTCCCGCCGGCGCCGCGAGCCGCCGCCACGCCGACGAGCGGGAACGCCCACCGCCTCCGGTCCATCGCCTTCAGGTAGACGCTCGCCTCGGCCGGCGGCACCTCGAGCTCGAGGATCAGCTCGTCGGGCTCGAGCGCGACCACGTCCCGATCGTCGTCCGTCGGCAGCCGGTAGAGATCCTCGATCGCGAGCTCTCGCCGATCGGTTCGGACACGTGCACCGAGCGCGAGCAGCGCCGCGGCCGGGTCCGAAGGGTGCGCCGACGCGCAGCGCTCGTTGCCGAAGATCGCGTGCTCCCGGTGCTCGCCCTCGCGCGCGTGGCAGCGGTCGCCGCCGTGCAGGTAGCACGGGAACGCGAGCCGCCAGTACCAGCAGCGCGTCGCCTGGAGGAGGTTTCCGCCGATCGTGCCCATCGAGCGGAGCTGCGGCGAGGCCGCGAGCCGGCACGCGACGCGCAGCGCGTCCGGGATCTGCGGGTCGACCTCGAGCTCGGCGAGCGTGGTGCCCGCGCCGATCGTCGTGCCCTCGATCCCTCGCGGAACGACCTCGCTCACGTCCACGAGGGTCTCGGCGCGGAGCAAGCCGTCGCGGAGCAGCGGCACGACCTCCGTTCCGCCGGCCAGCGCGACCGAGCCGTTGCCGAGCGCCGCGACCGCGGCCTCGGCGCTAGGCGGGCGCCGGAGCTTCACGCCGCTCCTTCTCCCGCGCCTGGTCGAGCGCCCGCAGGAGCTCCTCGCGCGAGATCGGCAGCGACCGCACGTCTGCGCCCGTCGCGTCACGGATCGCGTTCGCGATCGCCGCGGCGGTCGGGACGATCGGCGGCTCGCCGAGGCCCTTGGACCCCAGGTTCGTCAGGTGCGCGTCGGGCATGTCGACGAGGTCCGCGACGATCTCCGGCACGTCGGCGATCGTCGGCAGCCGGTAGGCGTCGAGCGTCTGCGTCAGCACCTGGCCGCCGGTCGGGTCGAGGAGCCGCGTCTCGGTGAGCGTGTGCCCGAGCCCCTGGATGATCCCGCCCTCGATCTGGCTGCGCGCGCCGAGCGGGTTGATCACCCGGCCGACGTCGTGGATCGCTGCGATCCGCTCCACGCGCACCTCGCCCGTCTCGACGTCGACGGCGACCTCCGCGACCTGCACGCCGTAGGTCAGGGTGCGCATGCCGGTCGGGTTCGGGCCGCGCGCGCCCTTGCCGAGGATCTGCGCGTCCTCGAGCAGGCCGGTCACCTCCTCGAGCGGCCACGAGCCGCCGTCGGCCGAGACGACCTTCCCGCCGCGGAGCGACAGGACGCGCTCCTCGAGGTGGTAGCGCTGCGCGGCGATCTCGAGGATCTGGCGCGCGGCATCCGCCGCCGCTGCGCGCACCGCAGGCCCCATCGACGGCAGCGTCGAGGAGCCGCCGGAGACGACGGCGTACGGCCCGCGCGCGGAGTCGCCGACCTCGACGTCGACGCGGTCGAGCGGCAGGCCGAGCTCCTCGGCGGCGATCTGCGCCATCGCCGTCCGCGTGCCGGTGCCGATGTCCTGCATCGCGGTGACCACGACCGCGCGACCGCCGGAGCCGACGCGAACCCACGCGTACGAGGGCGGGCCGCCGGCGCCGTACCAGAGCTGGCTCGCCATCCCGACGCCGTACCGCCACGGCCCGTCGGAGCGCGCGCGCACGTCGTGCCGCTGGTCCCAGTACGGCTCCGCGCGGCGGTAGCACTCCATCAGGTTCTTGCTCGAGTACGGGCGGCCGTCCTGCGGGTCGGCGTCGGCGTGGTTGCGTCGCCGCAGCTCGAGCGGGTCGACGTCGAGCTTCGCGGCCAGCTCGTCGAGGATGCGCTCGAGGCCGAACGTCCCCTCGACGTAGCCGGGCGCGCGGAAGGCCTCCATCGGCGGCGTGTTCAGCTTCGCGCCGTACTCGACCGTCCTCACGTTCTCGCACGCGTACAGCTGCTGCATCGTGCCGGCGATCGGCGGCAGCCAGCCGTCCCAGCCGAGCGAGCAGACGTAATCACCGGCGAGCGCGACGAGCGTCCCGTCGGAGCGCGCGCCCACGCGGAGCCGCTGGATCGAGGGGCTGCGGTTGCCGGAGTTGACGTTCTCTTCGCGCCGCGTCAGCGCGCAGCGGACCGGGCGGCCCGTGCGCCGCGCGAGCTCGGCCGCGAGGAACGTGTACTCGCCCGCGCTGCCCTTCGCCCCGAAGCCGCCGCCCATGAACTCGCAGACGACGCGCACCTTGTCCGGCGGGAGATCGAACCGCCTCGCGACCTCGTCGCGCACGCCCCAGATCCACTGAGTCGAGGTGTAGACGGTCACCCGGTCGCCTTCCCACTCGCACACCGACTGGTGGGTCTCGAGCGCGTTGTGGAGGACGCTCTGCGTCCGGTACTCGCCTTCGACGACGACGTCGGCCTCCGCGAAGGCGCGGTCGACGTCACCGCGCTCGTACCGCCGCACGTCGCCGACGAGCGATTCGCGTCGCACCGCCTCGTCCGGATCGAGTAGCGGCTCCAGCACTTCCCACTCGACCTCGACCAGGTCGAGCGCGCGTGCCGCGGTCTCGAACGTGTCGGCCGCGAGCGCCACGATCGCCGCGCCGACGTACTCCGGCGAGTCGGTCAGTGCGTCGAAGTCGCCTGGGCCGAGGACGCACCGGACTCCGGGCGCCTCGCGCGCGCGATCGACGTCGAGCCGAGTCGCGCGCGCACGGGCGTGCGGGCTGCGCAGGACGGCCGTGTGGAGCATCCCGGGAAGCTGGAGATCGGCGG
Organism: Gaiellaceae bacterium; assembly: GCA_036377055.1. Taxonomy (GTDB): domain Bacteria; phylum Actinomycetota; class Thermoleophilia; order Gaiellales; family Gaiellaceae; genus DASUZD01. The sequence continues at coordinate 4,338 of DASUZD010000022.1, read as the reverse complement.
TGTAGCGCGCCTCGCCGCGCGCCCGCGCCGGGCCGGTGAGCCGCGCGGCAGGCCGGCCGACGACCTCGAGCGGGCCCGCGGGCCACTGGTCGAGCGCGTCCTCCTCGACCACGATCCACTGCTCCGTGAACCGGCCCTCGACCTCCTTCTCCGTCCGGATCAATCGCGCCACGTGAGAATCGCCTCCTCGATTCGCGGGTAGGTGCCGCAGCGGCAGAGGTTGCCGGCCATCGCGTGCCGAATCTCGTCGCGCGACGGCGTCGGGTTCGACTCGACGAGCGCCGAGGCCGAGACGATCTGGCCCGGCGTGCAGAAGCCGCATTGAAGCGCGTCCTCGCGAACGAACGCGCTCACGAGCCGGTGGTCGCGCAGACCCTCGATCGTCGTCACCTCGCGGTCGCCGACGCGGTGCGCGAGCATGATGCAGGAGAGCGTCGGCACGCCGTCGAGAAGAACCGTGCACGCGCCGCAATGGCCCTCGCCGCAGGCGACCTTCGTCCCCGTGAGGCCGAGGTCCTCGCGCAGGACGTATGCGAGCGGCCGGTCGACGGGCGGGTCGGCGCGGTAGACGCCGCCGTTCACCCGAAGCTCAAGCACCGGGCGTCACCGCCAGGATGTCGGCGAGGTGGATGAGCCGGAAGGCCGTGCGCCCGACGGCGACGCGGTCGCGCTCGTCCTCGACCTCGGGCACCGCGCGCCAGACGTCGCGGGCGACCGTGAGCAGCTCCTTGATCTTGTCGAGCTCGTCCAGGTAGCCGTTCCGCTCGTCGCACGCGTTGAGCGCGAGCCCGAGGACGCCGATCGTGTCGGGCTGCCGCGTCCAGAGGAGCGGCGTCGCCATCGAGAGGTACTGGTGCACCCGCGCGAACGCCATCGGCTGCTCGAAGGTCGCCCGGCCCTTGGGCGGCGAGGGCACGAGCGGCGACTCGCCGTCGGCGATCCGCGCCGCGCTGCCCGCGAGCATGTTCCGCAGCTGCTCGTCGTCGAGGCCTGCGACCTTCGCGGTCCGCAGCGCGATCAGGAGCGAGCTGGGCTGCTGGCCGTAGGGGTAGTCGGACGCGTACAGGACCTGCTCGGGCGAGATCTGGTGGTAGAAGTCGAGCAGGTCGACCGGGCTCCAGACCGACGTGTCGAAGAAGACGCCCGCGCGGCCGGCGAAGCAGTCGGCGAGCGCGGCGAGGTCCGCGATGCCGCCGTGCGCGATGATCAGCTGCGCCTCTGGGTAGCGGTCGACGAGCCGCGAGAGGTGGTCGGCGATCGGCGGCAGTCCGCGGCCGCCGTGGATCAGGATCGGGACGCGTCGGTCGGCTGCGAGCTCGAACACCGGGGCGAGCCGCTCGTCGTTCAGCAGGAACCGTTGCGCACGCGGGTGCAGCTTGATCCCGCGGGCGCCGCGGTCGATGCAGCGCGTCGCCTCCTCGATCGGCGCCTCGGCGAGGTCGAGCCGGACGAACGGGATCAGCCGGCCTTCGGAGCGCTCCGCGTAGGCGAGCGTGCGGTCGTTCGCCGCCCGGAACGCAGGGTGGCGGTCGGGTTCGTCGAGGCAGAACATGAAGGCGCGCGAGATCCCGAACCGGCGCTGGATCCGCTCGAGCTCGTCGTAGTCGCCGCGGAAGCCGTCGATGTCCTGCCCGAGGTGGACGTGGGCGTCGAAGATGTCCGCACCCGCGGGCAGCTCGCGCTCGAGCTCGGCCGTCCAGGCCTGCATCAGCTCCTCCGCGCGCTGGAGCGCCTCTTCCACCCCGGCAATCTACCGCGCCGTACGCGGGGGAACCCCTGGTTCCCCCGCGGCCCCCCTCCTTGCGGACGTGGGCTCGCTGCGTGGCGTTTCCGGAGCCGGCGACGCACGCCGCGGTTCAGGTGTCTTTCGCCTCGAGCGTGAGTTAGCGCAGGCGGAGTGAATCCGCCTGCGCGGCGGTTTGGGGTCAGGCCCTCGGACCGGTCCGCGGCAGACACGTCGGCGCTTGACTGCGCGGTTCGCGCGTCGGCGACCGTTCTGTCCCACGTCTCGGTGGGCCATGGCTGGGGGTCAGGCCCCCGGCCATGGCCAGAGTGGGCGCGGCTCCGCCTGTAGGATCGCCCCGGTGCCGAACCTGATTGTCGCCGGCGACTCGATCCGCAATCCGGAGATCCGCCACGAGGTGCCGCTCGCGATCCCGGATCCGTTCCTCTACCTCGAGCGCGACGGCCGGCGGGTCGCGATCGTGAACAGCCTCGAGATCGGGCGCGCGCGCGCGCTCGGGATCGACGGGCTCGAGGTTCGCGCCCTCGAGGAGTTCGGCTCCGACGAGATGGCGAACCGCGGTCTCCAGCTCGAGCAGATCAACCGCGAGGTCGCGCTGCTCGCGTGCCGCGAGCTCGAGCTCGACAGCGCGGCTGCGCCGCCGACGTTCCCGCTCGAGATCGCCGACCATCTCCGGGCCGGCGGCGTCGACGTGCGGGCCGACCGCGAGCTCTTCGAGGGCCGAAGGCGGGTGAAGAACGAGCATGAGCTCGCCGGGATCCGACGCGCCCAGGCTGCGTGCGAGGCGGCGATGGACGCGGCGCGCGACCTCCTTCGCCGCGCGGTCCCGAACGGCCAGGTCCTCAAGGTCGACGGCGAGCCGCTCACCTCGGAACGCCTGAAGGCGGCGATCGAGACCGTGTTCAGCGAGCACGGCGTCTCGGCCGACGAGTCGATCGTCTCGCACGGGCCGCAGACGGCCGTCGGGCACAACATGGGCTCCGGCCCGATCGCGCCCGGCGAGCCGATCGTCGTCGACATCTTCCCGCGCGACCGCGAGAGCGGCTGCTACTCGGACATGACCCGGACGTTCGTCTTCGGCGAGCCGCCCGAGGAGCTGGTCCGCTACCAGCGCCTCGTGAAGGAGGCGCTCGACCGGTCGCTGGCCGAGATCCGGCCGGGCGCGGACGGCACCGCCGTGTACACGCTCGTCTGCAAGCTCTTCGAGGAGCAGGGTTTCCCGACTCAGCTCTCGAAGCCGCCCGGCGAAGTGCTCGAGGACGGCTTCTTCCACGGCCTCGGCCATGGCGTCGGCCTCGAGGTGCACGAGCAGCCGAACCTCGGCCGCGCGGGTAACGAGCTCGTCGCGGGTGACGTGATCACGCTCGAGCCGGGGCTCTACCGGAAGGGCTTCGGCGGCTGCCGCCTCGAGGATCTCGTACTCGTCACCGAGGAGGGCGCCGCGAAGATCACGAAGTACCCGTACGACCTCGCGCCGTAGTTAGAAGCGGTGGATTAGCGAGCTACAAACCGGGTAGTTCGGACCACGAATGCATTGACCCTCGCCCGCGCCCGGGCGAGTAACCCTCCGCGAGCGCGGGCCTTTCTCGGAGGAGGCTCATATGGCTGTGCTTGCTGAAGACCGGCCCGCCACCCTCTTCGAGCCGGTTCCGGCGGCCGATCCTGCACCGCTCGGGCTCGCAGCTTTCGCGCTGACGACGTTCATCCTGAGCGGTCACAACGCGACCTTCATTCCCGACGTCGTCTGGGTCGGGCTCGCCCTCTTCTACGGCGGGCTCATCCAGCTGCTCGCCGGGATGTGGGAGTTCCGCAATCGGAACGTGTTCGGCTCGACCGCGTTCTCGACGTACGGCGGGTTCTGGCTCTCGCTCGGGGCGTTCGTCGTCCTGATCGAGACGACGAAGCTCGGCGCGGCGCTGAAGCCGCCCGACATCGCGAACGGGCTCGCCTGGTTCCTGCTCGCGTTCGCGATCTTCAACCTCTACATGCTTCTCTGGTCGACCCGCGTGAACATGGCCGTCTTCGGCGTGTTCCTGACGCTTCAGATCACCGAGGTACTGCTTGTGATCGGCTTCTTCCTCGAGGCGCACGGGCACGCGAACAACGGCTGGGTCCACACCGGGGGCTGGATGGGCATCATCACTGCGGCCGTGGCTTGGTATACGTCTGCTGCGGGCGTCGTGAACGGGATGTCGCCCGCGCCCGTTGTCCCGGTCGGCGCGCCGATGTGGGGGCGCCTGCCGGCTCTCTCGCGGCCCGGCTCGCCGGCGCCGCGCCGAACGGAGGTGTGAATCGAATGGCTGAGACCGTCACCGGGCAGGCGATCGACACCCTCTTCCTGGAGGAGCGCCGGTACCCGCCGGATCGCGACTTCGCCGACCAGGCGAACGCGCAGCCGGACATCTACGAGCGCGACTTCGAGGAGTTCTGGGAAACGGAGGGGCGCGAGCGCATCACGTGGTTCGAGCCGTTCGAGAAGCTGTGCGAGTGGGACCCGCCGTACGCGAAGTGGTACCTCGGCGGCAAGCTCAACGTCTGCTTCAACTGCGTCGACCGGCACGTGGAGTCCGGTGACGGTGACAAGGTCGCCTACT
>DASUZD010000021.1:0-31764 GCA_036377055.1 Gaiellaceae bacterium | reverse complement strand
GACCGAGACCACTGACACCACCCGCGAGCGGGTCCGCGTCTACTTCACGGGCTCGTGCGAAGGCCTCGACAACCTTCGCGACGCGCTCTCCAACCACCCCGAGCTCGAGGTCGTCGGCGCGAGCGAGCAGGTGAGCGAGGCTGCGTCGGCGCTCGCCGGCGGCCATCTCGGCGCCGTGCTCCACGCCACGCGCTCGCCGTCGCTGCCCGTGAACGAGCTGGCCGCGATTCGCGAGCAGACGGCGGCGCCGGTGATCGTCCTCGCCTCGGGTGCGCACTCGACGCTGCTCGAGGAGGCGCTCGACGCCGACGTCTCGGACGTCCTGCTCCTCCCGCAGCTGACCGAGAACGTCGTCTTCGCGATCCGCAAGGCGAGCCACGCAGGCCGCCGGCTTGCCGCTCAGGGTGGCCATGGCCGCCGTGGGCGGATCGTCACGGTTTTCTCGCCGAAGGGCGGCACCGGCAAGACGTCGATCGCGACGAACCTCTCGGCGTCGCTCGCCAAGCACCAGGGCAAGCGGGCGCTCCTGCTCGACCTCGACCTCCAGTTCGGCGACGCCGCGATCATGCTCGGGCTCGAGCCCGAGAAGACGATCTACGACCTCGTCGTCGCCCCCGGCGAGCTCGACTCCGAGAAGCTCGCGGGCTACATCACGCGGCACCCGTGCGGCCTCGACATCCTCCCCGCCCCGCTGCGCCCGGAGGACGCCGAGCTCGTCACGGAGGCCAAGCTCGCCCGCCTGCTCGAGGTCGCGCGCGAGTCGTACGACGTGATCGTGGTCGACACCTCGCCGTTCTTCCACGGGCCGATGCTGGCGACCCTCGACCGGACCGACGAGCTGCTGATGCTGTGCGGCCTCGACGTGCCGACGCTGAAGAACGTTCGCCTGAGCCTCCAGACGCTCGACCTGCTCTCGTTCCCGACGAACCGGATTCGGTTCGTGCTGAACCGGGCGAACTCGAAGGTCGGGATGTCGAAGAAGGAGGTCGAGGGGGCGCTCGAGGTCGCGATCGCGTTCGAGGTCCCGTCCGACCGCGCGGTGCCGATCGCCGTCAACCGCGGCAATCCGGCCGCCCTCGCAGACGGGAGCTCCGAGTTCACTGCCTCGATCAAGAAGATGGGCAGGGCGCTCGTGACGGCGACGCCGACGCAGACGAAGAAGGCGCCGCGCCGCCTCTTCGCGCTCGGGAAGGCGTAGTCGATGGGCCTCCACGACCGCATCAGAGGCGGCGCCGCCACGAACGGCGCCGCGGCGACCGAGGCCGAGCACTCGAGCTACTCGACGCCTCAGCGCGACGAGAGCGCCGACCGCAACGGCCCGATCGATCCGTACGCCGAGCTGAAGACCCGGATCCACCACGCGTGCATCGCGAAGCTCGGCCCCGAGCTCTTCAAGAAGGAGACGACGGAGGACCTCTCGGAGCGCGTCCTGCGGGCCGTGACCGAGCAGCTCGCGCTCGACCGGACGCCCTTGACGCGCGAGGAGCGCAGGCAGATCACGCGCGAGATCACGGACGACATCCTCGGCTACGGGCCGCTGGAGCCGCTGCTCCGCGACGAGTCGATCACCGAGGTCATGGTCAACGACTACGACCGGATCTACATCGAGCGGTCCGGCAAGATCGAGCGGACGCAGGTCGCGTTCGTCGACAACGCCCACCTCCTGCGGATCATCGACAAGATCGTCTCGCAGGTCGGCCGGCGGATCGACGAGTCCTCGCCGATGGTCGACGCGCGCCTCCCCGATGGGAGCCGCGTCAACGCGATCATCCCGCCGCTCTCGCTCAAGGGCCCGACGCTGACGATCCGGAAGTTCTCGCGCGACCCGTACACGATGGACGACCTGATCGCGTTCGGCTCGATCAGCGCCAAGGCGGCGCAGTTCCTCGCCGCGTGCGTCAAGGGCAAGCTGAACATCCTCATCTCCGGCGGAACCGGCACCGGTAAGACGACGACGCTGAACGCGACGTCGGCCTTCATCCCCGGCGACGAGCGGATCGTCACGATCGAGGACGCGGCCGAGCTCCAGCTCCAGCAGGAGCACGTGATCACGCTCGAGGCCCGCCCGCCGAACATCGAGGGCCAGGGCGAGGTCCGCATTCGCGAGCTCGTCCGGAACGCCCTGCGTATGCGCCCCGACCGGATCATCGTCGGCGAGGTCCGCGGCCCGGAGACCCTGGACATGCTCCAGGCCATGAACACGGGCCACGAGGGCTCGCTGACGACGATCCACGCGAACTCGCCGCGCGACGCGCTGTCGCGGCTCGAGACGCTGGTGATGACCGCCGGCGTCGAGCTGCCGCACCGCGCGATCCGCGAGCAGATCGCGAGCGCGTTCGACCTGCTCGTGCAGATCTCGCGCCTCGTCGACGGCTCCCGCCGCTGCACCCACATCACCGAGGTGCTGCGGATGGAGTCGGACGTGATCACCCTCCAGGAGATCTTCGTCGCCAAGCCTCCGGACGAGGAGTCGGCGGGAACCGGCCGCGCGTCGAGGCTCCTGACGCCGCTCACGTGTTCCGGGCTCAAGCCGCACTTCCTCGAGAAGCTCGCGCAGAACGGCGTCGCGCTGCCGCCGTCGTTCTTCGAGCAGGACGAGGCGGGGCTCCGGACGAGCTTCCCCGCCGGCTACACCCCGTTTCCGTCATGAGACGCCTGACCCCGGTCCTCCTGGCGACGCTCGCGCTCGCCGCTCCGGCTGCGGCCGCGGCGTCGATCCAGGTCAAGGGCGTCGACATGTCCGGCTACCCGACGATTCGTCTCTCGGTCGTCACGCCGGGTGCGCTCTCCGCGGCGCCGTCGCTCGAGGAGAACGGCTCGCGCGTCGCGGGCTTCCAGGCTGAGAACCTGGGCCGTTCGAAGAGCGTCGTGCTCGCCGTCGACCGCTCCAAGTCGATGGCCGGGCAGTCGCTCGAGGACGCGACTGCGGCGGCGCGCGCATTCGTCGCCGCGAAGCCGGACGCCGACCGGATCGGGATCGTCACCTTCGGCCACAAGCCGGTGCTGCTGGCGCCGATCAGCCCCTCGACCGGCGACGCCGAGGTCGCGCTCCGCGACGTCGCGGTCGACGGCACGCAGGGCACCGCGCTCTACGACGCCGTCGTGCTCGCGGCGCAGTCGCTCGCGGACGAGGAGTACCCGGGCCGCGTGCTGGTGCTGCTCACGGACGGCAAGGACGTGTCCAGCCACGCGACCCTGAAGCGGGCCGTCAAGGAGGCGCGCGCCGCAGGCGTCGCGATCTACCCGATCGGCATCCTGGGCAAGGGCTTCTCGCCCGCGCCGCTCCAGCGGCTCGCGCGCCTGACCGGTGGGACGTACTACGCCGCCGCGTCGACGGGCACGCTGCGGAAGATCTACGCCTCGATCGCCGCCGAGCTCAGCCGGACGTGGCGCATCTCGTACCTGACGACGGCGCGCCCCGGCGACAAGATCCGGCTCCGGGCGTCGGTTCCGGGCCTCGGCTCCGCGACGCAGCGGCTGACGATCCCGGGCTCCGCGGACAACGGCGGCGACGGCGGGTCCGGCCTCCTCCCTGGGGTCGCGTACACGAGCTCGCTCGGGACGCTCTTCCTGACGCTCGTCGTCGGGCTCCTCGTCCTGCTCGCGGCCGGGACCGCGCTGGCTGCGCAGAAGGGCTCGTGGCTTCGCGGCCGGCTCGAGGCGCACATCTCGCCGGCGAAGGCCAAGAAGGCGGAGCAGGGCGAGCGGGAGCGCCTCGCGTTCGCCGGCGGTCTCTTCAAGGCGACCGAGTCGGCGTTCGGCCACCTTCGGCACTGGCGCGCAATCCAGCGCCTGCTCGAGCGCGCCGACGTCCCGCTCCGCGTGGTCGAGTTCGTGTGGATCACGATCGTGACCAGCTTCGTGTTCGCGCTCATGGCCGCCGTCTCCGGCGTGTCGTCGCTCCTGATTCTCGTCGCGCTCGCGTTCGGCGCCGTGCTGCCGCTCGGCTTCATCTGGTTCAAGGCGAACCGGCGGCTGCGGGCGATCGAGGACTCGCTGCCCGACCTGCTGATCACGATCGCGGCCTCGCTCAAGGCGGGCCACAGCTTCCGCCAGGGCCTACAGACGGTCGTCGACGAGGGCGACGGGCCGGCGGCGAAGGAGTTCAAGCGCGTGCTGACGGAGACGCGCCTCGGCCGGCCGATGGACGACGCCCTCGCCGAGATGGCCGAGCGCGTCGGCTCGCCGAACCTCGAGTTCGTAATGACCGCCGTGACGATCCAGCGCCAGATCGGCGGCAGCCTCGCGGGCCTCTTCGACATGGTCGCCGAGGCCGTCCGCAACCGGCAGCAGTTCGCGCGGAAGATCCGGTCGCTGACCGCGATGGGCCGGATGTCCGCCTACGTCCTGATCGGCCTGCCGTTCTTTATCGCGGCGATGCTGACGCTCCTGAACCCGAACTACATGAGCCCGCTCTACTCCACGCACATGGGCCACATCCTGATCGTCGTCGGCCTCGTGATGATGGGCTTCGGCTCGCTGATCCTGAAGAAAATCGTCTCCTTCAAGGGGTAGGCCAATGTTGCTCGTTCTCGGACTCATGCTTCTCGGCGGCGCCGTCTTCCTCGTCGGCGAGGTCGCGACGCTGCCCGCTCGCCAGCGGCAGAGCTCGGTTCGCCGCGCCGCGACGTACGGCCGCTTCCGGCTTCCGGGCGCGCCTCCCCAGCTGCGCTTCCGCGAGCGTGTGATCGCTCCGGCTTCGACGTCGCTCGCGGGACTCGTCCTGAAGCTGAACCCGCGCGTCGACGTCGAGTCGGTGCGCCTGAAGCTGCTCTCGGCCGGGCTCGCGAACAAGATCCAGCCGCAGGCGTTCCTCGCGCTCAAGGGCGCGGCGGCAGCAGGCGGCCTGTTCATCGGCTTCCTGCTCGGCGTGGGCTCGAACCCGATGTCCGCGCTGCTGTTCGCCCTCGTCTTCGGCGCGGTCGGGTTCTTCGGCCCCGACCTCGTCGTCTCCGCGCGCGCGCGGTCGCGCAGGGAGAAGGTCCGGGCGGAGCTGCCGGACGCGCTCGACCTGCTCGCCGTCAGCGTCGAGGCCGGCATGGGCTTCGACGGCGCGATCGCGAAGCTGACCGAGCACATGGACGGCGCCCTCGCCGAGGAGTTCGGGCTGACGCTCGGCGAGATGCGGGTCGGCGAGAGCCGTCAGGAAGCGCTGAAGAAGATGGCCGATCGGATCGATACGCCGGAGCTGTCTGCGTTCGTGCGCGCGATCATCCAGGCCGACCAGCTCGGCATCTCGCTCGGCCGGATCCTGCGCGTGCAGGCCGCGGACACGCGCCTGCGCCGGCAGGCCGCCGCCGAGGAGAAGGCGATGAAGGCGCCGATCAAGATGCTCTTCCCGACCGTGATGTTCATCTTCCCGGCGATGTTCCTCGTCATCCTCGGCCCCGCGCTGTTGGGCCTCAGCAAGCTCTTCGGCTAGCCGGTCCGGAAGCGGGACGCGGCCAGAAGCGCCACTGACCCGGGGTCAGGCCCCCGGACACGGCCCGGCGAGCCAATCGGGCCAGGCGCAGTGCCGGTTCGCGGAATGCGGCTCCGTCCGGTTCGGCCATCGCGCGGAAGGACGGGGAGACAATGGCCGGATCCGCGCCGCGGACACGGCCGCGCCGGCCGGCGCGACCCTCCTGCCTAGGCCGAACGGGCGAGTCCCCGAAAGCCGTCCCGCGGGTCCAGGGGTCTGACCCCGAATTGTCGCGAGACGGTCACGCGCTCTCCGCAGGGTTCGCTCCCCGAGCCGTTCCGCACCCCGAGGGGTCAGACCCCGAAGTGCGGCGAGAACGTAACGAGCGCCGGCGGCGAGACAGGGCCTAGCGGAACGAGATGCGGTCGAGCGGCCAGTACGTGAACAGCACCGGCCCGATCAGGTTCCTGCGCGGCACCGTGCCCCACTGCCGCGAGTCGCACGAGTCGACGCGGTTGTCGCCCATCATGAAGTACCGACCCTTGGGGATCCGCGGCCAGGTCTGGGTCAGGTGGTCGCGCCGCGACGACTGGATGTACGGCTCGTCGAGCTTCCGGCCGTCGACGTACACGTAGCCGTCCTGCTCGGACACGACCTCCCCGGGCAGGCCGATCAGCCGCTTGACGAACGTGCCGCCCTCGGTGCAGCGCTGCTCGGCCGCAGGCGGCGCCTTGAAGACGACGATCTCGCCGCGGTGCGGGTCACGGAACCGATACGCGAGCCGGTTCGCGATCACGCGGTCCGAGAACGTCGCCTCGCAGCCGGCAGCGGGCCTCGCGCACCGAAGCGTCGGTTCCATCGACGACGACGGGATCCGGTACGGGTTCGCGACCTCCACCTTGACCGTCAGGACGATCCCGAGCGCCACGGCGAGCGTGACGATCCAGTCGACGGCGACGCGCACGGGATGCGGCAGCCGCCGCGTGAGTCGATCTACCGGATTCCGCATCGGGACAAAGGGTAGACGCGACGCCCGGCAGTCGCCGCCGCTGCTACTTGCGCGCGACCGTGGGCTTCGCCGTCGAGCGGCCGTTCGAGCGGCCGTCGAGCTGGCTCTGGAGCTGGCCGACGTAGGCCTCGAGGTCGAGCTCCTTCTGGCCGAGCCGCTGCTCGAGGTCGGTGAGCTTCTGCTCCCACGCCTCGAGCTTGTCCTCGCGGATCTGCTGGTCGGCCTCGAACCGTGCCTCGCGCGCCTCGAGCTCGGCCTCGCGCTCGTCGAGCTCGCCGAGGCGGCCCTGGATGCCCTCCTCAGCCTCCACGAGACGCTTCTCCTTGCGGGCGATCCGCTTCTTCTCGGAGTCGGCGACGGACTCGACGTCGGAGAGGCCGGCCTGGCGCTCGGCGAGCGCGCGCTCCCGCTCCTCGAGCTCGGCCGTGCGCTGATCGAGATCGTGGTCGAGCTCCGCACGGGCGCCCGCGCGCTTCAGGGCGGCCTCGCGCCGGTTCAGCTCGGCCTCACGCGCGGTGAGCGCCAGGTCGCGAGCGTCGAGATCGCCCGCGCGGGCGGCGTCGCGAGGCTTCACGGGCTGCTCGCTCGGCTCCTGCGCCCGACGCTCGGCCTCGGCGCGAAGCTCGGCCTCCCGCGCCTCGAGCTGCCGCTCGCGCTCCGCGAACGCCGACTCGCGAGCCTCCAGCGCGGCCGCCTGCGCCGCGGCCTGCTGGGCGCTTTCGCCCTGGCCGGAGAGCTCCTTCTGGAGCCGCGCCGCGGCCGCCTGAATCTCCTTGTCCTTCGCCTCGACGGCGCGCTCGCGCTGGTCGAGCTGACGGGCACGTGCCTCAAGCTCTGCGGCGCGAGACATGGCCTCCGCGTTCGACTCGCCGTGGCCGGCGACCTCCCGCTCGAGCCGCTCGAACTCGCCGCGAACCTGCTGCTCCTTGGCCTCGACCTCCTGCTCGCGCTCGGCGAACGTGGTCTCGCGCGCTTCGAGCTCCCTCGCGCGCGCATCCGCGTCGGCGCGAAGCTGCTCGGCGCGGGCATCGAGGTCGCGCTCCCGCTCGTCCAGCAGCTCGCCGCGCGTCGAGACGCTCGCCTTCGTCGTCGCGAACTCCCGCTCGTCCCGCGCCAGCGCCTTCTCGCGCTCGCTCAGCTCCTGGTCGCGCCGCTTCAAGCCGTCCTCGCGCTCACGCAGCCCGGCGTCGCGCGCCTCGGCCCGCGCGGACTCCTCGCGCTGGCGGCTCTCGAACGTGTCCTCCGCCTTCGCGACCTTCTTCTCGCGCGCCGCGATCGCCGTCGCCTGCTTCGACAGCTCGGACGTGGCCTTGGCCCGCTGCTCGTCGGCGGACCTCAGCTCGCGCAGCTTCGCCGAGACATGCTGCTCATGCTCGGCGATCCGTGCCTGCTGCGCCGCGAGATTCTGCTCGGTCTCGGCTAGCCGGCGCCGGTCGGCCTCGACGGTCTCCAGCCGCTCGTTGAGGTTCCGCTCGCGCTCCTCGAGCGCCGCCTCGTGGGCGGAGAGCCGGCCCGCGCGCTGGTCGAGCTCGGCAGCGCGCTCGGTGAGCGCCTGCGAGGGCTGGGCGTCGAGATCGTAGGCGGCGACCTGCTCGGTCAGCACGCCGCGGAGGTCCTGCTCGCGGGCGAGGGAAGCCGCCAGCTCGGCGCGCAGCGCCTCGAGGTCTGTGCTCTCCAGATCGACGGTCGGAGCCACGTCGACGATCCCGGCGATCGTCTTCGACGCCGGCTGCTCGCCGTTCGGCGAATCGCCCGTGCCTCCGCCCGACGTCTCCCGGCGACGCGCGAGCTGAGCACGCAGACCGGTCCCGAAACCTTTCTCGGTCTCTGCTGCGGTGTCTTTTGCGAACTCCGGCATGGCGGCGCGGCTCCCGAAAACGGCATCGGCAGCGGGGTTGGGGTGCCTCTATCCCTCGGATGAGGCTCGGGTCCCGAGCGCTCGCGTCAGGCAAGCTTGTGCCTTGAACGAGGTGCCGAGATCGAGGGACGCGGCACGCGCGGGAACGGACGGCAGCCGGCAGGCGCCGCGAGCCCTCGTCGCCACCGGAATCGTGCTGGTCGCGCTGCTCACCCTCGTGGCGGTGGCGACGCATCGAGGTGGAGGGTCCGGCACGGCGCGTCGCGGGTCCGGCGTCTCGAACTCGTTCCTCAGCTACGCGGTGAGCACGTACCTCGTGGTCGCGGTGGCCATGACCGCGCTCGTGCTGGTCTTCCTCGTCAGGAACCGCGACTCGCTGGAAGCACCGCCGCCGCGGCGGAACCTGCGCAGCCTCGTGTTCTTCCTGCTCGCCGTCGTGTGCGTGGCGCTCCTGACGAGCCTCAGGCTCTTCCACCCGCACGTGACCGGCCGCAACAGGTTGAAGCAGCCGCCGCAGGCGAGCACGATCGACGCGAAGAAGCACGGCCACGGAGCGAGCACGCCGAGGCTCGTCTTCAAGTGGGCGCCGCTCGGCGTCCTGGTCGTCCTCCTCGCAGGCGGCGCGGTCGTCTACGTCCTCGGCCGGAGGCGTCTGTCCGGATTCCGCGCGCGGCCCTCGGTCGCCGAGGAGATCGGCGGGGTTCTCGACCTCGCGCTCGACGACCTCCGGGCGGAGCGCGACCCGCGGCGCGCGATCATCGCGGCCTACGCGCGGATGGAGCGGCTGCTCGGCGCGCACGGGATCCCGCGGCGTGCCGCCGAGGCGCCGTTCGAGTATCTCGCGCGCGTGCTGACCGAGCTCGAGGCGTCGCCGACGCCGGTCTTCGAGCTGACGACGCTCTTCGAGCGCGCGAAGTTCAGCCACCACTCCATCGAGCCGCAGCTGAAGGACGAGGCGATCGACGCGCTCGTCGCCGTCCGCGAAGAGCTGAGGGCGGCATGAGGGGCGCGATCGCGCGCGCCGTGCTCGCGAGCGCGGCCGCCTCGGCGATCCTGGCCGTCGCGCTCGTCGTCGGAGGCATCGCGACGGAGCGGCTGCTCGAGGCGTACGTCTTCGTCCTCGGGGCGCTCACCCTCGGCGTCCTGGTCGGCGCTGTCGGCCCGCCCGACGCTCTCCCGCGCCGGTCCGCCTTCGAGCTCGCGCTCCGCCCGCGGCGGACGAGCGAGCACCGCGTCGCGCCGCTTCAGCGGACGGAGCGAGCGGTGGCGCTCGGTCTCGCGAACAGCGCCTACCTCCACGCACGGCTCCGCCCGCTCGTCGTGCGGATCGCGGCCGACCGGCTGCTCGAACGGCGCGGGATCGATCTGGAGCGAGAACCCGAGCGGGCGCGCGCGTGTCTCGACCCGGAGGTGTGGGAGCTCGTTCGGCCGGACCGAGAGCCGCCGCGCGACCGAGAGGCCGCCGGCCTCGAGCTCGCGCAGCTCGAAGCGATCGCGGATGCGCTCGAGCGACTCTGACCCGCTCGGCGTGGACGAGGTCCGCGCCGTCTCGGAGCGGATCCTCGACGAGATCGAGCGCGCGATCGTGGGCAAGCGCGAGGCGCTCGAGCTGATCCTGCTCGGGATGCTCGCCGACGGCCACGTCCTGATCGAGGACTACCCCGGCCTCGCGAAGACGCTGATCGCGCGGTCGTTCGCGCAGGTCGCGACGATGCGGTTCCAGCGGATCCAGTTCACCCCCGACCTGATGCCGTCCGACGTCACGGGCTCGTCGATCTTCGACCAGCGGACTGCGCGCTTCGAGTTCCGGCCCGGGCCGATCTTCGCGAACCTCCTCCTCGCCGACGAGATCAACCGCGCGCCGCCGAAGACGCAGGCCGCGCTGCTCGAGGCGATGCAGGAGCGGCAGGTGACGATCGAGGGCGAGACGCACCCGCTCCAACCGCCGTTCGTCGTGCTCGCGACGCAGAACCCGATCGAGTACGAGGGCACCTACCCGCTGCCCGAGGCCCAGCTCGACCGGTTCATGCTCCGGCTCGGGATCGGCTACCCCCGGCGCGAGGAGGAGTGGCGCGTCCTCGAGCTGCGGGTCGAACGGGGTGAGGACGAGATCGAGCTCGAGCCGGTCGTCGACGGACCCGGCCTGATCCGCCTTCAGCAAGCGTTGGAGCAGGTCTACGTCTCCGAGAGCGTCGGCCTCTACATGGTCGACGTCGTCGCCGCGACGCGCGCGAGCGCGCGGCTCCAGGTGGGCGCGAGCCCTCGCGGAACGCTCGCGCTCCTCAAGCTCGCCCGCGGGCGGGCCGCGCTCGCCGGTCGCGACTTCGTCACGCCCGAGGACGTGAAGGCGGTCGCGGCGCCGGCGCTCGGCCACCGGCTCACGCTCCGCCCGGAGCTCTGGGTGCAGCGAATCCGCGGCGAGGAGGTCGTGCGCGAGGCGCTGGAGACCGTGCCGACGCCCGCCGCCGAGGACGTCACGCGGCCGGTCGGATGACGCGGACCGCCGCCCCGAAGCTGCGGGCCTACACGGCGCTCGCGGCGATCGGGCTGCTCGCCGCTCTCGCCCTCCGGCGCGCCGAGCTCGTCGTGCTCGCCGCACCATTCGCGCTCCTGCTCGGGCTCGGCCTTGCCGCAGCCCGGACTCCCGACGTTCGGGTCGAGCTCGCGCTCGACCGCGAGCGCGTGCTCGAGGGCGACGAGGTCCTGGCTACGCTCGAGCTCCAGCTCCAGTCGTCGGTCGGCGTCGAGCGGCTCGACGTCGTGCTGCCGCTTCCCCAGGGACTCGAGGCGACCAGCGGGAAGAATCCGATCGGCGTGCGCGTCCCGGCTGGTGAGCCGCGGCGCGTCGCGCTGGGGCTTCGGTGCGTCCGCTGGGGCGGCTACGTCGTCGGCGATTGCGTCGTCCGCGCACGCGACCCCGCCGGGCTCTTCGTGTACGAGGCGCGGGCCCTTGCCGCGGCGCCGCTCCGCGTCTACCCGCGGCCGGCCGAGCTGCGGACGCTCCTCGACCCGCTCGAGACCCAGGTCTTCGCAGGGAATCAAGTCGCGCGCGCCCGTGGCGACGGGATCGAGTTCGCCGACCTGCGCCAGTTCGTCCCGGGCGACCGCCTTCGGCGCGTCAACTGGCGGGCGAGCGCGCGCCGCGGCGAGCTATGGGTCAATGACCGCCACCCCGAGCGCAACGCGGACGTGATCCTCTTCCTCGACACGTTCGTCGAGGCTCGGCGCGGGGACGGCGAGGGGACGCTCACGCTCGCCGTCCGGGCCGCAGCCGCGCTCGCACGCCGCTACCTCGAGCGCCGTGACCGTGTCGGCCTCGTCGGCTTCGGCGGAGTGCTCACCTGGCTTCTTCCCGAGACGGGCCTCGTGCACCTCTACCGCGTGACCGAGACGCTGATCGGAACCGAGGTGACGGTCAACTACGCCTGGAAGGACGTCGAGGTGATCCCGCGGCGGACCCTGCCGCCGAAGGCGCTTGTCCTCGCCCTCTCGCCCCTGCTGGACGACCGAGCCGTCGCCGCGCTCGTCGACCTTCGCGCCCGAGGCTTCGACCTCGCGGTGATCGAGATCTCGCCCGTTCCGTTCACCGGCCCGGGCCGCGACCCTTCCGACGCGCTCGCGCACCGCCTCTGGCTGCTCGACCGGGAGGCGCTCCGCGCCCGCTACCGCCGCGCCGGGATCGCGGTCGTCGAGTGGCAGGAGGACGCTCCGTTCGCGAGCGCGCTCGAGGAGGTGGCCGCATACAGGCGCTCCGCCCGCCGCGTCCGCGTCTAGCCGTCGCACTCGCCGCGCTGCTCGTCGCCGCCGGAGCGGCCGTCGACCCGCCGCTGCACGCGACCCGGCACGCTCTCGTGGTCCTCGTGCCCTGCGTCCTGGGGGTGCTTGCCCTCGTGGCGGCGCTCGTGCTGGGTCGGTCGCCGGGCGTGACGATCGGAGTCGCGCTGCTCGGCGGCGCCTATGGCGGATCGCTCTTCCTCGGGCCGCGCGGCCTCGACGTCTGGGCGCCGCTCGAAGCGACGGCACTCGTGCTCGCTGCCGAGCTCGCGCACTGGTCGCTCGAGCTGCGGCCGTGGGTCGCCGCCGAGCCCGGCGTCCTCGCCCGCCGTGCGGCGACTGTCGCCGCGACCGCGGCAGGCACGCTGGCGGTGAGCGCGGCGGTGCTGGCGGCGGCGTCGGCTCCAGTGCGCGGGGGCGTCGGGTGGGAAGCGGTCGGCGTGACGGCCGCGGCGTCGGCGCTTGCGGTGGTCGTACGGCTTGCGCGCCGGCCCGTGTAGGAGGGGCCGGCGAAACGGCCTTCGCTGCACGGGCCGTGATGCTCGTTCCGAGGCAAGGACGCAGGGAGCGTCGATAACAGCGTTATCGACGCGACCGAGGACGCCGCATCGGGGCAGCAGCGCGGCCCGGGCGGCACAAGGGTGTTTCGCCGGGCCCTCCTACACGGGCCGGTCGCGCTCGCGCTTCTCGTCGGTGGAGAGCTCCTCCTGCGGCGCGCCGCCCGGGCCGCTCATCACGACGCCCTCCTCCTCGACGACGTCCGTCGGCTCGGCGTGCCGGTACTCATCGCTCTGGACACCGCCGCGCGGATCGCCCTGCTGCTTCGCCGCGCGACGCTCCTCGCGCTTTCGCCGCCGCCGTCCGAACACGGGGTTCCTGGTTCCCTTCGCGCCGCCGCCGCGAAACTTTGCCGCGCCTTTGCCGCCCCTTTGGCCGCGCCTCCGATCGTGGGTGCAACCCCCAAGGAGGAGACCATGTACCGCTTCCCACTCGCCCTCGTCCTCGCGTCGATCGCCGCGGCGGCCGCACTCGGCACGGCTCACGCTGCGAGGTACGGCTCGTTCAAGACGCCGTCCGGCAACATCGTCTGCGGCTACGGCGGCGGGTCCATCGGCTGCGGGATCGAGAGCGGCCTGCGACCGGCGCCGCGGAACACCTGCACCGACCTCGACTACTCCGGCAAGCGCCTGAGCCTCCGCACGACCGGCCGTGCCGTGATCGACCTCTGCGCAGGCGATCCCGGCCCGTTCCTCCTCGTCGACAAGGCCCCGGTCCTCGGCTACGGATCGTCGTGGCGAGGCGGCGGCATCACGTGCACCTCGCGCCGCGCCGGCCTCACGTGCAAGAACCGAAGCGGCCACGGCTTCTTCATGAGCCGCGCGCACTCCTACCGCTTCTGAACCCGAGCAGGCGCCGTCCTGAGTGCGCCCGGCGAGTCGCTACACTGGCGCCTCGCCGGGCGCATTCGTCTAGTGGCCTAGGACACCGCCCTCTCACGGCGGCGGCACGGGTTCGAATCCCGTATGCGCCTTCCTGACGTGCCTGAGGACGCCGAAGCGTCTGCTGGCGGCCGCGCGTTCGGAATCGACATCTCGACTTAAACCGCGGAACCTGTCATTTTTCTCCTGGGTCACCAGGGAGGGGAGACAATGAAGGTGACGCTCGTTTGCGTCCCGACCGCGCTCACAGCGGCGTACGCGGCTGCCGCCGCCAGGTCGAGCACCGCGAAGTGAGTCCGAAACCTACGCCGTTGCCCTCGTCGGGTTTCCGGCTGGCCGGGATCGAGGGGCTCCGCGCGATTGCGGCGAGCTCGATTGTGCTCGTCCACGTTTGGGTTGCGTCGACCACGGACGGTGGGTTGGCGGCGCCGCTTTGGATCAGCGATGCCGTTTCGACGCTCGCGGTCGGCGTCACGCTGTTCTTCACGCTGTCCGGCTTTCTTCTCTACCGGCCGTTCGTCGCTCGCATCGTGCGAGGGGAGAGCCGGTTACCGATCCGGGCGTACCTGCACAACCGGTTCCTGCGCATCGCGCCCGCGTACTGGTTCATCTTGCTCTTCGTCGCGCTCGTGCTCGGGTCGGCGCACGTGCGAGTCGGTGCGCACCTCGTGAACGGCAGGCTCCATGATCCGCTCGCGCTCCTTCAGGCTGGCTTGTTGCTGCAGGACTACCGGCCGTCGACGATGATCATCGGGATCGGTCCGGCCTGGTCGCTCGCCGTCGAGGTCGTCTTCTACGGCACGCTGCCGATCCTCGCGATCGCTGTGGCGCGCGCCGTGCATCGCGAGCTCTTCCGTGGTCGTCGGGTGCTCGTCCTACTGGGGCCGCCTCTCCTCTTGCTGGCCGTCGGGCTGTGCGGGAAGCACGCCGCGCACATGTTGCCCGGATCGCCGACTGCCGGCTACGACGCCAACCTGCACTCCGTGATCGAGCGCAGCTTCTTCGCTCAGGCCGATCTCTTCAGCTTCGGGATGGCTGTTGCCGTCCTTCACGTCCAGGTCACCAGCGGTGGGTTGACGCTGCCGCGGTACTGGCGACGCGCCGCGGTGGCGCTCGGGTTGCTCGTCTTCATCCCGTGCGCCTGGACGATGCATGGCGGTGAGCACAGTTACCTGCTGCAGAACACGGGTGAGGCGTTAGGGATCGCGCTTCTCTTCGCGACGCTTGTCGTTCCGGACACGCGCGACACGCGTCCACTGCGTGCGGTGCGGCTGCTCGAGCATCCCGTGCCCGTCGCCGTCGGAGTCGCTTCGTACAGCCTGTTTCTCTGGCATGTTCCGATCATCTATTGGCTCCAGGCCCACCATGCCCTCGTCGCGGGCTGGGCCGGGCTGCCGGCGAACATCGCGATCACCGCTGTGGTCGCGGGATCTCTCTCGGCCCTGACGTACCGTTTCATCGAGCGCCCGGCCCTCATGCGCAAGCGGCCGACTCGCGATCGCGAGACGGAACCGGCAGCTGCCGCGCTGCCCGCCCCGGCGGTCGAAGCGGCGCTGACCTGAGCGTCAACGCTTGCCTGGGCCAGTGTTCGGGAATGTCCGCCAAGCGCGCCCGTTCAGGCGGTGGACGGGAAACGCGGTAGGCCGGACTTCGTACCTCGTCCACGACCCTCGTCAAAGAGCCAGTCGCAGCTGACTTCGCGGACTTGGCGTCTTCCCTCCTTGTCCGCGGATGCGCGCTCGATACCTCGGCGGCGAGGACAGCGTGGACGAGCGCGTCCGGATCGTCTGCGGTGTTCGCAAGAAGCTGGTCCGTTTGCGCGCTCGCTCCGCAGTAGCCGTACTTGACGCACAACTCGTAGAGCGCTGCTTCCACGCATGACTCGGGCCTGCTCACGCGACCAGGGTAGTGCCGCCTGGCCTGGGCACGCGTGCTCTCGCCCGGACGAGAAAGCGCCAGGGTGGAAGACGACGAGGCCGTCGGCGAGATCCCCCGTTCGTGCATGTCAGTCCGTGAGCGGCGGCGCGAGCTCGGCGAGCTGCTCGCGGATCATGCGCATCTCTTCGCGGTCGTTCTCGTCCGCCGCGACGCGACGTACTTCCTCGCGAATCGCCGAACGAACGCGTCGCCGGGCTGCGGGCGCTTGCAGTGCCGCTCGCGCAGCGTCGAGGCGAACATGGAGCGGGCGCGGCATACGCTGACCGTAGCGCACATCGTGCTACAGCCCGAGTAGTCGAGCTTGATGTCGGCGACCGTGCTCAGCCGACGAGCTGGACGGTGTGCGCGCCGAAGTTCGGCCCGCCGCCGCTCGGCGTGGTGGCGGCGAGGCCGTCCCAGGTGATCTCGGTGAAGTAGCCCGTCAGCGAGCCTTGGCCGTTGATGCTGACGGCCTCGAGATGGAAGGCCGCCCAGCCGATCACGTGGTAACCGGCGTTCGCGCCTCCCCCGCTGTACGTGTCGTATACGGGGAAGAGGATGTCGCTTCCGATCCGGGAGTTGAGCGCGTCTTGGATCACCGAGTTGTTGAACTTCGCGCCGGGGTCGGAGAGGTACTTCCCGACCGGGAGGTAGTCCGGATAGCCGTTCACGATCCAGTCGGCGATGGCGTCCGAGCTGACGGTGCCGTTCCCACTGCCGCTCAGGTCGACGAGCGCGAAGCCGCCGGGGGCGTTTGTCCTCAGCGGGATGATCGTCTCGTTCGCCGGGCCGAAGCAGGGGCAGCCCGGGTCTCCGAGCATCGACTGCGCGTCCTTGACCACGATCGGCGCGACGTGCTTTGCCTGGGCCATCATCTTCGCCTGTGCGGTCGCCGTCGCCCCAACCTGAACCGAGTCGACGCCGAAGATCTTGGCGAAGAAGCCGGGCGCGTTGCGGGTCACATGGACGGTGATCCGGTCATTCGGGAAGAGGTCGCTGCCGATCGAGTAGTCGGCGGTCGAGAGATCGGAGGCGTTCTTCGTCGCGTACTGCTGTGCGAGTGAGTTCGCGTCCCCGGGGAAATTGGGAAGCGCCTGCGCGCCGGCCAGCGCGGCCGCGTCGGCCGTGCTCTGGAGCTGCCTCTTCGATCGGTACCAGGAACCGACGTCGAGCACGAGCGTGGCCATCCCGAGCAGGGAGACCAGAAATAGGACCATGAGCACGAGTGCTTGACCGCACTCGCGGCGCCGCAGTTGCCGCATGCGACTCTTCGTAGGCGCGTCGCCGCCGTTCCGCGACCCCCATCCGGGTGAGGCTGATCAACTGGGGCCGTCACCGCCGCGCTGAACGGCCAAACTGGGGCTGACGTGGAGAAGTCGATCCTGATCACCGGCGGCGCCGGGTTCATCGGCTCGCACCTCGCCGACGATCTGCTCGCGCACGGATGGGCCGTTCGGGTGCTCGACAACCTGACGCCACAGGTGCATGGAGGCGCCACGCGGCCGGAGTACCTAGATCCGCGCGTCGAGCTCGTTCAAGGAGACATCCGCGATCGGAGCGCAGTCGTGCGTGCCCTCGACGGCGTCGACGCGGTTGCGCATCTCGCGGCCCGCGTCGGCGTCGGCCAGAGCATGTATGAGATCGCTCGCTACACGGAGGTGAACTCCCTCGGGACCGCCGTCCTGCTCGAGGCGCTCCCCGACCGGAGCGTCGAGAGGCTCGTCGTCGCCTCGAGCATGAGCGTCTACGGCGAAGGCCTCTACCGCACGGCGGACGGCGAGCCCGTCGCCCCCCGCGAGCGCCCGCGCGAGCAGCTCGAGCGCGGCGAATGGGAGCCCAAGGGCCCCGACGGGCGGCCGCTCGAGCCGGTCCCGACGCCGGAGTCGAAGCCGCCGGCGCTCTCCTCCGTCTACGCGCTGACGAAGTACGACCAGGAGCGGCTCTGCCTGATGTTCGGGTCGGCGTACGGCGTGCCGGTCACGGCGCTCCGCCTCTTCAACACGTACGGCCCGCGCCAGGCGCTGTCGAATCCGTACACGGGCGTACTCGCGATCTTCGCGTCGCGCCTCATGAACGGGAAGCCGCCGCTCGTGTACGAGGACGGCCGCCAGCGGCGCGACTTCGTAAGCGTGTCCGACGTCGCCCGCGCGTGCAGGCTGGCGCTCGAGAGCGATCGCGTCGCGGGGCAGGTGCTGAACGTCGGGAGCGGCCGGAGCACGTCCGTCCTCGACGTGGCCCAGAAGCTCGCGACCGTCCTCGGCGTCTCGATCGAGCCCGAGCTCACGGGAAAGAGCCGGGCGGGCGACATCCGCCACTGCTTCGCGGACATTTCGCGCGCGCGCGAGCTGCTCGGCTACGAGCCGCAGGTGACGCTCGAGGACGGGATGGCCGAGCTCGCCGAGTGGCTGAAGGGCCAGCCTGCCCTCGATCGGGTCGACGCCGCCAACGAGGAGCTCTCGTCCCGCGGGCTCACGATCTGAGCCTGGCTACGTCAGCAACCAAAGCAGGAGGAAGACGAGCGCGAGCACGAAGAACAGCGCCGCGAGCACCCACGGGAGGCAGCCGCTCGGCAGGCCGCGGGTCGGCTTCGAGACCGTGACGCCCGGCCGGCCCGGCTGCTGGATCACGACCCCCGGAGGCGTGCCGGAGCCCGGGTCCCACGTCCCCGTCGCCGTGTAGGAGCCGTCTCCGTTGTCGACGACCGGGCCGGTGAGGACGGTGCCCGCGCTGCCGTCGACGGTGAGCGAGTCGCCGCGCCCCGGCCCGAGGCGGTGCCCGAACCGGTCGCGCGGGACGAAGGTGACCGTGACGCCGCGCCGGCCGTCGGGCCGGACGGCGCCGACCTGCGTGGTCACGTCCGTCTTGCCAGGGTCGATCCCGATGTCGACGTGCACCGCGAAGATCGCCTCGCGCGAGGACTTGCACGTGTCGCCGTAGGTCGCGACCACGTGGAATGTGTAGTTGCCCTCGACGGTGAGCAGGTCGTCGCGCACCTTCCCGAAGACGCCGGCGCTCTCGAGGATGCCGCCGGTGTCCGCCGGCTCGTCGGAGAGGTCGAACGTCTCCTCCGACTCGTGCAGGACCGGCCCGCCGGCCGACTGTTCGAGCGCGCGCAGCGTCGCCTGCCGCGCCGGCAGGGTGTCGCCGTCGATCGGCTCCGGCGGACGGAGCCTCGCGTCGCTCAGGAGGTCCCCGGCGGCCGTCGCCGGCTTCGTCACCGTCGCCTTCACGACCGCGTTGTCCGCCAGCTCGCTGTCGGCGTAGCGCAACACGACGCGCGGGTTGATCGTGTCGCCTGTGTAGAAGATCCGCTGCGTGACGAGCGACCGGAGGCTCGGCCCGCCCGACGCGAGCACGCTCGTGAAGTAGCGGACCTCGCGACGCGGGCCCTCGAGCTCGCCGACGCCTCGCTCGCGGGCGACCACGACCGTCCACGTGCCCTCGCGCTCGCCGCCCTGCGGAAGCGGTATCCGCAGGAAGTGCCACGTCCTCCCGACTCCCTCCTCGACGCCGGGCGCAACCGCCGGGATCGCAGTCCCGGACGGCGCGCGCACCACGACGTGGAGGCGCACGTCCTCGCCGTCCCACCCCACGACCGCGGTGATCGTGTCCTCGTCGCAAACGGAGATCGAGAGCGGCTTCGACTCCGACTGGCCCTCGGCGAGGACTCCCTCGGGGTCGGTCAGCGCGCCGGCCTCGAAGATGTTCCCGAAGGCGAGCGCGAAGAACTTCTTCAGCGCGAGCCCCGATCCGGCGCGCGTGTAGAGGCCGTTGTGGCGCTGGACGAGGTTCGAGAGCTTGACGCCGTCGAGGCTCGACTCGGTGCCGAAGCCGATCGCGTGCACGTCGATCCCGGCAAGGCCACCGTCGACGTCGACGATCATCGGGGGCGTGTTCTCGAGCCCGTCCGTCATGAGCAGGATCGCGCGCGAATTCGCGCCCGGCGCGGGGAATTGAAGTCGCGCTGCGTCGAGGCCGCCCCCGATCGTCGTGTTCCCGCCGGGAGCGAGCGAGCCGACGACGCCGGTCGTGTGCGGCGGTGGCCCGACGAGGTTGTTCTTCGTGCCCTGCGTCGCCGCGGCGATCGCGGCGTCGACAGGCGACGAGGCGGTCGTGCTGAACGAGACGAGCCCGATGCGGTTCCCCTGCCCGGCGCGCACGAGCTCGACGAAGAGCGCAGCGGCGTCGCGTGCTTCCTCGATCTTCGTCCGCCCGGTTCCGGCCGGGAGCGACATGCTCCCCGAGCGGTCGAACACGAGCATCACGTCGCGGTTCAGCGGCGGGCCCTCCGGCGCCGCCAGGTCGGGGAGGATCGTGCTGACGGGGAAGTAGTTGAGGGCGCAGTTGGGACTGGCTGTGAGGACGCCGAGGATGTTCCCGGCGGCGTCGAAGAGGCCCGACCCGGAGCTGCCTCCCGAGATGTCGATCTCCTGGGTGGTGATGGCCGCCGAGCTGGACGCGGTGATCGTCGCGAACGCCGGGTGCGTGGTCGAGAGCTTCTTCACCGCCCCGTTCGGGTGGTGGATGCAGAAGACCTGCTCGTTCGGGCCCGGCAGGTCCGCCCGCATCGGGATCGGCGTGATGCCGAGCCCGCCGGGCGGGAGGCGGATCTGGAGGAGCGAGTAGTCGAAGCCGGGGAAGTTCGGGTCCTGCCAGCGGTGCTTCACGACCCGGACGACCTTGTGGAAGCGCGCGTCGTAGCCGCCGGGCGTCGCGCCGTTGCAGTCGATCGCGTAGTCGAAGGTCACGGACGCGCGGAGGGCCTCGGACGGCGTGTGGCAGTGGCCGGCCGTCAGGACGAGATCCGGGCCGACGAGCGTGACCGAGCACGTCGAGACGACGTCCTGGTTGCTGAAGTTCGAGTGCTCGACCCCCATGATCATCCCGACCGACGGCGCCACCTGCGCCCGCACGTCGGGTGGGGCCACGCACGAGCTGTTCTCCCAGTGCGGCGGCGTGTGGCAGAACCACAACGGGTCGTACTCGGACGTCGTTGGCTCCGTGTAAGTCCCGGCGACGAGGAACGGATCGCAGTTCGAGAGCGCGTTCGGGTCCTGCTCGCCCGCGTGCCGCTCGCCGCGGCCGTACTTGTCGAGCGTCGCGCCGCCCGAGTTCGAGCCGTTCGTGATGTACCGGATCGGAACCAGGCCGCCCGGAACCGCACTCACGTTCACCGGTCGCGTCCACAGGTCGTTGCCGTCCGCCGACGTGAAGACGTCGGTGTCGTAGCCGAGGTCGACCTCCAGGCGGTTGCTCGCCGGCAGGCTCACGCTCTGGAAATGGAGGATCAAGAGCTTCGTCCCGCCGGGCGCCGGAGACGGCGTGTGCTGGAAGTTCAGCGTCCACGTGTTCGGCCCGCCGTTCGCAGGCTGCCCGGAGTCGGGCCCGATCGTGAGCGGAGGCGTGACCAGCTGAACGCTGCCGGTGACGTGCGACATTCGCGTCTCCTCAGCGGGTGCGGCGGGAGCTGCGGCGCGCCGACCCTACCACCCGTCGCTACGGAGGAAAAGCCCCGCGGCCCAACTGACAACGGTCACGGAAGCCCTAGGCGCGTGGCCGCCGGAGCCCGGCTTGGTGGCTCAGAGCCACAAGCGCCGTGCGCCCTCGGAGGCCGTGCGCGCGGCCGCCGGAGCCGGGCTCTGCCCGGCGGGAGGCTCACACAGGAGAGGCAACGCCGGCACCAGACCGGGATCCGCCGGCTCCGCCAACCTCGCGAGCCAACCAGCGGCCTGAAAGGAAGGGGTTCGTGGGGGAACCAGGGGTGGTAAGTATCCCTCCACGCCACAGGAGTTGGTTATGGTTCCCCCGCATGGCAAGCAGACAGGTTCGGCGAACGAGCTACGGGAGGTAGGGCAAGAGCTACCCGCGCCGAACCGGCATCCAATACCGGAACGAGTCCGCGAACGCCTCGATCTGATCGCGGGGAAGCTGCACAGGCGGCGGCCAGTGGAGCGTCATGAGCGTGTCGGGCCACAACTGTCGGAGGAGGCTCCAGTTGCCGATGCGGCGTCCGGGGAAGAACGCGGAATGAAGGTCTGCGCGAGCAACTGACCGACGCCGAAGGTAATGAGATACCCCTCGATGAGGGAGAGATCAAGACGGCCTTCCTTTCGGGCGGCTTCGACTTGCGGGCGTAGGTCTGGGTTGTGCCAGTCGCGCGGGTGCCGTAGAGGAGCAGCGGTTGCCTACCCGTGGGCGCCTCGACAGAGACGAGCCAGATGCCGGTGCCGTCGGGTATCTCGCCGTCGAACACGGCCCGGTGTACGTCCGGGCCGAGGCGCGGCGGTTTCTGCTTCTGGTCCCAGAGGATCGCGACGAGGCAGCACCAGCGGGCGAGCGTCTTGCGGTCGGCCAGCCGCTCGACCTTCGTCTCGCGGCCCCGAGCGGCGTCCGTGGCGAATATGCGTTCCGCCGCGCGGTCGAGCCGGTCCATCCACCCGCTGTTGCACCCCTTGCACGCGCATCTGACCTTGAAGTCGGCCTCCTTCTTCGACCACCACACGTCGAACGGGTCGGCCTCACGTCGGACGTGCCGGTGTCGGAACGAGGGCACGTCCGGATAGAGCTGCTCGATCCAGCCCTTGCGGATGACGTGCGCGTTCGTCATCCGCGGGCTCGGCCCGCGCCGCCCGTCAAAGATGCAGCTCCGCGCCACGAGGTACCTTTTCACGGATGCCGCCGAAGACGCCCGACGAGCTGAGAGCGCAGGTCGAGCGCGCGAACGCGCAGCCGAGCGAGCCGGGGAAGGAGCGCACCGCGGAGGGGATGGAGACGCGGACGCCGACCCGCGGCGAGTTC
Source organism: Gaiellaceae bacterium (assembly GCA_036377055.1). Classification (GTDB taxonomy): domain Bacteria; phylum Actinomycetota; class Thermoleophilia; order Gaiellales; family Gaiellaceae; genus DASUZD01. Next base: position 9,568 of record DASUZD010000021.1, on the reverse strand, counting down.
TTCGGGAACCTCAGAAAGGCAAGCGAAACAGAGAAGTAGCTTGCGGTTCTCGCGGCGAGAGAAGTGCGAGCAGGCTTTCGCCGACACTGATCGGCAGGGCGTGAAGTTCTCGACCGTTGTCCTCGGGGCGATTGGCATTGCGGTCTATTTCGCAAGCGGGCACAGCGTCGCGATAGCGGTCCTCGTCGCCTTTGGCGCCCCCGCGATCAACTTCGCTCTGTTCTTCGGCGCGAACTACGCCCGCGCTGGTAAACGGCTGGCCGACAAGGAAACCGTCCGCCGGTTAGGCGTGCTGAACCACCTGCGCCACTACTACATCACGTCTCATGACGGCATCTCGTCCGAGATGATGTCCGGGCTCGCATGGCCACCGCTTGACTGGCTGGACGCGCAACTCGCTCGATTTGGTGAGCCGTGGAGCGCGCGAGAAGCGCTCAACTCACCGTCGCGCGCAGCAGTAGCGTCTTGAACTGCGCTTCCTCGTCGTCGCGGTGGTTGTACCGCCATACGTACTCGTTGAGGTACGACTGGAGCCACTTCGCCGACACGGCGTGGTAGACGCCCCGGACGCCGTTTTTGAACGTCGAGAAGAAGCCTTCGATCGTCTGCGTGTGAACGTCACCGTCCACGTAGACGCGCGCCGAGTGATGAATCCGCCGATGCGTGTATTGACGGCTAGCTTTTCGTAGCCCGACCAGTCATCGGTGTAGATCAGCGACTCGGGCAGGATGTGGTCGCGGATGCGCGTCCGAAGCTGGTAGCCCCGACTGGAGGGGATGACCTCGGCGCGCACGCGGCCACCGCGCTCGACCATCGCGAGCACGACCGTGCGCGGCTTCGACGCAGGCCCGAGGTTCTGGATGCCCTTCGCGCGGAGCTTCCCGCCGCTCTCCCTCGCGGAGCTTGCCGCCGACGAACGTCTCATCGACTTCGTCCTGTCCCGCGAGTGGGCCTTCGTCCTGCGTCATCAGCCGGTTCCGGATCAGGTTGAACATCCGCCACGCGGTCTTGTAGGTGACGCCAAGCTCGCGCTCTAGCTGCTTCGCGGAGATCCCGCATCGCGTGCTCGTCATCAGCCACATCGCGAAAAACCACAGGTGAAGCGACGTGGACGACTTGTGGAAGATCGTCCCGGCCGTCGGCGAGAGCTGGTAGGTGCAGGACGTGCAGGTCCACACCTGCCGCTGACGCGAGCCCTTGTAGCGGCGGAACGTGCGCGCGGTCTGACACCTGGGGCAGTAGGCGTGCTCGCCGTCCGGCGCGTGCCTGCTACGCCACAGCCATTCGAGGCACGCCTCGTCGTTCGGGAACTCGCGCATGAACTCCATGACCGAGTACGACGACTCCGACGAGGCGGCCCGCTTCGGGTTGTTTCGGTCTACAGGCGGCACCCCACGATCCTAGAACACCCGTCCTGTGGTGTCAAGGGATAGTTACCACCAGGGGTTCCCCCCACGCGAGCTAGCGAAGCTCGACGAGTCGGCGGAGCGTCCCGGCGCGCTGGTGTCGCGCCTCGATCCCGACCTCCGCGCCTTCGGCCGCCTCGACCACCCATTCCAGCTTGATGCGATCCGAGGTCGACTCGTCGTTCCCCCACCAGAGGGCGCTTCGCTTGTGCACGCGGCCGGCGAGCTGCCCGGCCTCGGTGATGCGCTCGCCCGCGGCGAGCCGCGCGCCCTCCGGCAGCGTCAGCTCGATCTCGAGCGGCCGGACGGCCTTCCGCTCGACCGCCTTCTCGGTCACGTTCGTCGGCAGCCAGCCCGTGTTCAGGAGAACCAGCCGGATCCGCCACGCGCCCTCGCCGACGCGCTCGACGTCGAGCGAGTGCTCCTCGAGGAGCGGCGAGATCAGGAGGTGGAAGAGCGCGAAGTCGGCGTGGGGCGCGACCTCCGCCTCGAGGCGGTCGAAGGGGACGTTGGCCCAGAAGCCCATCAGGTCCCAGCCGCCGAGCTCGATGGGTCCGAGCTCGGGATGGTCGAACGGGTACCAGTCCACGTACGCGCGACCCGGGTAGTGCTCGTCGAACCAGTGCACGATCGCGAGCTCGTCCTCGATCGGGTGCTCGCGGAGCCACTCGATGTAGTGGTAGCCGTCGAGGCCCGCCTGGCGTTGAGGGCTCCAGAACTCCGTCGTCCACGCGAAGGCGCCGAGGTGGTCGTAGACCCAGTCGTCGGCGCCGCCCTTGATCGTCTGCTTCGGGTCGTACTTGAACTCGTGGTAGATCGAGACAGTGGGGTAGCCGGTCAGTCGAGTCGCCTCGTCGCCGATCAGCTTGAACGCGCGCAGGTCCGCGGTCGGGAAGCGCTCGTCGTCGTAGCCCGAGTACGGCCGCAGGTGGACGCCGCTGAAGGTGTGGTACGCGATGTAGCCGACGAGGTTCGGGCGGTCGACGACCGCCTGCACGAGCGCGCGCACCTCCGGCTCGGAGGTCGGAAAGGGCCCGGCGCCGAGCTGCTCCGACTCCGTCCCCCACTCCATCGGGAAGTTTCGGTTCAGGTCGAGGCCCTCGAGCGGCGGCGGCGTCTTGATCGTCACGCCGTCGAAGTTCCGGATCCGGCCCTCGGGCAGCAGCCGGTAGAACTCGCCCTCCGTCTCGAGCGGGCCGCGCGGGACGAGGAGTCGCGCGTCCTCCTCCGCGACGCGCCAGGCGCCGTTCGCGTCCCGCACGCGCATGAAGAGGATGCGCCCGTCACCGTCGACGTCCTCCTCGTAAAGGCCGTCCTGCGGGTCGAGACGCGGCCAGGGGCGCACGCTCGAGCGGAGGAAGCGAGGCCGGTCGGCGAGGGCGAGCTCGCTCCCGTCGGGGTTCAGGCGCGGGATGACGTAGAAGGCGCGCGTGTCGAGCGCGCGCGTCACGTTCGCGTCGTTCCCGTAGCCGCTCAGGAGCCGGTGGATGAGGTGCAGCGCCGCCGTGCAGCTGGTGACCTCGATCGCGTGGATGTTCGCCTCGACGAGGAACGCCGGCTTCTCGGCAGCTGGTCCGGTGTCGAGGTTCGTGATCGTCGCGATCCAGATCTCGCGGCCCTCGTACGACTGGCCGATGCTGTCGAGCTCGACGAGCCGAGGCGCCTCGTCAGCCCAGGCGCGGAGCGTCCCGGTCAGGTCGTCGTAGGTGTAGAAGCGGTCGTAGCGGACCGCGCGCACTACACGTCGAGCTCGTCGACGAGGGGCGAGGTGTCGAGCGGGTCGAACCCGATCCGGCGCGCGACCTCCTCGCTCGACGGTCGCGTGCCTTCGAAGAAGAGCGCGCGCAGGAAGTCGCCGGTCTCCTTCCGCATCCACCAGTCCTCGCCGAACTCCCGGATCAGGTGCGCCCGGAGCTGCGTCGAGCGGATCCACGCACGCAGGTAGTCGGCCGAGTAGAAGCCGGCGTCCATGTCCGCGAGATACGCGTCGGTCCGGTACGAGAGCCCGGTCGCGCGCGTCAGGTGCTCGGCGTACCCGTCGGCTGTGCCGCCGTCCTCGGCGAAGCGCGACCAGAATTCGAGCTCGAAGCGAAGCTTCGCGACGTAGCGCTGGAAGAGGAGCGCCTCGAGGAAGATCGTCGCCTCCGCGTTCTCCAGCGCCTGCTCGTCCGAGAGTGCGAAATGCTCGGCGTGCCAGCGCGGCTCCCGGGTGATCGCCTCGAGGATGTAGGAGTAGATCTCGGTCAGCGCGTGGTCGCGCGAGAGCTTTCGGAACGTGTACGGAAGGGCCGGGTCGACGCCGGCGTAGTGGAGCGCGTGGCCCGCCTCGTGGAGGAACGCCTGGTAGTCGTGCAGGCCGCCCTGCGCGCGCGTGATCAGGTGGACGATCTGCGGCGGATCGGACGCGATCACGCAGGCGCGCGGCGACTTCTGCGGCCGGTCGTCGAGGTCGAGGCGGATGTTCGGGTCGTCGGCGAGCTGGAACCCGAGCCGGGAGAGCGTCTCCATGCAGACCGGCACGGAGCGCTCCTTCGTGTAGGTCGCGTCGAGCGGCGAAAGGCGGCGCAGGTACGAGACGTGGTAGGCGTTCGGAACCTGCTCACGCTTCGGGCCGAGCAGCTTGTCGAACCAGCGGTCGCGGAGCCGCGCGAACGCGTCGGCCGTGGACTCCGTCGCGGCCACGAGCGTTTGCTCAAGGTCGCGCAGCGAGATGTCTTTCTCCTCCTCGTTGCGCGCGATCGGGTCGGGCTCGCGCGAAAGCTCGGCCTCGAGCTCCTCGCCAGCGCGGAGCAGGTCGAGCCGGTCGGGGTTGAAGTCCGCGGAGCGGTCCGCCTGGAGCGCACCGAGCTCCTCGCGCTCGGCGTACTCGGGCAGGACCGCGAGCCGCGCCTGCGCCGCGCGCAGCGGCAGCTCCTCCCCGCGGTACGTGACGCGCGCGGCGAGGATCGCGTTCTCGACAGCGTCGTCGCGCTCGGCCAGCTCCGCGAACAGCAGGCCCGCCTCGCAGGTCTTGCGCAGCCGGTAAAGCCGCTCGCGTTCGTCTCCCTCGGCGCTCTCCTCCGCGTCGCGCAGCACGTCGAGCTGGTCGCGGCTGAAGAGGTCGGCGTAGCGGGCGACGATCGCCGCCTGCTCGGAGACCTCCTTCTCGCCGACTCGCACCGCCCGTCCCTCCTCCGAGCGTTCGAACAGGTAGCGCTGGAGTTGCGACTCGTACTCGGTGGGACTTCGGACGGCCGTGGCGCTCATTTGACCGAAGAAATCTACACGCGCGCGGAAACCAGAAGGCGCGCGACGGTTCCGGTCAGCTGGTCGAGCGGGAAGGGCTTCGGAATGATCGCGTCGGCGCCGAGGCCGCCGATCGCGAGTGGGTCGCTCGTGCCCGAGAAGAGCGCCACCGGGAGGTCGGGCCGCGCCTCCCGCAGCTCCGCGAGCAGCTCGCGGCCGTCGTCTCCGCCGACGTGGATGTCCAGCAGGACGACGCCGACCGGTTCGCTCTCGAGCGCCTCGCGCGCGGCCGGCAGGCTCGCTGCTTCGAGCACGCGGTAGCCCTCGAGCTCGAGGTTGATCCGACAGAGAAGCCTGATCGAAGGCTCGTCGTCCACGACGAGCACGGAGTCGCCGCGCCCCCTCATCGGCGCGCGAGTGTAGCGAGCGTCGGGCCACATCCGCTGGCTCGCGGGAGGCGGATATGATCGGCAGCGGTGAGCCAGGAGCTTCGGACCGGCGAGCGGCAGACCTACGCGACGGCGATCGCCGGCCTCTGGAACGGCCTCACTCGGACGCTCTCCCGGCTCGAGCAGATCGCGGCCGATCCGGACGAGACGCTCGCCGACTCCGACGTGGACGAGGCGCTGCCGGGGCTCCAGTACACGCTGCACGCGGCCAGCGAGGCCGTGGCCGGAATCGCGCCGCCCGCCGAGGCGCAGAGCTCGCACGCCGAGCTCGCGGCCGCGCTCGCCGACGCGCGCGACGCCACGGCAGAGGTCGCGGAGGCCGCGGCGTCCGGCGGCGCCGAGGCGGCGTGGCCGCTCGTCTGGGAATGGCGCGGGGCGCTCTTCCGCGTCCGGCTCGCGCGCCTTCGCCTCGCTCCCGGTGCGGAGCCGGCGGGCGTCGAACGCGGCGAGCGCACGGCGATCGCGGCGACCGCTGTGGCGCTGACCCTCGCCGGCGCGATCGTGGTCGCGCTCGGTGCGCTCTTCGGGTTGTGGCCGTTGGCGGCGGCCGGGGTGACGGTCGTGGCGTGCGCGCTCCTGCGCCGCTGGCCGTAACCTCGCCGCGCGGGCGCTCGTTTACAAGTCGTAAATGAGATTCTGGTGGACCGAGAAAAGGGCGTCAGGCAAGGACGAGCGCGAGGAGGAGGACCCCCAGCCGCGCGGCAGGAAGCTCCCGCTGCCGACCGCGCAGTTCCGACACCGTGCGTGGATCGAGTTCCAACGGGCGATCGACCCCCTCGCCCCGCCTAAGCCGCTCCGCCACCCGCAGCACTGATCCGCTCCAGCGAGCGCTCGCGGCCGAGCAGCTCGAGGCTCTCGAACAGCCCCGGCGAGACCTTCGACCCCGTAACCGCGATCCGGATCGGCTGAAACGCCTTGCCCGGCGGGAGGTCGAGCCGCTCTGCGAGCTCACGTAACGCCGCCTCGATCGCGTCCCGTTCGAACGGCTCGACCTGCGCGAGGGTCTCCTGTGCGGCGCGCAGGACCGGCGCGGTGCCGTTCAGCAGCGCCGGATCGGGCTCGACGTCGGCGAAGAGAAAGCGCACGTAGTCCGGGTACTGCGAGAACCTCTCGAACTTCTCCTGGACGAGCGGCACGGTGTCGCGCACGCGGACCGAGTCCCAGTCGAAACCCATCTCGCCCAGCCACAGGACGAGCGCGTCGGCGTACTCGTCGCGCGAAAGCGCGCGGAGGTGCTTCCCGTTGATCCAGTCGAGCTTCTTGTAGTCGAAGGTGGCCGGACTTGGCTGGATGCGCTCGAGCGAGAACCGCTCGACGAGCTCCGCGACCGTCATGATCGTGGTCTTGTCGTCGTAGCTCCAGCCGAGGAGCGCAAGGTGGTTGACGAGCCCGGCCGGGTGGTAGCCGTCACGCCGGAACTCGTCGACGGTCACCGCGCCGTGCCGCTTCGAGAGCTTCCTTCCATCGGAGCCGTTCACGTTCGGGACGTGGCCGTAGACGGGTACGTCGGCGCCGAGCGCGCGCAGGATCTGGATCTGCTTCGGCGTGTTCGAGACGTGGTCAGGCCCCCGCAGGACGTGCGTGATCCGGTCCTGCGCGTCCTCGACCGGAGAGGCGAAGTTGTACGTCGGCCGGCCGTCCGAGCGGAGGATGACGAGGTTTTCGATCGTCTCGTTCGCGACCTCGATGCGCCCGAGCACGACGTCGTCCCATGCCGTCGTGCCCGTGTCCGGCATCCGGAACCGGATCGCGCCCTCGTCCTGGTAGGCCTTGCCCGCGTCGAGCAGATCGTGGGCGAGCCGACGGCAGGTGTCCATGTTGTCGAGCTGGAAGGTGACGGGGCCGTCCCAGTCGAGGCCGAGCCAGCGAAGCGAATCCTGGATCTGCTCGGTCGCCGCGTAGACCTCCCGGGCCGTGTCCGTGTTCTCGATCCGCAGGAGGAACTCGCCGCCCCGGTTCCGCGCGTAGAGCCAGTTGAAGAGCGCGGTGCGGACGTTGCCGATGTGCAGGAACCCGGTCGGGCTCGGAGCCATGCGGACGCGGACGCTCACTCCGGAATCCTAGAAGCGCAGGTGTACACCGGCGGATGATGTAGGGGTACACAGGTGTAGGGACACCGCCGACGACCCCGCGACACGGCGCCGGATAGCGTTGGGCCGTGCTCTTCGGCGGCCATTGCTCGGGCGGGATCAAGCGGGCGATCGACAACGCGGTGGCGATCGGCGGCGACTGCGTCCAGCTCTTCGCGCAGAGCCCGCGGGCGTGGCGTTTCCCTGAGCACGACCCCGCCGACCTCGCGCGGTTTCGCGAGCGGCGCGAGGAGGCCGGGATCGAGGCGGTGGTCGTGCACGCGCTCTACCTCGTGAACCTGGCGACGCCGGACGACACGGTCTACGAGAAGAGCGTCGCGACGATGCGCTCGACCGTCGACGCGGCCTGCGCGATCGAGGCCGACGCCGTCGTCTTCCACGTCGGCTCCCACCTCGGCGCGGGGTTCGAGGCGGGCCTCGAGCGCGTCGTCCCGGCGATGAAGCAGGTGCTCGACCGCTGCTCCGAGACGACGTGGCTGCTGATGGAGAACTCCGCGGGCGCGGGCGGCACGATCGGCCGGTCGATCGACGAGCTGGCGACGATCTACGACCGGCTCGACGCGCACCCCCGGCTCGGGATCTGCCTCGATTCGTGCCACCTGTTCGTGTCCGGCTGCGACGTGACCGACCGGGCGGCGCTCGACGCCGTTCTCAAAGAGCTGAACCGCCGCATCGGCCGGAATCGTCTCCGCGTGCTGCACGTCAACGACGCGCAGGCGCCGCTCGGCTCGAACCGCGACCGCCACGCGAACATCGAGGAAGGGCTCATCGGCGAGAAGCTCGGCGTCTTCCTGGGACACCCGTCGTTCCAGAAGCTGCCCGCGCTGCTCGAGGTGCCCGGCAAGGACGGCCACGGCCCGGACGCGGACGAGGTGCGGAAGCTCCGCGAGCTGCACGCGCGCTGGACTTGAGCAGCCGGTACCGCTGGACGATCCTCGCGGTCGGCACGCTCGCACAGGCGAGCTTCGCCGCCGTCAACATCGGCCTGCCCGCGCTCGCGCCCGCCCTGCGCACCCACTATGGGCTCACGCTGACGGAGATCGGCGTCGTCCTCGGGGCCACGAGCGCGGGGATGATGCTGACGCTGCTCGCGTGGGGGATCGTCGCCGATCGCGCCGGCGAGCGGCTGGTGATCGTCGCGGGGCTCGCGGGCGCCGCCGCCGCGCTCGCCGCGATCGGCTGGGCCGGCCACTTCGCCTCCCTCGTCGTCATGCTCATGGTCGCGGGAGCCTTCGGCGCGAGCGTCAACGCCGCGAGCGGCCGCGCGGTGATGAGCTGGTTCGCCCGCGCGGAACGAGGGCTCGCGCTCGGCATCCGCCAGACGGCGATCCCTCTCGGCGGGACGATCGCGGCCGCGTCCCTCCCGTGGCTCGCGAAGTCCGCCGGCCTCCGTGCCGCGTTCCTCGCCCTCGCTGCCGGCTGCCTCGCGGCGGCGGCCGCCGGCGCCGTCTGGATGCGCGATCCGCCCGTCGCCCTTCAGCAGGAGCAAAGGCTCGAGACCGGGCCGCTTCGCGACCCGCGGATGTGGCTGCTCTCCGGCGGCAGCTCGCTGCTCCTCGTCGCGCAGATCTCGAACGTCTTCTTCCTCGTCGTCTTCCTGCACCAGCACCGAGGCGTCTCGGCCACGGCAGCCGCCGCCGTGCTCGCGGTGACGCAGCTGCTCGGCGCCGTCGCGCGGATCGCCTCCGGACGCTGGTCCGACCGGACGGGACGGCGGGTCGTTCCGCTCCGGCAGCTCGCGCTCGCGCTCGCAGTGACGACGGCGCTCGTCGCCGCGCTCACCGACGCGCCGCTCGTCGTGCTCGTGCCCGTGACGGTCGCCGCCGGAACGCTCGGCCTCTCCTGGAACGGCCTCTCCTTCACGGCGGCTGCGGAGGCGACGGGCGGCGCGAGGAGCGGCGCAGCGATCGGCCTCCAGCAGACCGTGCTGGGCCTCGTCGTCGCCGGCGTGCCGGTCGCGTTCGCGGCGGTCGTCGGAGCGACGTCGTGGCGGCTCGGCTTTGCGCTAGCGGCGCTGTGTCCTGCGCTCGGCTACCTGGCGCTCGCGCCGCTCGTCGAGCGTCACCTGGAAGAGCGGGATCGTGCGGCGCACCGCGAGCGAGCGCGGGTCGAGGCGTAGGAGCACGGAGCTCCGCTTCCGGTCGAGGCCGCCGATCCAGAGCGCGCCCCGCTGCTCGAGGACGCTCATCGGCGAGCCGGCGAGGACACGCCGCGCGACGACGTGGTTCGATCGAGGATCGATGCGGACGAGCCGGCTGCGGCCGCGGAGGTCGTACGTCAGCGCCCAGACCCCGCTCGGGCCGACCGCCACGGCGTCGGGAATGCCCGCGACCGGGATGGTCACGACCGCCCGCGTCCGCTCGTCGATCCGCGCGATCGAGGAGCGGCAGGTCGCCCA